>JAGOEH010000142.1 GCA_017997825.1 Candidatus Delongbacteria bacterium | reverse complement strand
CATCCGCTTTAAAGCGATCGGCAAAGCGCCGACTACATCCGCTAATCCCCCGGTTTTGGCCAGCGGAACACATTCGGGGCTGATCATGACAATTCTCAAGGGTTGGGGTGGGGATTGCGGCTGGGATGTTGACTGAGAGACGGACTCCGGCCGCGACGAGGAACCCGTCGGCGGCTGTCCCGCTTTCCGATTGGGCCGAGATGATGGTGTCTTGGATTTGGATGCCATGATCGTTACTCCTTATGGATAGAAAAGCTTGCCTTGACCTTATTTCAATATCAGAGCCGTTAAAGCCTGGAGACTGATGTCAGGCGATAGGCCGACACTCTGATAATCCGACAAAGGCGTAGATTTGAACAATAACAGCCGATTGGCCAGTAATGGTATTTCGTCCAGATTGTGAGTCGTCATTACAATAGTAGGCGCCGGTTGGATCCGGAGTATATGATCGATAATCCGTGATTTGGATCGGATATCAATCGAATGAAACGGCTCATCCAACAGAACCATGCGGGGTGAGGGTAAAAAACAGCGGATAATGGAGGCTTTCTGCTTCATACCTCCAGAAACCGCATACGGATAGTAAGCTTCATATCCCTTCAACCCGGTCACCTCGAGCCATTCCTCCATTTGCTTCTCCTCCTCCGGCCCAATACCCTTTCGCTGAAGCCTTAATGCATACAGTATGTTTTCTCGGATCGTCTTGTACCAAAATAATGCCGGTTCCTGAAACACAACCCCCAATGAAGAGCTATCAAAATGGAACTGCCCCTGATAGTGAGGATCCAATCCGGCCAGAATTCGAAGCAAAACACTTTTGCCCGATCCGGACGGGGCAAAAAGACAAACCCGTTCCTCCGATACAATTTCGAAACTTAAATTCGAGATTACCGGGTTGGAGGCATGGAAATTTTTGGTGATCCGATTGACCTGCAGCATTTCATCTAATCCGGGTATAAAAAGCGTTGAAAGAGAAGCGTAAAAAGTATCCCGATCAGAATTTGAAAAATCAGGATTAACAGCAATAATATCACCAGATAAAAAAAGACGGCTTTCATGTTGAAATAGATCTTGGAAATATTTAGCAGATACCCGATGCCATTTTCGGTTGCGATGAACTCCCCCAAAACAACAATTTTTACGGCGGATCCCATTCCGATCGTGGCATTGGCTCGTAACGTCGGGATCAGGGATGGTATATACAGATCTTTGATAATCTGGGTTTTGCCTCCGCCGGAAACAAGAATCATCTGCTCCAGCAACAGGTTCTTTTTAAGCAGGGTATTGGCCGTATTGATGGCTACCAGCGGCGTCGTTAAGCATATGATCAGGGCTATCGGTGCCGGATCTCCGGTGCCGAATATCAACAAAAAAATAATTCCGATGATGATCCCCGGCAACACTTCGAACAATACCAGCGTTGTTTCCATGTATTCCTTGATTCGGAATGAATAGGATACCAGTCCCAGAAAAGTGCCCAGCAGAAACGCCCCACTGAATCCCAATAAAACACGATGCAGGGTGGCATAGAGGTGGATAGCGAAATCCCGGTTCCATAGCTCCCCGGAAATTTGATAGACCGCATGGGGAGAAGGAATAATATAATCATCGAAAAAAAGAGCCAGCACACTCCAGGCCGCCATGAAAAGCCCAAAGGCGATCAAGTTATTGCGCAGGGAGATAGAAAATATTCTTAAATGATTCATTCAGGGGTTTTCCAATGATTCGGTAATAGGCGTAGATAGCCTGCTCCATTTCATGCTCGCTGATAAACTGGTAACGGATTCGCTGGATGGAGGATCGAAGAACCGCCTGGGGAAGATGAAACGAATCGCCGGCGATCTCGAGCGCTTCATCCGGATTCTGCTCGATCCGGATCATGGCCTCCCGGATCATCCGGTGTAACCGCTGGATATACGCTGAATTGAGAGCGCTCCATTCCGATTTGGCGATCAGAACAACCTGGGGATAACCGTTGGATTGCCCGGTCGATTCCTTCCACAATTGATAATAATCCAAGGAAGGATGGATGGCTATTCCCCGGCTGAGCATCAACGATCCATAGGGTTCAGGGAGAACCGCCGCCTGGATTTTCCCCTGCCGGATCAGTTCCACACTCGCCTCCAGCGGCGAATATCGAAAACGGATATCCTCCGGAACACGCAATCCCTGATGCCGGATAAAATAAGTGGTAATCTCCTCGATCGGAGATCCTTCAAATGGCAACACGATGACGGAATGCCGAAGATCCCCGAATGATTTGATATCCGGCCGGAGTGTGATCAGATAGGTCATACCGGCAATATGCGAACTGAGAATCCTTACGGGAATGCCCTCTTGATAAAACCGGATCGCTACCGATAATCCGGTGCTCAATAGCCGGTTATGGTCTTTCAGAAATAAAGAATGAGCCTGCGAGTGATTGGTAAACAACTGGATACGGGTTCCGGCCATCCTTCGGGATGCGGCGATCAACGGGATGGATGAAGGTGAAGCCGGAGCGATAATCACCACCGAATCGCCTGTCGGGGGGTATGCCCACAACCCGGAGTGTACATAAATAATCAGAAACAGCACCAGGCCGATCCGGCTGCAGTCAATCCTCATCATCGATCATGTCATCATAATCTTCATCTTCCTCAAGCTCCTGATCGTCATAATCATCCTCATCAAATTCATCATCCTCCTCAAAATCCTTGTCTTCAAAATACCCGTCATCCTCGAATCCCTCTTGATAAGGATACTCATCATCCTCGTTCGATTTGAGCCGGAATCCCTCCCGTTCGAATTCGGATAGGGTGAGGAAACCGGGAAATGAATCAACAAAAGGATCAGATTGGGAAGAAGATCGGTGAAAGATGTTCTCAGCCATAGGGCTCTCCTTTAATTTTCCGTGGTGGCTTGATTCCTTTTTTTCGCTTGAATCGCGCCCAAAATACATCGATTATTCCCAAAAAGCAAGCTATATTTAATGAATATCATCATTATTTATGCATGATTACTGGTGATTGGCCATCAGAATAACCAGCACGATCACCACCACCAGAATCAACAGCGTGATCTTGATAACGCTCCATGGACGTTCCCCCTGAACCGATCCGGTTCGGGCATTCACCATGAATCGATAGGTTTTAGACTTGAATTTGTAAGCATTCAGCCATACCGGCAGCAAAATATGTTTGAAGGTGATATCCCGGATTTGGGTGTCCAGCGTACTGATCCGTTGATGATCTCCCCCGATTTGCCGGCCAATGGCCTGCCGGATTTCGCTGTCGATGATCTGCCGCGCGGTATTGAATCCGTTTTCCACGTCGATCTGGTAGCTCTCGGTCCTGAATCCGGTCAGATAATCCTCGCTATATTCCACCAATTGATGCAGGTCCCATGGCTGCAGCCGATTGATGTAGTCCGACGGTAAAGATTGGCTGGCCGAAAGCAAAATATCATCGAAGGCTTGGTCCAGATGTCCCTGAACCGAGTGCCAGCGGGTATGTCGGGTTTGACGCTTGTTGTTTCCGCTGCCCTCGGTGACCCAGTAATCCTCTCCCCGTTGGCCGGTATACTCGCTGCTGGTTTGGCAGTCATAGGTCCAAAAGGGAAGATAGATCCCCGTCATCCCCTTGTTTTCCCTGGCCTGATGCTTGAGGGCATTCGGCGCAAACCACAAATGTGAGATCCAGTTCCGGAATGCGTTCTGAGCTTCTTTGTCCTTGATCTTGAACGGCAGCAAATAACGCGGCTTGATCAATCGGGTCATCTCGGCTTCCTTGACAATCAGGCTGGTACCGCAAAAGGGACATCGATCGGAGGTCAGGTTAGGCTTCATCTCCATTCTGGCCCCGCATCCGCTGCATTGTACCAGATGAATATCACTGGTGACTTCCGAGTTCTTTAACTGATCCAGATAGGTCTGGTAATTCTCTTCTTCAATCGTAACCTCCCGCAGCTCAATCGGGCTTTCATGCTGACAATAGGAACACTTGATATGGGTTGTTCCAGGCTCATAATTCAGAATAGCCCCACATTGGGGGCATTTAAATTCACTCATCGCCGGCTCCTGTCGGAATTGAGATTGCTCAGGACTATCAAGGTTAGAATGATTGATCCTCCGTCTATAATACCGGTTATGGGGTCGGAGGTAAGGGAGGTGGAATGGAACCGAAGAATGATGTTAGTTCGGGAGCCTGGTCGGCCGGTATCCATTGACTCATTCCGGCCCGCCAGACCAGATGGGTCCGCTGTATGGATCCCTGCCCGATCATCTGACGGATAGCATTCAGATCGAACGGTCCCGATTGCTGGTTGTTGACCGCTACATAAAACATTACAGTGGCATTCGGCAGGGGAGGCGGTCCGGAAGGAGAGCTTCCCGGAGCCTGCGGCATCTGACCGGCCATCGATTGAGCCATCTGATTGGCCATGGCAAATCCCATTCCCATACCAATCCCTCCGGCCGCTACCCCTCCGGGATTGGCCGCTGCATCCTGCATGGCATTGGCAGCCTGAAACTGCATGTAATTCTGAAGATTGCCGACAATTCCCATACTGCTTCGCTTGTCCAATGCCTCCTCAACCGCCGGCGGCAACGATATATTCTCCACCAACAACTTGTTGACATCCAGCCCATAACTTAGAAAATCCTGCTGAATCCGCTGGGTGACATACCCCCCCATCTCATCATAATTGGCCGCTAAATCCAAGATCGGAATCTTACTCTCGCCAATCACATCCGAAAACCGCGATACAATCAGATTCCTCAATTGCGTACTGATCTCCTCGGTCGTAAAATCCTTGTCGGTCCCTACGATCTCCTTCAGGAATAATCCCGGATCCTTGACCCTCATCGTATAGGTCCCGAATGCCCGTATCCGGATCGGCCCAAACTCCGGATCCCTCATCATCACCGGATTCATGGTTCCCCATTTTTGATTGGTAAAATTCTTCATATTGACAAAGTAAACTTCGGCCTTGAACGGACTGGCAAATCCGTATTTCCATCCCTTCAGCGTCGTCAGAATCGGCATGTTCTTCGTCTCCAGGGTGTAAGTGCCCGGCCCGAATACATCCGCCAATTGACCCTCATTAATGAAAACACAGTTCTGGGACTCACGCACCACCAATTGAGCTCCATATTTGATCTCATTACCATATCGTTCAAAACGATACACCATGATATCACTGGATGTGTCCAGCCATTCAATGATATCAATCAACTCGCCCTTAAGCTTTTTCCACAAATCCATCGGATTCTCCTTCCTTCCGTAGAATCGGTTCGATCATGTTTTCTTTGGTCCCCACAACGTAAGTGCAAATTATATCGCCGGTTACATTGTTGGCCGTCTCGAACATATCCAGAATTGGATTGATACCCATCGCAAACAGAACAATACTGGCGGTTTGGGTTTCACTCAGCCCGATGGCATCCAGAATGATGAACAGCAGCATTAGACTACCCCCCGGCACCCCTCCGGCCCCAATACTGGCCAGTACCGTCATCAAAACCATCATGCTGATCCGGCTGAATCCAAGCGGAATACTGAACAGAGCCGCCGCCAAAACCGCAAACATCGGCAAATGAATGCAGACTCCATCCATGTTGATGGTGGCTCCCAGGGGTAAAGAAAATTCTGCCAATTCCCGCCGAACGCCCAACCGCTGGATCACAGTCTTTAGGGTGATCGGCAGCGTCGCCGCACTGCTGCGGGTCACAAATGCCGTTATGATGGCGGATTGAATTTGTTTGTAGATTCCCCAGGGCGAACGGCGGAGAAAAATCATTACCAATCCCGAATAAACCACCCCAATCATTACCATAATACCAAGAATTACCCCTACAGCCAATCGAAAATAGGGGAGAATCAACTGAGGCCCCAAACTCGAAAAATTGACAATGGATAAGGCCAGAATGCCGACCGGAGCATACTCCATGATCCAATCCACAATTCTAAACAGGCTTTGATTGATTAGGTTCAGGATCGGCGATAAATAATCCCGGTTGGTTTCGGTCCGGTTCTGCTCCAAAACGACCCGGTAAGCCAACCCGAACAGAATGGCAAATACGATAATGGGCAGGAATTGGCTGCGGCTCAGAGATGAAAAAGGATTCTCGAACATTCCGATCAAAAGCTGTCCGATCCCTAAATGGATTTGTTCCGGGATCCCCGATTCCAAAGCCTGAGTGCCCGATAACCGATTGAAGTCAATGACGCTCTCCCCCGGCCGGATCCACAGCGCGATGGCTGTCCCCAAAAGAGCAGCGATCAGCGAGGTTCCAATATACCATCCCATGACCTTCAATCCAACCCGCCCAAACTGCTTGAGCGGCAGACTGGATGCACCCGCAATCAGTGAAAAGAATACGATCGGGATGACCACCATCTTCAATAAACTGACCAGGATCATCCCCAGCGGCTGAACATAAATCCGGAGAAAATCCGGAATCGGTAGATCAGTATGGAGCTGGATCCACCAAAGGAATAATCCGCTCATCATCCCAATCACCAATGCGCCCAGCATTCGATATAACAGATTCACTTTGAAATAACTTTTCAACAGACTCATCGTCGCTTCCTCATCGGGTATGGTGGATTATCCTGAATAATATAACACTCCTCAGCCGTTTGACAAGAGTTTTCTTTAAAAACATCTAAAGTTTCAGATTCAGAGTTTTTAGCTTGGATAACAAGGGTTTTTAGAGAACCCCGATCGTGTTGGGTTCCCGCTCCATAACGCCCTGACCGTCGGGGGCTCTCCCATGATTCGCTTTCTTCAATTCGTTTCTTCTCCAACCATCGGATTTATCGAATGGGTTGTTAATCCCCCCAAAAATGACTTGCGCGGCGTTCCGGTTTTGGTTATAATTTTATCCACCTCTGATCGGCTCAACCGATCGATTGAATCGGATCTTAGCCTGATCGGCCGACTGGAGAATGAACCCGTCTAAACTGGGAGAGTCTGATGCTACGTTCGATTGCTTTACTCTTGTGCGCAATAGGATTACTGATCAACTGCAGTAAAAAGGAAAAGACCGGTGATCAATTGTTTTGGTCTGCCGGGAACAAGGCGTCCAAAATGCTGAACCAGGTGCTGGCGGACAGCCTGCAGGTAACCTGGTCAACCGGTGCCCATACCAGTGCTCCGATACCCATCGGGGCGATCGGACCCGAGGAATACACCCGGCAGCTCCAAGGCGTTCATCAAAACACCGATTTTTTTCCGGTTATCAACCAGGCCCTGGCCAATCGGGTTCGGGTGATAGTGGTAATCGGCGATGGTCTTGGTTTCTCCCATATGGCCTTTCTTCTGTATCGGAATATAGCTCTTCAGAACCCCAATCGCACCTTTTTTGAACGGATCATGAATGAAGGAGTCACCGGGATGTGCCTGAACAACCAGTATGGCCAGATTGTAACCGGCTCATCGGAAGCGGCGACCTCGATCGCTTCAGGGAAAAAGTCCCGTTCCGGAATGGTCGGATTGGATGCCGATGGCTATCCAACCGAAACCATGCTGGATATAGCCGAAAAAAAACAGATCCCTACCGGATTGATCACCGATACGCGTTTGACGCATGCCACTCCGGCCGGATTTTTTGCCAATATAATGGATCGAGGAAAAGAAACTGAAATCGCTCGTCAACTGGCAGAAGAATATGAAATCGAGGTTCTGATGGGCGGCGGCGCCGCTTATTTCCTCCCGGAGAGCACTCAGGTCACCGATGATTCCGGATTCTCCGGTTTGAACCCCGAATTGAACTGCCGCTCAAAACGCAAGGATAAACTCAATCTGATCCAAATGATGAAAGATAAAGGCTATGCCGTTGTATGCACCAAAACCGAACACAATCGCTTGGATCAACAAACCGATAAAATGCTCGGATTGTTTGCCGGATCCGAAATGAACGCCACTATTGACCGAGATGATGAAAATACCGGTGAACCGTCTATTCCCCTGATGAC
>JAGOEH010000141.1:4013-7995 GCA_017997825.1 Candidatus Delongbacteria bacterium | reverse complement strand
GGGTCGGAGCCACCTGCATCAGGGTATTGATGGTATTCCGCATGATTTCGGTCCGGCCGATGATCCCGTTTTTATCCATCAGCTCGATCCGCTGCCGGACCTCCTTCAGATGCAGCTCCAGGTCGTCAGGATCGAGCGGGATGATGACAATATCGTCCAGATGAAAGCGGGTCAATGGTTCAAGTTCTTCGTACTGTTCCTGGGAAACGGCTGCAATGATGCCCAGATTAGGGTAATCCTTGATCATGAGCTTGACCGCATTCAGGCATGAATCGCTGTTGGTTCGCCAATCGATGAGCACCAGGCCGAATTCTTCCGTCCGGACCAGGCCCAGGGCGGTTTCAAAGTTTTCGGCTTCACTGAAATTGAAGTTTTTATTGATCTGCGCTTTCAGGATGCTCTGGCGGAACGTGCGGTCCCGGCTGAGCAGCAGAACATTGCCGTATTTGTCGGTCATGGTAATGAGTGGATCATTGGGTTAATAGTTTCCGGATCAATTGATCCGGTGTGATTCCCTCGGCTTCGGCGGTGAAATTGGTGATCAGCCGGTGTCGAAGAATGATGGGGGCAATGGCTTGGACATCCTGGATTCCAGGCACCAGGGTTCCCTCCAGCATGGCTTTGGTTTTGGCTCCCAGAATAAGGTATTGGGAGGCTCGGGGACCGGCACCCCAGGCCAGGTATTTCTTGATGTAATCGGGGGCCTGATCGTCGACCGGACGGGTGCTCCGGGCCAATCGGACAGCATACTGAATGACGGATTCCTCGACCGGGATCTGCCGGATCATGTGCTGAATATCCTGAATCTCGCCGGCACTCAGCAGGGGCTTTAGATGGGAAGTGTCCGCCCCGGTGGTCCGTTTTACAATCTCGATTTCCTGCTTCTGATCCGGATAATCCACCAGGATATTCATCATAAACCGATCCAGCTGGGCTTCCGGTAAAGGATAGGTGCCTTCCTGTTCGATCGGGTTTTGGGTGGCTAACACGAAAAAGGGTTCAGGCAGAGGATAGCTTTTGCCGGCCGCGGTCACGGCATGCTCCTGCATGGCTTCCAACAGTGCCGATTGGGTTTTGGGCGGTGTCCGGTTGATTTCGTCCGCCAGAATCAGATTGGCAAAGATCGGGCCCTGGACAAATCGAAATACTTTGCGCCCTTGGCTGACATCCTCTTCCAGGATCTCGGAACCGGTAATGTCGGTCGGCATCAAATCGGGAGTGAACTGGATCCGTTTGAAGGAGAGATCCAGAATTCTGGCCAGGGTGTTGATCATCAGGGTTTTGGCCAATCCCGGAACCCCGATCAGCAGGCTGTGCCCCCCTGAAAACAGGGCGATCATCAGTTGATTGATTACCTCATCCTGTCCGACGATGATCTTGGATATTTCGGTTTTGATGGAGCGCGCGGCTTGGTTGGCTTGGTGCAGTTTTTTTTCATCTAACATCATGAGACTCCTTGATTGACAGATCGGCTGGTGTCAGGAATTCAACTCCCAGGGGAGATCGGACATAGGGTCGGCTTTCGATGACCACATAGCGGGGCTGACGAGTTTCATTCTGACAAAAGAAAACCAGGTTGGTAGGTCGTAAGCTGCTGTTTTCCAAAATATATATCGATTGTGCCAAAAATGCAACAGGATAAATCAGGTAAAAATAACTTTTTGGACGGAGGATAGGCAAAACGGCGCGGCAGGTGCGGCTGAGAAAATCGGCCTGGGGAGCGATGAAGCTGCGGCGGCGGAATGGATCGCGGGGGGATTTTCCCTGGCCGGGGGGGTAGAAGGGAGGATTGAGGCATACCAGATCAAAGCAATGAGGGGTGAAGAGGCGGTCGGCGCTGAGCAGATCGGCCCGGATGATTCCGGCCTGATCGCAAAGTCCGTTGTGAAGCAGATTCAGCCGGACCATGGACAGAAACTCGAGCTGGTGATCCAGGAAAACGAGACGGTGTGCCCGGTGGTGGAAGAGGAGTCCCAGTCCCACTCCTCCCTGCCCGCATCCCATATCCAGGACTTGATGGTAGTGACGCCGTTTTAAGACATGCAGCAGGCACAGGGTGGCCGTATTCAGCAGCGGGTAAGCCCGGTCCTGGATAAAGGTATAGTGTCTATTGAAGGTTTCGAGGAGGTAATCATTCCCATTCGATGGTGGCTGGGGGCTTGCTGCTGATGTCATAAACGACCCGGTTGACTCCTTGAACCTGATTGATGATTTTAGCGGCGACCTGTTTGAGGAATGAGGAGGGGAATTCGAAGATATCGGCGGTCATAAAATCGGTGGTGACGACAGCCCGCAAGGCTGCCACATATTGATAGGTCCGTTCGTCGCCCATCACCCCGACCGATTTGACCGGCAGGAGGACGGCCAGCGCCTGGGATATCTGCCGATAGTAACCGGCTTCGGTCAGTTCCCGGATAAAGATGTCATCCACCTCCTGCAATAACCGGATTTTCTCGGGCGACAGCTCTCCCAGGATCCGAACGGCCAATCCCGGTCCGGGAAAGGGGTGGCGATGGATGATCTCTTCCGGTACGCCCAGTGAGAGTCCCAATTGGCGGACCTCATCCTTGAACAATTCACGCAGCGGCTCGATCAGTTCGAGTTTCATCGTATCGGGCAATCCGCCCACATTATGATGGGTTTTGATGGTGGCGGAAGGGCCTTTATGCGATTGGCTTTCGATGACGTCCGGGTAGAGGGTTCCCTGAACCAGATAACGGGCGTCAGGATAGTGATGCAACTGGTTTTCGAAAACCTGGATAAAGGTATGTCCGATGCTTTTGCGCTTCAGTTCCGGATCGCTGATCCCGGCCAGATTTTTAAGAAACAGATCGGAGGCGTCGACATATTCGATCGACAGATCGCCCATGGTGCGGTAGCTTTGCTGGACCTTACGGGCTTCATCTTTACGGAGAAGGCCGTTATCGATAAAAAAGCACTGCAATTGAGGCCCGATCGCCCGATGGAGCAGGGCGGCGGCGACCGAAGAGTCAACCCCGCCGCTCAAGGCCAAGATGACCCTGTCTTTTCCGATTCGATCCCGGAGGAGCCGGATCTGTTCCTGGATGAAGTTGCTGATTTTCCAGTCGCCGGAGCATCCGCAGATTCGATACAGGAAATTCTGCAGGATTTCCTTGCCCAATGGGGTGTGGACTACTTCAGGATGGAATTGCACCCCATATAAATGCCGCTGGGTATTGACAATCGAGGCGATGATTCCGTTGTCGGAGAGGGCCGCAATCCGGAAATCGGGTGGGGGTTCGATGACGGAATCCCCATGGCTCATCCAGACCTGAAACTGGTCCGGAAGGCTTTCAAATAATGGGCTTTGGCATTCCGTCTGCCGAATTTGAGCCATTCCGTATTCCCCGGTGTGGCCGCGTCTGATTTTACCCTGGTAATGGAGGGACATGCATTGCATGCCGTAGCAGATTCCCAGCACCGGTACCTGAGTCTGCCAGATCCTGGGATCCGGCTGGGGGGATTGATCCTGGTAAACGGAATAGGGACTGCCGGACAGGATGATGCCTTTGATCGAATCCATGGATTCCGGGTAGTAATCATAATTGTAAATCTCGCAAAAAACCTGACTTTCTCTGATTTTGCGGGCGATGAGCTGGGTATATTGGGAACCGAAATCCAGGATGATGATTTTTTGGTGCATCATGGTATCTCCCTTGGGAATGAAAGCGGCCGGTGCGGGGTTATGTCGATCGGCGGATCAGGGTTCTAACCTGTTCGGTGATATGGCGGAAATCGATTTTACCGCTGCCCATTTTGGGGAAATCAGGAATAACGATGAATTTTTTAGGAATTGCGATCGAGGGCAAAACCTTGGCCAGTTTCTTTAGAATCTCTTTTTCATTGACGGATTCGGTTACGGCGGCGACGATTTTGGCACCCTTGAGTGAATCGGGAACCTCCACCACACAGCAGGTTACACCTTCCGGCAGGATCTCTTCCAAGGCGTTTTCGATTTTGA
>JAGOEH010000141.1:0-3913 GCA_017997825.1 Candidatus Delongbacteria bacterium | reverse complement strand
TCTTTTTCATTGACGGATTCGGTTACGGCGGCGACGATTTTGGCACCCTTGAGTGAATCGGGAACCTCCACCACACAGCAGGTTACACCTTCCGGCAGGATCTCTTCCAAGGCGTTTTCGATTTTGACCAGCGAGATCATTTCACCCCCGATTTTGATGAATCGTTTCAGCCGCCCCTTGTGCCATAAAAAACCATCCTCATCGAGCATCCCCATGTCACCGGTATCGTACCAGCCGTTGATCAGCCGATACGAGGTTTCCTCCAGATCATCCAGGTATCCCGGCATGACCAGATCGCCCTTGACCAGGATTTTTCCGGTATGTCCGGAGGGGAGTTCATGTCCGGAATCCGGATCGATGATTTTGACTTTGACGTTGGGGAGAGGACGACCGACACTGCCGAGTTTGATGTGATTATGGCTGTTGGTGGAGATGACGGGACTGGTTTCGGTGGTTCCGTAACCTTCCAGAATAATCAGGTTGTGCTTTTCGACAAAGGATTCCCGGATATTGTCCGGCATTTTATCCGCCCCGGCCACGGCGATCCGGATACTTGTAAAATCCCCGAGCTGAGCCTGGCGCAGGTAGCCGGCGAAGAATACCGGAGTTCCTACCATCAGACTACATTTCTCTTCCCGGATGATCTGACAGATGACCCGGTATTCCAGGGGATTGGCATAGGTTACGACCGTCATTCCATTGATCAGCGGCAGCCAGAAATTGATATTCTGACCGAATACATGAAACAGGGGAAGATTGGCCAGCATGATATCGGAACTGGAATAAGACAGGGCTTGACTGATTCCCTCGATATTGGAACTGATGTTGCGGTGTGTGAGTTGGACCGCTTTAGGATCCTTTTCGCTGCCGCTGGTGAACAGAATCACCAGATTATCACGATCTTCACCCCGGTGAACCATATGAAGCAGGATCGGTAAGGGGAGGAGACTCCAGATGGCGGCCCGGATTTTATCCACCCAGCCGATTTTTTTCATGATATCTTCAATGAATACCATCCCATTGACCAGGCGGCATCCGATCTTTTCCACCAGAGCCCGGGAGGTGATAATCGTTTTAAATCCGCATTTGCTCTGCGCATATTCGGCATTGGAGGCAGCTCCGGTCGAGTAATTGATCATCACCGGAACCTTGCCGGCCATCAGACACCCCAGAATGGACAGCATCGCTCCGGCCGAGGTTGGAATCATGATCCCGATAAAACCTTCCTTATAATCCCGAAATCGATGGGATAAAATCAGAGAGGCCAGCAAGGCTTTGGAATAGGTGACATCCTTGTTGGTGGATCTGTCGCGGATGGCAATTTTGTCTTTAAAGCGTTTGGCGGTTCTGATAAACTCAAGATGCATCACCATAGGCTTTCCCCTGAATGGATTGAAAGACTTGAGGTTGACGGACGAATAACGGCATAAAAACACTCAGCCATAATTTAATCGATTTTAACAAAATGTCAAATCCTTTTTTGGGATCACGCTATTTTCAATCAGTCCATTCTTATTCCGTGAGTCAGGGCTTCCCACAGGGTGTTGAGGCCTTGTTCATGATTGAATTGGAATAAGCGGTTCAGAACCTGTAATTCGGAGGAGCGGGTAATCTCAGGTTCCTGATGGAGGCTGATTTGATCCATCAAAGCCATCACTCCATTGGAGGCGGCCCAGAAAACCAGTGTCATCATCAGGGGGTCTTGCTGGGGTTTGATGATCCCGGCTTGTTCGCCCTCCTGAATCACCCGGGTCATCGAGCCCAGAATATGATTCAGCTTTTTCAGATTTTCCAGGGTCAGGTCGGAGAGTTCGGTTTTATGATTGCGGTGATCGGCAATCCCGTTCATCAGCCGGAAGTATTCATGATGCTTCCGGTTGAATTCCAGATAAGCCTGTCCCATAGCCAGCAGCCGGTCGCGTGGGGTGGGGGCGGCAGAAAATCGGGTATCCATCAGGTGGATCAGGGCATCCAGCGCTTCGGCCATCAAGGTGCCGAACAGATCCTCCTTGTTTTTAAAATAGAGGTAGAGAGTGCCTTTACTCAATTCACAGGCGGCCGCGATCTCTTCCATGGTGGTGTTCTCAATCCCTTTTTTCAGAAAGATGCGTTCGCCGGCCTTCAGGATCTGATTGCGTCGTTTCTCTTTTTCTCTGGCTTTTCGTTCCTGAATTCCCATCATAGTGCCTTTCGTTGATATGTAGCTGGTTACCATTGGTCGGAGGGGTCTTGACCCAGTCCGATGAAGCGTTGTCCGGTATCGTCAAGGATGAATTGATGTCGACCGGTGAATAGGGCAGATCCGGTCCTTCCGCCGGTTGGGGGAAGGACCGGGTTTGTCATGGCAAGGAATCAAGCTTATTTACGTCAATCGGATCGTTGTGTTCGGATAGGACATCCCGATTTTTCGTGGCGGATTTCATGGAAACGATAGAGAGTCGGGATGATAAACAGGGTTAAAAAGGTGGTGATGATCAAGCCGCCGATCGAGACGATGGCAATGGGGGCGCGGGCTTCTGAGCCGGCTCCGGAGGCCCAGGCCATCGGCAGCATTCCGATCATGATGGCGAGCGTGGACATCAGAATCGGCTTGAGTTTGACCGGGCCGGCCTCCAGCAGCGCCTGATCGATGCTTTGGCCGTTCCGCCGCAATTCATTGGTGTAGTCCAGCATCAGAATGGCGTTGTTGACGACGATTCCGACCAACATGATCATGGATATCATCGAGGTCAGAGAGAGAGAGGTCCCGGTCAGCAGCAGGGAGGCGACGACCCCGATCAGACTCATCGGGATGGTGGACATGATCATGATGGGCTGACTATAGGATTCCAGCAGAGCACACATCAGCATAAAGGTCAGGATGATGGCCAATATAGCGGCCTTGGTCAGATCGGTGATGGCGTCGGCTAGATACTCGCTGTCACCGCCGAACGAGAAGCTGTATCCGGCGGGCAGCGGGATATCGTTCCTGATGGAATTTTGGATGGTCCGGGTAATCTCCCCCATGGTGCCGGAAGCAACATTGGCTTTGATCTCCACCAGTTCCATGCGATTGATGCGGGTGGCTTTGGTAGGGCCTTGCCCATACTCCAGCCGGGCCACTTCGTTCAATCGAATGGTTCCCTGTTGCGTCTGGATCGGGATATAGCCGATCTTGGCCGGATCGTCAACCTGATCGGCCCGGTAGAGAACCTTGATATCGTATTCGCGTCCCTTTTCCCGCAGAGTTGAGGCTTCGGCGCCTTCCATGCTCAGACGGGCCGCCATGGCCAGGTGGTAGACAGTCAGTCCGTAATGGGAGAGTTTTTGCATATCGGGGATGATTTTCAGCTCGGGCCGTCCGGTTTTGGAATCGATATAAGCATCGGCACAACCTGGAATCCGGTCCATCATTTGTTTGATCTGTCCGGCCAATAAGCGTAAGGTGTCCGGATTGGATCCCATCAGACGCAGATCGATGGCCGGATCATCCGGGCCAAAGCTTTTGGGAAGCAGGACATTGAACTCCGCCCCGGGAAAATCGATCAGGCGGGGACGAATCCGGTTAGCGAATTCGGTCATGGAAAAATCACGCTGATTCTTGGGAATCATCCGGATGGAGATCTTCCCGGTATGGCTGCCCCGGGTGAATTCATCGTAATTACCCAATTGAGTAAAGATGGCTTTGACCTCCCCGTATTCAGCCGCCATTTGCTCAACCCGGCGCAACAGCGATTCGGTTTTTTCCAGATTGTAGTTCATGGGAAACTGAACCCTGATATCCAATTCACCCTGATCCATCGGGGGAATGAATTCCAGACCGGCCTTGACTGCTCCGAACAGACTCAAAGCGAATAATATTATGGTTACAGCGATATAAGTGAATTGACTGCGGCGGGAAGCGAGCAGATGGGAGAGGCGATTCCGATACCAG
>JAGOEH010000140.1 GCA_017997825.1 Candidatus Delongbacteria bacterium | reverse complement strand
ATATTCTCCAGAAAAACTTCGATTTCATCGCCCAGTTTGAGCTCTTCCACATTCGGAAATTCATCGACCGGTATCAATCCTTCTGATTTGAAACCGATATCGACCACAACTTCGGTACTGGTGATCTGGATGATGCGGCCTTTATGGATTTCGTTATCCGAAATATCCTTAAAGGATTTAACATACCGATCCAGCATTTCCTGTTGTTCAGCTTCAGAATACTCCAGTTCCACATCGGATGTTTCACCTACCGAAATGATACTGCGGTTTTTTGTTTCTTCCATAGATCAGACTCCTTTCCGTCTGGTTTTAGTGAAAAATTTGGGTTTCACCATTGAATTTCTGTCTAAGTTTATCAATCACATCTTGAATGCTCTCATGATGAGTAGAGGCACCGGCGGTAATCCCGACCAAATCTCCGGGATAGAATTTATCCAGATCCAATTCATCGGCGGATTCCACCATCTCGACCGGTTTTCCCGATAGAAGGCAGATTTGGTATAATCGATTGGTATTCGAGCTGTTTTTTCCTCCGACCACAATCATCCGGTCAACCTGCTGGGTTAAAAGCCGGGCTTCGTTTTGACGTTCTTCGGTCGCCTGGCAGATGGTGTTATAAACCAGCATTTCCTTACAATGCAAGGCTAAAACTCCAACGATTTCCTGGACCTGATTCTGCATGGTGGTGGTTTGCTCCACGACTCCGATCCGATTGGGAAGCGGATCGGTAATCTCATCGGCCGAATTGATGATGATGGGAGGCTGATCACAGTGACCGATGATCCCTTCCACCTCCGGGTGATCCAGTTTGCCGATGATAACGACATGATAATGCTCCTCTTCCAGTTTTTCCACCTTGCGATGAACATTTTTCACAAAAGGACAGGTGGTATCGATAATGGTAATTTGTTTATCGCAGAGCTTTTGATAGATTCTGCGCGAGATACCGTGAGAGCGAATCACAATCAGATCATCGGGGGAGAGTTGGTCAATCTGGTCCTCATCGATTGGATGGATATCCAGTTTTTCCAGTTTGTGAACCACTTGAGGATTATGGATAATTGGTCCAAGGGTATAGATCCGGATTTTAGGATCGGAATCTTCCCGCAATTGAATCACCTTGTTGATGGCTCGTTCAACGCCGAAACAGAAGCCTGATGTCTTCGCGACAACAATTTTCATACTGGAACCACCTTCTGCCTCATGAGTTCCAGACGTTGGAGAACCTGATCGGCCACATTCAGACTGCTTTCTTTATCATCATTTTGAAATTCCGGAGTAAAGGGTTCGCCATAATATAGAAAACAGGGGGCCAGACGAAAAATAGCTTTCAGTTTTCGATTGGTTCCATGAATATAAACCGGGATAATCGGGACTCCTGTTTTATGAGCGATCAGACCGATTCCGCGTTTGGCCTGAGGAGAACTGTTCTTTTTCCGTCTGGTTCCTTCCGGAAAGATCAAGAGACACTTGTGATCGACTGTAACCGATCGAATAATCGCTTTCATCGAGGCCAGATCCATCTTGTTCCGATCAACGGGAATGGAATTCAGATAGGCGATGAATCGACCGAAAATGGGGATTGAAAACAACTCCTTTTTTGCGGCAAACGCCATTTCCAGGGGAAAGAGTGAACCGATCAGCGGAGGATCAAAAAAGGAATTGTGATTGGCCGCGATGATGAAGGGCCCCCGGGAGGGAATCCTTTCCTCTCCATAGGTTTTGACTCCCAATATAACCTTGAGGATCAGTCCAGTTGTGAGCGCGACCATTCGATATCCTAATCTCATAGTGTTTTTACCTTGTGGTGGAGAAATTGAATCACTTGGTCGATCTGTTGGGGAATGGAAAGCTGTGAGGTATCGACCAGAATAGCGTCATCAGCTTGTTTAAGCGGAGCGGTGGCGCGTGAACTGTCGATCCTGTCCCGTTTTTCGATATCGGCCATTACCTCGGCGCGGGAAATCGATATCCCTTTACGGCGCAATTCTTCCATACGTCGTTCAGTCCGAGATTCCAGGGAACAAATCATGAAGATTTTGAGGGTGGCATTCGGCAGTACGACCGTTCCAATATCCCGGCCATCCAGGATGGAATCACGGGCCTGAGCCATTCGGCGCTGCCATTCCACCATTTTTGAACGGACTTCAGGAATGGCGGAGATCTCGGAAACCCGTGCCGAAACCTGGGGAGACCGGATAATTTCACTGACATCATTCCGGTCCAACCGAACCGTCAGCACGCCTTCGGTATAGTCGAGCTCAATTTCGGTCTGATTCAGCAATGCTATAATGGATGCTGCATCCTCACAATCCAGATGGTTCAGGATTGTTTTCCAGGTCAGACAACGATACATGGCTCCGGTATCAATATACAACAAGCCCAACCGATCGGCAATCCCTTTAGCGGTAGTACTTTTCCCGGACGCAGCCGGTCCATCGACCGCGATTGTAATCGGGCAGGGAAGAGGGGTAGCAAAATAGGTTTCGATCGGTCTCATTGATCTACCGGCCTGGCTTTAAGGGTTTTTCCAATAACATCGGTAACAACCACCTTGACTAACTGAAAAGGAACGAGATCATCAGATGGAAAGGCGACCATACTATTTTCCCGCGATCGTCCGATCCACTCGGATAAATCCTTTTTACTCCGGCGTTCAACCATGACTTCCATCGTTTGGCCAATCCGACGAAGCAGACTCTGATGAGAAATACGAAGCTGATGGGCTATCAGCCGGTTCAACCGAATGACTTTATCCTCTTCAGTCAGGCTCTCCGGTAAATCGGCCGAACGGGTTCCTTCACGGGGAGAGTATTTATACATATAAGCATCTTCACATTCCATCCGGGATAACAGATCCAGCGTCTGCAGAAAATCCTCTTCGGTTTCGCCGGGATAACCGACAATCACGTCGGTTGAAAGACTCACTCCCGGGATACGATCCCGGATACGCCCGACCAGATTGATAAAGTAGTCGCGGGTATAGCCCCGGTTCATCGATAGCAGAATCCGATCGGAACCGGATTGAAAGGGGAGATGGATATGACGGCAGAGGCATGATAATCGGGCAAACGAATCGATCAGTTTATTCGACAGATCCTTAGGGTGAGAGGTCATGAATCGGACCCGATCGATTGAGGTTTCATTCTGGATCATTTCCAGCAAATCCGGAAAATCGGTTGATTGATAGCGATAGGAATTGACATTTTGACCCAGTAGGGTAATCTCTTTGAAACGTTCAGGATCCAAGGCTCTGATCTCGTTCAGGATGAACTGAGGATCCCGGCTGCGCTCCCGACCTCGCACATAGGGTACTATACAATAGGAACAGAAATTATTGCAGCCTCTCATGATCGAGATAAAGGCATTCCCATTCGAGCGATTCTGATAAGCCAGGCAATCCCCATAATCATCCTCATTCAGCTGAGTGTGTACCGGAGAGAATCCCGACTGATCCAACCGGCTCAAGTAATCCGGCATTCTTCGATACTCATCGGGACCGCACACCAAATCCAGCATGGGATAATGCCGAAGCAGTTCTTGGCCTTTGTGCTGGGCCAGACAACCGGTAAGTATAATTTTTAAACCGGGCCGTTTCTTCTTGATGGCCGACAATGCGGTTAATCGGTTCAGAACACGGTCTTCAGCATGCTGACGGATTGAACAGGTATGAACAAAAATGTAGTTGGAATGATCGATACTGGAGGATGGAGTGAAGTTTTGTTGTTGCATGATGCCGGACAAAATGTCGGCATCATAACGGTTCATCTGACAGCCGTATACTTCGATATAAAATTGTTTTTTAAGCTCAGCCAAGTATTCAGTTCGTCCTCACTTTCATAAAGATGGGCACATATATAATAAAAATTACAGACTTTGTCAAGATCCATTTTGTATTTAAGCATAAAATCCTGATTTTAAAGATCGAAATACAAACAGGATGTATGGCGAGATCCGAACAAAGGATTGATGATCAGGGAAGCGGATGATCCTGAGTAACCCGACTGGAATCGGTCACGGTATCCGATAATGCCGCTGAATCACGCGGAATATAGGGAGTATGACAGGAATAATCCTTGCTGATGGGTTGTTTGCTCTTGGGGAATCTTCCCTTCAGGTAATCAAAGGTCTGATCCTGAAAGAGTTTTTCCATAAAGATTCCAAAAATGGGTAAAGCGGTTTTACAACCTTCACCCATATCGGAGGTACGAAAATGGATACAGGGATTGTTACTGCCGACCCAAGCCCCAGCCACCAAATCTTTGGTGACTCCGACAAACCATCCATCAGCATGATCGGAAGAGGTTCCCGTTTTTCCTCCGAAATCGGTTTTGTAACGGAACAGGTCATAGGCAAACAACGCCTGAACGGTTCCTCCCGGTTCTTCCAATCCGCTGCGCAGCATAATTTTCATCAGATATGCCGTTTCATCCGACAGGACCTTTTCAGATTGAATGGTTTGTTTATAAATCACATAGCCATTCTGATCCTCAATCTTTGTAATATATACAGGGTTAATTCTATATCCTCCATTGATAAACGGACAATAGGCATTGACCAATTCCTGCAGGGTAACAGCACTTGAGCCCAGACAAACGGAAGGGACCGTGTCGAGGGGACTCTGAATTCCCATTTTATGAGCATAATCGATCACGGTGGACCAGCCGACCTTCTGAGCCAGTTGAACGGCAATTGAATTGACCGACTTGGCGAAGGCATGTTTCAGGGTCATAGGGGAGAGTGAAAAAGACCATTCCGCGTTATGGGGAGACCAGGATTTGTTCTGACCCTGTTCGGTATAATGAACGGTGACCGGCTGATCGATCAGTGTATCGCAGGGACCATACCCCTGATCAAAAGCGGCGCTATAGACAAAGGCTTTAAAGGTGGATCCCGGTTGCCGTTTGGAATCCTTGACATGATCGTATTTAAAGAATTGAAAATCGTTATTACCGACCCAGGCTTTAATATGGCCGGTAAACGGATCCATCGCAACAAATCCGGCATGCAGAAGCTTTTCATAGTAGCGGATCGAATCCATCAGACTCATCACCGTATCCGTGGCACCCTTCCAACTGAAAAGATGCATCGGATGGGGAAGACTCAGGGCTTTCAGGATGGAATCGGGTTGATCGGGATAATCATTCATTAATTGCTGATAAAAAGGGGTTTGAGCAGCGATGGCTTCAATATAGCCGGGTATTTCCCGATCATCAGCATCAACCCATGGATTCCGGCCTTCCCAATGCATATAGAATACCCGCTGCAGCCAGGCCATATGCTTTTTCATGGCATATTCGGCATAGCGCTGCATTCGCATATCCAGGGTGGAGTAAATCCGTAAACCGTCTCCATACAAATCATAGCCATGCTCCTTACACCATATTTTCAATTGTGACCGGACCGCTTCCCTGAAATAATCCGCGGTCCCCGAATAGTAGGGTTCAACCGAATAGTTCAGGCTGACTGGCAGATGGATCAGCGAATCATGTGCCGATTGGGAAATCATTCCATACTTGAGCATTTGCCCCAAAACCACATTGCGACGTCCTAAAGAATTCTCAGGATTAAGAACCGGACTATAATAGGTCGGGGCCTTCAGCATTCCTACCAATAGAGCCGCTTGTTCAATTTTCAGATCCTTCGGCTCAACCCCAAAAAAGGTTTTGCTTCCGGTTCTTATTCCAAACGCATTACTTCCGAAATCAACGGTATTCAAATAGGTAGTCAGGATCTGATCCTTGGAATAAAAACTTTCCAACAAAACCGCATTGATCCATTCCTTGGTTTTATAGATCATGGTTCTTAAATAGGGGATATGTTCTAATAATCCTTTTGAACTGTAAGCCCTGATATTAAAAAGGTTCTTGACCAGCTGCTGGGTCAGAGTACTGCTGCCCCGATTGTCGCCTTGACTTAAGTACCAAAATATCGCCAGAGTCGCTTTTACATCGATTCCATAATGGGAATAGAATCGAATATCCTCTGTGGCTAATAGAGCATTCTTCAATTGATCCGGAATATCCGAAAAATCGACCAGGCTCCGGTTCTGAAGAAAATACTTGCCGATCAGTTCGCCATCGGCGGAATAGAGCTCGGAAGCAATGTTCAGATCAGGATGAGTAAGCTGACGGATACTCGGTGATTTTCCGAACAGCCAAAGGAAATTGAATTCTACGGCTATCAGATAAATAATGATCCAGCCGATTACTAAACAAGGTATTCGAATTACCCGTCTATGGCTGGTCGATTTGATTCGGGAGAGTATTTTAGAAAGCAGGCAAGGCATCCGGGATCACTCGCTTCCGCTCGATAGGGTTGAGCCCTCTTTAAAGTTCAGACGCCGTTTGATTTCCCGCATTCCGGTTCCGGCCTGATCCGGAATATAGATATCGGTAATGGAAGAAGTGAAACGGCTGGCTTGGATATTGATTTCAATAATGGTGGCCCCATGTTCCTTGGCCGTGAAAGGAACATTACAGGCCGGCATAACCTCACCGGTCGATCCGATAACCAATACGACATCGGCCTGGTATGCCGCTCTCATTGAATCATGATAGGCCTGATCCGGGATCGGTTCGCCGAAAAAAACAAAATCAGGTTTCAGAGTTCCACCGCAATCCATGCACTTCGGTAGAACCATTTCGATTAGTTCCGGCCGAACCGGAACACGGGTGTGACAATCCATACAGATCAAATAGCTGGAGTTACCATGAAACTCGATCACGTTTTGACTGCCTGCCGCCTGATGCAGGTTATCAATATTCTGGGTAATAATTGTTTTGAGTGTTCCGTTGTGCTCGAGTTCCGCCAGAATTTGATGAGCCGGGTTGGGATCCGCGTGATTGAAATAGCGATAAAATATTTTTCGAATAGTCTCCCAACTCTGTTGAGGAAACCGGCGAAAAAAATCAATTTCCAGCAGACGGGGATCATAGTGATTCCAAATTCCGCCGGGACCACGGAAGGGAGGTACACCGCTTTCCACCGAGATACCCGCACCGGTGAATGCGATTAGATGCCGGGATGAGGCGATTGCTTCAGCCGCTTGTGTATAATGTTCCGGGATCATGGAGTTTTCTTCTGATGGGTTTTGGGTTGATCGCTTTAATCATACTTAAAAAATAATCAGATTCCGTATAAAAAGCAATATCAAAATTCAGCGACACAAAACAGGGAAGCCGATCGCTCGATTTCAAGTTTACATAATATATCTTATGCAAACCAAAATACCCTTAAATCTTCCTTTTCAATTTATTCTGGTTCCTATCTCGACTATTCACTTGACAATCCGCTTGTTTTATGTTAAATAATCCTGATTGACCACAACGCGACGACGGATCGAAAGGATCAAGATTATTTTACAAGGAGTCGAATGTTATGCTTGGTAAACGTACTCACACCTGCGGCGAACTTAGAGCTCACCACCGGAATCAAACCGTGATTTTGCATGGATGGGTCAATAAACGGCGTGATCATGGCGGCGTTATTTTCATCGATCTGCGTGACCGATATGGAATCTGTCAGATCGTCTTCGATCCAAGCATCGATCCGGCCTCCCATCAGACTGCCGACATTCTTCGTTCGGAATATGTGATCTCACTCAAGGGCAAGGTTCGTCTTCGTCCTCAGGAGATGATCAATCCCAAGATGGAAACCGGGGAAATTGAGATTATCGGTCAGCAGTTGGAGGTTTTGAATCGTTCGGAAACGCCTCCCTTTGCTATTGAAGATAAGATTGATGTCCGGGAAGAACTGCGTCTCAAGTATCGATATCTGGATCTGCGGCGTCCCGAGATGCAGCAGGCCTTTATCATGCGAAACCAGATTGCCGGCCTGGTCCGTAATTATTTACAGGAAAACCGGTTTCTGGAAATCGAAACCCCATTTCTGATCAACAGCACCCCGGAAGGAGCCCGCGACTTCATAGTCCCCAGCCGTCTCTCCAAGGGTAAATTCTATGCTCTGCCTCAATCCCCCCAGCTCTTCAAGCAGATCCTGATGGTGTCCGGATTCGACCGCTACTATC
>JAGOEH010000139.1 GCA_017997825.1 Candidatus Delongbacteria bacterium | reverse complement strand
GTACAACGCCACCATCGGCGATCTGGATAATGACGGAAACAAAGAGATCTATGTTATGGTCTGGAACATGTTCCAGCTCTATTTCGTCGAATGCACCGGACCTGATACATACGAAATGGTGGATTCACTGATGAACATCACCACCGATGCAGGCATCGATGAGGGTGCGCTGGAGAGCATCCGGGTGGCCGATGTCAACAGCGACGGCATCAACGAGATGTATATTGCCGGAACTGAACCGGGCAACACGGTTTATGTCATCACCAACATCAGCGATGTCAGTCAGATCACCGCAGCCGACGTCAAATCCTTTCACATCCCCAGAAAATCCGGCGGAAAGCTTCGCACCCTGTGGGTGGCCGATCCGGATCAAGATGGGCTAATGAGTCTGATGATCGGCGGAGAGACCAACGGCCAGATCTTTGATCTGGAATACAAAGGCAGCGGCGATCCCTCCGATTCGACCAGCTGGAATCTCAATATCGCCTTCGATGCCTGGGAATACAGCGGTTTCTCACCGGACAGCACCACCACCATTTCCCCCCGATTTTTCTTTGGATCACCGGCTGAGGATATGGATAATGACGGCAAGAATGAGTATGTGTTTGTCAATTACAGCACCGATTTCGGTGTCTGGAAAGATGATGCCTACGTCTGGGTACTGGAAGCCGAAAAGGGATCTTCGTCAACCCCGATCAGCCTGGAAGCCGCCACTGAGGTCCAGAAGGACGGCGCCATTGCGACCGGTCTTGTTTACAAACAGGGACGCTGGCTGAAAGACGGCCAGACCATCTGGTTCTGCGGGGTCAATACCACCACCAAGTTTACCTATCCCTTCCGATCGACCGACGGCGGCGCCACCTTCACCCAGGTGGGAGAGATTGAAGGTCGGGCAGCCATGATGGATGCAATCGACGATCAAATTGCTTTAATTGCCACCGCCGAAGGCAAAATCTGGAAGACCGACGACGGCGGAGCCAATTGGTACGAAGCCTATATGTATACCGATCCGGGCTGGTTCGACGGAATCCGGGTCATCAATGACTCGGTCGTCATTGCCTACGGAGACGGTACCTCCGGTAACGGCATGCACCTAATCCGCAGTGAAGACAAGGGTGACATGTGGGACGAAGTTCAGGGTGTTGATTTTTTAACTGCTTATGAAGGCATGTATACCTATGGAACCCAGATGATCAATATTGGTGATACTGTTTGGATCACCTCTACCGATTATACCCATGGTTTTGTATCCCGTTCCTACGATGCCGGCTTAACCTGGGAAACGTTTGAAGAAGCCGAATCCGGTACACGGATCTATTCGATCGCATTTATCGATTCACAGAGAGGTCTGGCATTAGGTAGCGAGAATCTCTGCGTTGCTACCACCGATGGCGGAGAAACCTGGAGTACGATCAATCCTCCGGCTGATTTTGATG
Organism: Candidatus Delongbacteria bacterium; assembly: GCA_017997825.1. Classification (GTDB taxonomy): domain Bacteria; phylum JAGOEH01; class JAGOEH01; order JAGOEH01; family JAGOEH01; genus JAGOEH01. The sequence continues at coordinate 6,612 of JAGOEH010000139.1, read as the reverse complement.
TGTATGGATTTGTTCATGTTCCGGGAACTCAGGCTATTATCATCGCAGGTTCTAAAATGCTGCCGGATTCATCTTACTCTTCCGCAGCCAGCTACACCACCGATCTGGGACAGACCTGGACCGAAATCACCGTCCCGGCCACCGAAACCGAAAAGGATATCGAATTGATCGGTGGTGTTTTCAAGAATGCCAACACAGGCTATATCTTTAGCTACAATGGCCAGGTTTACAAAATCAACGGAACCTTCCCCGGTGGCGTAACCGATGTCGATGAATCGGAACTCATCGTAATCGCCAAGGATAAATGGCTGCAGCAGAACTATCCTAACCCGTTCAATCCTTCCACCACCATCCGCTTCAGCCTGCCCAAAGCCGACCAGGTTAAACTGGTGATCTACGACGCTCTGGGCCGCAAAGTCGAAACCCTGCGCGACGAGATGATGGAAGCCGGACAGCACGAAATCGTCTTTACCGCCGACAACTACCCATCCGGAATCTATTTCTACACCCTGCAGGCCGGCAGCAAGACCGAAAGCAAAAAGATGCTGCTCCTGAAGTAATTTCACCCCCCATCGGATAATCCGATGGATCTCTGTAATAAAAAAAGGCAGTCCAACCGGACTGCCTTTTTTTATTACTCCTGAATCCGCTATTATACTTTGATAGGCATTAATCAAAACTTAAATACCATCATTCGTTACCATTCTACCGCCATTATTCCCTAATCTCTACCGGCCCTACCCTACTCAGTTCTATTTTAGGCTATGCTTTGCTTACTCCCTTTCCGCTCCTTCACCCCAGCATTTTTCCCCCTCACCCATCAATCAGACCAATCATGCAGGTTGGTAATCATTTCCACCCTATTACTTGTACCAATAAAAATAGGGGATACGCAATGGAAAGCGTATCCCCTATTTTTTCTAAAACTTAGATATAATCAGCGAATCACAGCGAACTTCCCGACCATGGTACCGTATCCGGGGGCATCGACATGGAACAAGTACAATCCGTAAGCGACCAGCATGTTGTCCTTGGTCATCAGATCCCAGTATTCCTTGCCGTCATCCAGTCCGGAATTGTGCTCCAGGGTACGCAGATGCTCCCCGGCCAGGGTGTAGATCCGGATAGTGCATATGGCCGGCAGATGATCGAAATAGACCTTACGATGGCCGCGCTGACTGCTGTCCAGTTCGTTTTTGGATTCCAGCTCATTGGTGGCCACATAGGGATTGGGAACCATGCAGATTTTATCCAGGTCGTTCTTGACCGTAGCCGTGTCGGTATCGGGTCCTTTCAATCCGAAGGCATACTCATCCTTGACAAAGGGACGATGGATAATGACGGTAAACACATCCCCGCTCTGCCACACTTGCGGGGTCAGGGTGGAATCCTCCGGGGCTTTGATGGTCAATTCGGCCGATCCCTGCGGCTTGGCAGGATTGCTCCATTTGCTTTGCGGCCACAAGATAAACACCTTTTCACCGATATTCCATTTTTTATCCTTGGTCTTGGGATTCTCGGTGACAATGCACTTGACATATTCCTGTTCTTCCACATCCCAGACCTTGAAACAACATCCGATGGTATCCTTGGTGATATAGGCGGTATCCAATACCTGATTGGTATCACTGAAAGTGATTTCGTAATTGGTATGGTTCAGGTTGCGATCCAATCCATTATAGCCTCTCGATTCGACCAGGTAATTGGAATTGCCTTTGGTCCATCGGCTCAGGGTTTTGTCAATACCCAGGGTATTGTTGACCACGCTCAGGTGAACTCCCTTGAAGGGCTGATTGTATTCTTCTCCGCTCAAGTACCGGCTCTGATAGATCGGGGCATGGCGATAGGCGATCTTCACCACTTCACCGGAGGGAATGCTGCCGGTCGAAAGCGCCATGAAACGCCCGCCGATCGCGTCGAGGCTGTAATCGGTTCCGGACTGATAGGTCAGATTGCCGTTCGAGTTGGTAACGCTCACCGAGCCGTCGATCAGATTGGTGCTGGACAGTTGCACATATTTATCCGGATAGGCGGTAGCATTCTCTGTGGTGGTAAATTCCGTCAATACCGAATAAGAGAGTCCACCGGTGGTATCGAACACCAGACTGTACTGATCCCCGTTTTCCACCAGGCGTTCATCCAGGATGCTCAGCTTAATTTGTCCGTCACCCCGTCCCATGCCGGCTTTGCGTTCCGTATCCTGATTTTCGGTCTGTGCATTCGTCAAAAACGGTTTCTGATATCCCAAAGTCCGGCTGCACGGGATGGCCATCCCGGTATTGATATCAAAAGAAAATTCGTTGGTGGTGGAATTGTAGGAGATGATCTTGGAGCATTCGGTCGGCGGAACCTCCATCGCTACGCTGCCTTTGTCATAAGCCACCAGGGCGTAATAATAGGTCTGGCCGTTAATGACATTGTTACTGTCGGTATAGGAATGGACCAGGCCGGTTTCATCGCCCAGATAATAGTGGGTGCCGCGGCTGGAATAGCCGATTTCCGATATTCCCGATACACTGTCGACCAGATCCCATTTGCAGCTCGATCCGGTATGGGATTTGAGAGGTTCCCACATGAATTTGGCGCCATAGACATCGGTCACCGTCTGCTGATCCAGAAAATCGTAGCCGGTGGAGCGATAGATGGTATAGCCTTCAAAATCATTGACACCGCTCAGGGGATCGAAGGTATTGGTTTCCGAGACATTATCCCAATACAGGGTAACCTTCTTATCGCCGGGTACCAGGGTCAGGGTCGGTTTTTCCGGCGGCTTGGCGAATTGATAACCGCGGTAGAAGATGGTGGCGGCCGCATCGGCATTGATCTTGAGATCCTGTTCATCCTCACCCAGAATCAGGGCGACCGAAAAGCGTTTCTTTTCTCCGGCATGAAGCGGAAACTTCCCGGCTCCATAAATGAACAACCAGTCGCCGGGCGCCATATCGGTCAGATCGTCCTCGCGCCCGATGGCACAGAGCTCCGAATAGACGGTTTCATCATCCTTGATGTGTTCCGAGCTCTCGGCCGGAGACGCAAACGAAGTCAGCCCGATCATATCGGATTCGTCCAGGTCGGTGAACTCGAAATTGGGTTCTCCCGGCTTGAGGATATCGAACTGATCCCCGGCCGTCGGTTTGCCGTCACCCTCTCCCTCATCACCGGTATTGGGGATGCCGTCCACTCCGACATCATCGGTTTCCGCGTTCCAGTCGTGATCGTCATCGAGGCCGTTGGTCCAGGATTCATCGACTATCCCATCATGATCGTTATCGATCCCGTCACCGGCATAGATCAAGTTACCGTAACGATCCCGTTCTTCACCCAAGCCCGGGCTTTCCAGAAACATATACCCCATGTATCCGGGTTTTTTGCCGGCGATATCGCTCTTGCCGTCGGCATCCCAGGTATACACCAGGTTATAATCCAACTGTTTGTTGCCGGAGGGGTGTTCAAAATGCTGGAACTTGGCCAGATCATCGTTATAGTTGTTGGAACCGCCGACATGAGGATCGCCCCACATCCCGAAAATGACCGAGTCGAGATCCTGATCGCTCTTGTTGGTGATGGTATAGATCATGAACATGATATCCTCGGCCAAGGGGTTGTTCCACTGGTAAAAGCGGCACTCGATTTCGATTCCCAGACCGCCGCGGGTGGTATCGGTGGTGAAGGGGCGATAACTGAATTCCTTATTGCTGCGATCATCCACCACAAAAAAGCACTCTTTATCGGCATTGGAGGCATTCTGCTGCATGGCACCCGGCCAGGCAAACGCACCCAGACTCTGGCTGTACCAACTGGAGGGCCAGGAATCGGGCTTTCCGTCCTTATCCTTATCGACATCATCGCTGGTTGGAATGTAATCGCTGTTGACATCCAGATAATCGACAAACTTGCCTTCATCATTCTTCAGATCGCTGTAAGCCAGCGGAGCCAATCCCCACAGGGTTTCACCGTCCGGTGAGACCTCAGCCCCGCCCGAGACATAGCCGTCACTGACCATGTGAACATAAAACAGCGTATCGCCGTTATTGTCCAGCTTGACATTGCCGTTACCGTCCATCTCGGTATAGGTGTCCGGATGAGTACGGTCTTTGACCCGCACCTTGGCCCCGATAAAGGGACCGAATTCGTATCCATAACCCAGGCCTTCCCAGCGAATATCCAGGTTGCCGTATTCATCGGCCGCAGAGGAGCTGATCGAGCCCTGATTATAAACCAGGGTGGAGATCTTGTTGCCGTTCATGATGGCTTCCTGGTTGGGCCCCAGATTATCGTTGATGATATAATTGAACCAGTATTGCTTGGCCAATTGATGCCACTGCTGACGCTGAGAACCGGTTTTGCCCTTCAGACCGGACTGAAGGTATTCCAAATCCTTTTTCTTATCGGCCATCATCAACGCCGGTAGCAGAATGATGGTCAGCAGGATAAGACTATTTCTGAGTCGATACATGAATGAGCTCCTTACTGCCTTAGAATTTGATTCCCAGTGAAATCCGCTGCGCATAATCCAGACGATTGAATTCGGAATAGGCGTAATCGACCACCATCCAGGATTGACCGAAACGGTAGTTGAGGCCGGCGCCGAAGGTCAATCCCTGTTCGCCGTCTTTTTCGAACATATTCTTGTAACCGACTCGCAGGAATACCATCTTCTTGAATCCGTATTCCAGGCCGGTATTGATATATTCGGTATTATCGTTGGGATGAACGGCATCGATAGCGGCAGTCAACTGGGAAAAAGCCCCCATATCCATTCTCTTCCCGATCCCGACCCGGAACTGCAGCGGCAGAGGATGGGATTCCAGCTCGTATTCGGCATTGACCAGCTCAGCCGTACCTTCGTTCTCTTGGTCAGGATCATAACCGAATTTGCTGTCACGGCCGGAGAGCTTGAGATTGGAACCGAAATTGGCGACATAGGCGCCCAACTGAACCCCCCAGAAGGGAGTGGTAAACAGCGTCCCGATATCGAAGGCCATCGTTCCGGTATTCATGTGCCAGACCCGCTCATGGATATACTTGGCCGTTCCGCCGATCGCAAAGCGGTCGGTCAGATTGCGTCCATAAGACAGGGAAACGGCGAATGAGGAGGTGCTGAACATCTCCCCGGTACCCTCCGGCTGAGAGGTAGTGCGGACTGCCATATCGCCGGAACTGAAGGTGGAAATCCCCAGACCGATCGATCCGAACTGATTCAGATTCATCAGCAATCCAAAATAATTGAATTGAGTCTCCGCCAGCCAATCCACATAGGTGAACATGGCCTGGGACTGACAGCGGGCCATTCCGGCCGGATTCAACTGCAGCGATGCAATATCATCACCCAGACCGGCATAGGCGCCGCCCATCGATTCGATTCGGCTGGACAGCCCTATCTTCATAAAATTGGCCGAGGTCGTGCCGACCTTGGTAATCCCTCCGGCTGCCATCGGGAGGGTCAGAAACAACCACATCAAAATAATCGCATATCGTCGCATACATGGACTCCTTTACCGTCTTGCCTAATATTCAAACATTACGCCCAGTCGAACTTCACGCGGAGGATAGAAATAGGTCGGCCGCTTGATGTAATCGTCATAGGTCTGAACGCCGACTTTTCCATACTCGTTTTTCAAGGCATTGGTTTCGTACTGGGACCGGCTGTAATAGGTATAAGAAGCCCGGCCGGTATCTCCGTAAACATAGCGCTCATTCTTGAAATCGAACAGATTGAAGATCTTGAAGAAATACTTCAGTCTCATCCCGCTGAATTTCATGATATAGGAGGCCTGCATATCCACATTCTTGTAAAACGGTTTCCGTCCCGAATTGGCTTTGACATCGAAACGCTCATACGGGATCTCCGGACTGTAAGGCAATCCCGAGTTGAGTTTCCCGATAACGCTCAGTCCAAAATTATTCGTCATCAGGGTCACCTGAGCATTCAGACTGTGAGTCAAATCCCAGTCCAACGGTACAATCTCCTTTTCCAGCACATACCCGGAAAGGGAGTTGAAGAAAAATGCGCCGTCATCATTATTGTTGCCTTCAGCCACCTGGAAGGTATAATCCAGTGATGCCGAAATCAAATCATTATCAAGCCGCATCTTGCTCAGTGAAAGGGTAATTCCCTTGGTGTTTCCATAGTCATCGTTGACATAGACCTGGTAATCCCGGATTCGACCGGATACATCACGGAAAGTGATATTCTGCAGAGCCAGCAGATCCCGGATATCCTTGTAGAATCCGGTCACCTCCAGCGCCAGAGAATTGCCGATCTGCTGCTGTAAACCGATTTCATAGATGACCGTTTTCTGGGGATCCAGATTGGCATTCCCGAAGCTGTAGGTTCCAATGGCCGGCAGCTCATATTCGGCATTGACATACATGGCGCTCATCGAGGGCATCTGGTAGAAATGACCATAGGAGAAATGGATAATCCCGCGATCGGTGATGGGAAAGGATACTCCCAGACGGGGAGCCACCATATGCTTGGTCTCGGCATCATCCCGGACCCCGTCCGGCTGCAGGATATCGGTATGGTACTCGGATTGGGAATTGAAGTAGTCATACCTCAGCCCGATATTCATGATCATTTCCGGATACTCGATCTTATCCTGGAAATAG
>JAGOEH010000138.1 GCA_017997825.1 Candidatus Delongbacteria bacterium | reverse complement strand
GGTGGATTTTACCGAAGTCAAGTATATCAGTAGCGCCGGATTGCGGGTCTTCCTGGCAGCTCAGAAAAAGCTGATGGCGGTGGGCGGCCAGATTCTGCTCTATAATTTGGCTCCCAGCGTGTTGGAAGTCTTCCGCGTCAGCGGCTTCTACTCCATCTTCAAATTCTTCAGCCGGCCGGAAGAGGTCGCCGCTCTGCTGAACGGTCACTCCCATGCCGCCGGATGTATTGAAAAAAGTGTTGACGGGATCGACCTGAGCATCAAATCCGGTCCCGATGATATTTATCCCCTGATCGTTTTGGGACAACCCGAGAAAGTGATGACGGCCGGATTTACCCCTGATGATCTGGTCTCGGTCAACCCGGGCGATGTCCGCTTCGGTACCGGATTGGCCGCGGTAGGGGAGAATGCCGAGGACGTATGCCGGCATCTGGGCGAAACCGTTCTGCTGAACCATAATATCTATTTCTACCCGGCCTCCAAACGCTCCATGCCGGATTTCGTCGAATACTCCCCCCAAAGCGTCCACGTCGATTACCAATTTCTTCACGGATTCGGTTATTCGGGTGATTACTCCCGGACCATCGCCTTCTCCCGCAAAGATGCCCTGATCGATCTGAATGAATTGATGCGGGTGATTCAAGGCGAGGTGGAATCCAATCTCTTCGGAATGGTGATGATCGCCGAGTCCAAAGGCCATAAAGGCATGAACCTGAAGAAAATTCCGCTGGCGGAGAACCGAACCCCCGGCGATTCGAATATCTTTTCCCGTGATAACCTGCCCGAATGGATGAATTTTTCGGTCGATCCGGAATATGTCGACCATATCTTGGTGATGAGCGGGATCGTCTGCCGGGACAAATCCCGTCTGGATCCCAAAATCAGGGCCCATTTCCCGGGAGAAAGTTCGTATCACCTCCATTCCGCCATTTTTTCGACCGGGATCATCAATACCGCGCTGGATTCGCTGGACAGCGAGCTAAGCCGTATTTTGCGTGAACAGACTATCATAAAAATTCAACATACCCAAGGATCCTCCAAATTCAGTGTCGGAATTGCAGGGATCACGCCGCTTAAGGACTAAATCATGGAACTATGGATTGGATCGGTTAATCTCGGCCTGCTGTATGCGTTGATGGCCATCGGAGTTTTTATCACCTTTCGGATTCAGGATTTTGCGGATATTACCGTGGACGGAAGTTTTACGACCGGCGCGGCCGTATCGGCCGTCATGATTCTAGCCGGGATCGATCCGGTGCTGAGTCTGGGGGCGGCCTTCCTGGCCGGCGCTCTGGCCGGCGCAGCCACCGGACTGATCCATACCAAGCTCAAAGTCAATAGCCTGCTCGCCGGCATCCTGGTGATGATCGCACTCTATTCCATCAATCTCCATATCATGCAGCGCTCCAACATCCCGCTGCTGGACCAGCCGACCATCATCAGTCTGATCGGCCGCTTCAATCCCGGTATCAATTCCGAACTATGGCTGGCCATCATCCTGATGATCATGATGCTGGTTTTTTGGCAGTTCCTGTCATTTTTCTTCAAGACCGACCTGGGTCTGACCATCCGCACCACCGGCGACAATGCCATCATGACTTCCGCCTCCGGGATCAATGTCGATAAAATCAAAATCCTGGGTGTGGCCCTGGCCAACGGGATGGTCGGTATGTCGGGCGGAACGGTGGCCCAGTACCAGGGATTCGCCGATATCGGGATGGGAATCGGTACGGTGGTGATCGGATTGGCCTCGGTGATCGTGGGTGAAGCCGTCATCCGAAAAAGCTCCATCGGAAGCCGTATCCTGAGCGCCATCATCGGCTCGATCGTGTTCCGTTTCATGATCGCGTTCGCCCTGTATGTGGGAATGAATCCGATCGACCTGAAGCTGCTGACTGCCCTGTTCGTTTTATTCACAATTGTCGTTTCCAGAACGATTTCCGGGAAAAAATCGATACCGGACCTGCTGATCAAACCGTTATCCCAGGTCATTCCCCAATCACGGGCCTTACGCTGGAGCGCGGCCGCGGCACTCGTTCTGGCCGTCATCGGGCTGGGTTTCCATTTCTATAGTCAAACGGACTCCGACAACCGGCAATTACCCCGTATCGGTCTGGTCCTGGTCAATCAGGATGGCTATGTCGGAGTAACCCTCGATGGATTCAAACATCAAATCGATAAGCTGGGATGGCACGACGGCGAAAATTGCCGGATCATCCTGAGCGATGCCAATAACGATCTGCCGACCCTGAGCACCATTGCCGATAAATTCCAGATGGACAGCGTCGACGTCATCGTCTCGATCGGAACCCCCGCCACCCAGGCCGTCATCGGAAAAGTCAAATCCATTCCGGTGGTCTTTTCCGCCCTGGCCACTCCGTATGTGATCGGAGCCGGCAAATCAACGACCGATCATTTGCCGAACGTGACCGGAATTTACGGCAATATCGATATGGATCATATTGTCCGGATCGCCAAAATCCAGTTCCCCGGCCGCGATCTCCGCATCGGGACCATCTGGGACCAGGCTCACGCCAATTCGGTCTTCAATGTGGGTGAACTGAAAAAAGCCATCGCCCGCAATCCGGAGATGAAATCGGTTTCCGCCATGGTGTCCGGATCATCCGAGGTCCACCAGGTAACCACCTCGATCATCAACCGGGGAATCGATCTGATTATCCAACCCCCCGACAATACCGTATTTAGCGCTTTCGACGCTATGGTCTCCGCCACGCGATCCCACAAAATTCCCATTATCTTGTCCGACCATCAGCGCCTGATCCACGGCGGATTGCTGTCCTTCGGCTATGACTATTATTATGACGGGGTCAAAACCGCCAGGCTGGTCGACCGGATCCTGCGCGGCGAAAATCCCCAAAATATCCCCTTCGAAGAGGAATCCAAGGACCAGGTCCTGCATATCAATCTGAAGGTAGCCAAAGAACTGGGGATCACTATCCGCTCCGAATTGCTGGCTGAAGCCGGTCTGATCATCGATGAGGAGGGCCGTCCGCGATCCATCGGTAATCAGGATTATTCCGCCATCCCGGCGGAGAGTGATCTTTCCGCGGCCGGCAGCGATACTATTGCCGACAGAGCTTCCGGAGCTGGTGGTGCAATCGTCGCAGACGGCGATTCCAAACCCAAACGGGTGGCGATCTTCTTTTTCAGTGAACAGCAGATTATGCTGGATGCCCTGGAGGGTGTCAAGGATGTTCTCAAGAGTCATAACCTCATCCTGGATGTGAAAAGCGCCCAGGGGGAATACTCCATCGGTAAATCGGTGGCCGACGGGATCGTCCAGGCCAAGTATGACTATATTGTGACCCTTTCCACCCCCTCTCTGCAGATCATGGCCTCCACCAACCGGGTCATCCCCCATATCTTCGGATGTGTCACCAATCCTTATCAGATGGAATTGGCCACCGACACCATCCATCACCGGGAGAACATCACCGGTGTGGTGACGCTTCAACCGGTGGAATCGGCGATCAAGCTGATGCGCGAGGTATTTCCCACGGCCAAACGCATCGGGATAATCTGGAATCCGGCTGAGGTCTGCTCCCAGACCTGCTGCGGCAAAGCCAAGCTTTATGCCCCCCAGTACGGATTTACCCTGCTGGAACGCAATGTCACCAATACCAATGAGGTGGCGGAAGCCCTCAATTCACTCCTGACCGACGGTATCGACCTTTTCTTCATGACCGGAGACAATACCGTTGCCCTGGCCATTCCGACCCTTGCCTCCCGGCTGCGCGCCAAAAAGATCCCGTTCTTTACCAATTCGGCCGGTGAAGTGGCCAAGGGGGCCTTTATATCGCTGGGCGCCGAGTATTACCAGGTCGGTGTCAAAACCGGAGAAAAAGCCCTGCAGGTCATCGGGGGCCGTCATCCCAAGGATGTCCCGCTGACCGAATTTGTCCCGGAACGCCTGGAGATCAATCATGCGCTGGTCAAAGAGTACGGTGTCGTCATTCCCAAGGCGGTGCTGGACCGTGAGGCGGCTCAATGAGGGATCGATCCCTGCTCAACCCGAATCGTTTACGAGGTAAGTCATGATTAGAATAGAAAACCTGCATAAAACCTTCAATTCCGGGACTATGAACGAGGTCTATGCCTTGCGCGGCATCGATCTGGAGATCCGGGAAGGGGATTTCGTCACCATTATCGGCACCAACGGTTCCGGGAAATCCACCCTGCTGAACGCCATCGCCGGATCCTTTTTGCCCGATCAGGGCCGGATCCTGCTGGACGGCCATGAGGTGACCCGCCGCATGGATTATGAACGCGCCAAATACATTTCGCGGGTCTTCCAGAATCCCTTTTCCGGGACCGCTCCCCATATGACGATTGCCGAAAACCTCCATGCCGCCTATCTCCGCGGCGCCAAACGATTTCCGGTCATCGGACTGACCGCTGCCCGCAAAAAACACTATCGACAGGAACTGGCGGCGCTGGAAATGCAGATGGAAGACCGGATCGAGAATGTCATCGGCTCGCTTTCCGGGGGACAACGCCAGGCCATCACCCTGCTGATGGCCGTGATCCGTAAACCCAAGGTCCTTTTGTTGGACGAACATACCGCCGCCCTCGATCCCAAATCGGCCGCCCAGGTCATCCGCCTGACCCAACGCTTCATCGAACGCGACGGCCTGACCGCCGTCATGGTCACCCATTCCATGCAGCAGGCCCTGGAACTGGGCAATAAAACCATCATGATGAACAAAGGAAAGGTTATCGACGAAATCAGCCTGCAGGAGAAAAAACGTCTGACCGTCAACGATCTGCTGGAAAAATTCGCCGATCTGAGAAAATCCGAACGACTGACCGACGAGCTGGTGGAAGAACTCAAACGGGAATACGCCTGACCCGCCTCCGGCCGATGACGCGCACCTGTTGCTGAACTGGCTTCAGCTCCGTATTTTTAGGGAGGAACCATGCACTCTTTGACTCGAATCCTGATTGGACTCACCCTCATCACCGTTCTTTTTTCCACATGCCGCAAAAAAAATGAGATGTTCACCATCGGGATCGTCCAGATCATCGAAGACAAAATTCTGGATGACGCCCGGGCCTCTTTCGTCAAATCATTGGAGGATCAGGGCTATCAGATCGACCGGGATGTCCGGATCGTTTATCAGAACGCTCAAGGCGATATCCCTACCGTCAGCATGATCCTGCAAAGCTTCGTCTCCTCCCGGGTGGACCTGGTGGTCACCCTGGGTACACCCTGCCAGTTGGCCGCCATCCAGAGTGTAAAAACCATTCCTATCATCTATACCGTGGCGTTCAGTGCCGCCCAGATGGGAATCGCCCACAAGCCCGATAATCTGACCGGAGTCTACGATCCCTGCCCGATCGACCAGTTTTTCGAAGGGATTCACCGGGTGACTCCATCCATCACCAAGCTGGGCCTGGTTTACAATACGGCTGAGGTTAATGCCCTATATGTAGCGGGGCTGATCAAGAACGCCTATGCCGAACACGGATTTGAACTGGTTGAAGGCACCTTCGAGTCGACCGCTGATCTGACCCAGGTTACCGAGGCTTTGGTGCGAAAAGGCGCTCAAGCCGTTATTGCCGCCGCCGACAACCGGGTCTATGCCGCCATCGAATCGATCCTGCGGGTTACCAACCGCGAAAAAATTCCCTTTTTTACCACCGAAATCAACAATATTGATAAAGGCCTGCTGGCCGCCGTCGGTCCTGACTGCAACGAGTGGGCCTATAAAGCCGGTCAACTGGCCGGTCGGGTTATCCGGGGTGAATCGGTTAGCCGGATCCCGGAGGTGCCCCTGGGAGACTATAATCTGGTGATTAACCTCAATACCGCCGAAAAACTGGGAATTTCTCTGTCGGACGAAGTGAAGGAACTGGCGGATTCGCTTTATCAACCCTGATCGGAAACGGGATCGATCGATGGACGTGATCCTGATAATGAAACATCATCCGGACGCGATTTTGGAATTGTAACGCAGAGAGACACGATGAACCACGGGTATGGGTATGGAAAAGAGGAAGAAAGCATGCTGCGACAACGTCAATTAATCGGGTGTGTACTGGCGGTGGTGATGGTCTTGGCGGGACCTCTGAGGGGCGATATCCGGGCCTTTGACCGGGTTACCTTTGTGCCCCACTGGCTGCCCCAGGCCCAATTCGCGGGCTATTATGTCGCCCAGGATAAAGGATTCTACAAGAAAAACGGTCTGGAGGTAACCCTGGTGACCGGGGGACCCCGGGTCTCCTCCGTCCATTGGCTGGAAGAAGGTAAGGCCGATTTCGTCAGCATGTGGCTGACCAAAGGCATTCAGCGCCGCTCAGTCGGCGTCCCGATCATCAATTTGGCCCAATTGATCAACCAGTCCGCCCTGATGCTGATCGCCAAAAAATCCGGCAATATTCATACCCCCCAGGATATGAACGGCCGCAAGGTCGGTTTGTGGGGCGATGATTTTCTGATCCAGCCCCTGGCCTTTTTCGAAAAATACAACCTGAACGTGATTCCGGTCCAGCAAAACGCCACCATCAACCTGTTTTTTCAGGACGGTATCGATGTGACCACCGCCATGTGGTACAATGAATACCATACCATCCTCAATTCGGGGTTTAATGAAGATGAACTGGTCACCTTCTTCTTCAAGGATCATGGACTGAACTTTCCGGAGGACGGAATTTACTGCCGGGAAGAGTTTTACCGTAAAAATGAGTCACTGTGTCGGGCCTTCGTGTCGGCGACCCTGGAAGGCTGGCAATATGCCCGTCAGCAGCCCGAAGAAGCCCTGGATATCGTGATCGGTTATATCAAACAGGCCAAACTGGGATACAATAAAGCCCATCAGCGCTGGATGCTCCACCGGATGCTTGATCTGATCTTTTCCGAAGGAAAAACCGACCGTTTCGAACGATTGTCTCCGGAAGGCTATCAACTGGTGGCCGGCCAGATGAAGACCGCCGGTTTGATCAAGATGGTACCTGATTACCGGGACTTCTATAAACCCATTCAGACACGGGAATCCAAATGAAACGACCCTCCATTTTTCAAGGCCTTTCGCTAAAAATGATTGTGGCGATCTTCTCCACCGTTTCGATCCTGATCGTGGTTATTCTGGCTTATATCTATGAAGTATCGCGCCATACCATCGAACTCAACCTGCGTGAAAACTCCAATCTGCTGACCGTGGCCACCGTCAACCGAATCGAGAGGATCCTGGCCGTGGTCCAGAAAGTCCCGGAAAATCTGGCCAAAATCCTGGAAAACGGAGATTATTCGGAAGCGGAAATGAAACGCCTGCTGAGCGTGGCGGTCGCCAACAACCAGGAGATTTACGGATCAGCCATTGCCTTCGAAACCGGATTCAACGGTAACAAGGAAAAATACAATTCGATCTATGTCTATAAAAGCAAGCTGGGAATCGAATCGGGCCCCCTGGGCAACGAAAACTACGATTATTTTACCATGGACTGGTACCAGATTCCCAAGGAACTGGGGCGCTCGACCTGGAGCGAACCCTATTACGACGAGGGCGGTGGAAATATCGTCATGACGACCTACTCGGTCCCCCTTTACCGGATCAAAGACGGGCATCGCCGGTTTATCGGGGTACTGACGGCCGATATTTCACTGGAATGGCTGCAGGATCTGTTCGATTCCATCAAGATCTATCAGACCGGATACGCCTTTATGATATCCCGTAACGGCAGCCTGGTGGCCCATCCCCGCCGCGAATTCATCATGAACGAGACCGTATTCAGTATCGCCGAAGAGATCAAATCTCAGCAATTGCGTGAAATCGGCCGGGCCATGGTGCAGGGCAAAACCAGTATCGCCGAACAGGAATACCATAACGTCACCACCGGCAAACTGAGCTGGGTCTCGTTTGCTCCTATCACCATCAACCGCTGGTCGCTCGGCATCGTTTACCCGGTGGATGAGCTGACGGCGCCGCTGCGCAAATTGCTGCGCATCGCCATTGTATTATCGGTGGTCGGATTGATCGTGCTGTTGTTCGTGATTAGCTTTATCGCTCGTTCAATGACCAGCCCGCTGCGCAAATTGGCCCTGGCAACCCAGGAGATCGGCCAGGGCTCTTTTGATGTGGAATTGCCCAAGTCCGAATCCCATGATGAAATCAA
>JAGOEH010000137.1 GCA_017997825.1 Candidatus Delongbacteria bacterium | reverse complement strand
GGATAAAACCAGGTCCGGTTGGCCCATTGATGGGGTTCTCCACGACCGCGTAAAATTCCCCGGAGTCCGCAGGTCTGAATGGCATGGAAATAGGGATCGTCGGGTTGCGTATCGATAAACGGCATCAGCCGGCAGCCGGTATCCAACAGGTGCTGCTGGAGTATCCGGATCGAAATCTGATCCGGCTGACAATGGTTAAACGTCGCTATGGCCGCCGCTGTTCCGGCTGCCTGCCCAATCTGCAGGACGACCGGCTGTAAACGGGAAGCCCCGTTGACAATGTGGCTGACCGAGATATTTTTCTCCGCACAGATCAACCCTTCAACCTGCTCGGGAATCAGTGCTCCATAGGGAATCGAGAAGGAAGGAATAGAAGGATACTGTTCCGGTTCCGTCAGGGCTGCCCGCTGATGATGGTGATCGACCGGATAATCGCCGACCGCGATGGCCTGACGATAGAGCGGATCGGGATGCCGGCGATAGGGATCCAGCAGATCGTGCAGAGTAACCCGAACCTGGCCGCGAACCCGTCGGCTCTCCCGGATATAGGGAATCAGCGCCAGGCGATCCGGGGTGGGGAATTCATCATCCGCCAATCCCAGATGGGTCCAGCCCAGGTGCCGCTGAATGAAGTGTAACCATCCCTGAGTCATGCTGCGGGCTTTAATAAAATGTTTCCGTCGTTCTTCATGGCTCAATTCGATCAGATCGGCATAATAATCGTTGCCATGCGTCGGCCAGTTGATCATATATTTATGGTTAGGCAGCCGGCCGTAATTCAGCATGGTCTGGGCATCGACCGTAGTCTCGCCTTCGATCGGAAAACATTCTCTACAACATCCCCGATAGAGTGATTCATCATAATCGGATGGACGCGGATACTCAAAACGGCGTACCGTTCCGTAATCCTTCAGAATAGCTACCCAGGTCATATCCTGAGTGATCCGGTCCGCTCGCTCCGGGGCCCACGGCTCCCCACTGTCCGCCCGGCTTTCCCGCCCCAGCGAATAACGGCACCCCGCCATGGCCATAATGTCACCGAATTCCGTCGCATCGATCGTGATCAGGGTTCTGATCCTCAAATCACGATACTGAGGATGAACAAAACGGACCGCCTCAACCCGATTGTTCTCAATCTCGATTCCGACCGGCGCATACCCCTTCATAATTCTCAAACTCCCGCACGATTCGGCCATCCGGTGAAATATCCGATTGCCGATATGAGGCTCAAACTGAGTGTGGCTGACCCAGCCGGTAGCCAGGGCTTCGGAACTCCCATAATGGGCAATCAGTTCCCGCCGGAACTCTCCCCATATCCCGGAAGGCAAATGATGATTCCCATCGACGGCACTTACGCCGGCAGCCGTCAGCATGCCCCCCAGCCATTCCGTCTCTTCCGTCAGAATCACCCTTGCCCCCATTCGCGCCGCCCCAATGGCCGCCGCAATCCCCCCCGTTCCACCCCCTACTACCAATACATCCGTTTCCATCTCTGTTCTCCTCATCCGATTAATCCATCACCCGGCAGAATGGCGCTTCAAATCGCGATCGCTCCGTTTCTACCGAAATCTTAAACTATACTATTTCCAATTTAGAAATTCTAGTTTGTTTTGTCAATAAAAAAATAAAGCTCAAAAAGGCCGGCTTTCACCATCAGTTGAATGGTGATAAAATCCAGTTTAAAATCAGTAAATCCAATAAAACAAACCAACTATCAGATTCCTTCCAAAAATATTTTAGATAATATTAATTCGATTTGTAAAAAAACCTTGACTTTTAATTTTTTTTTATTTTATTTCCATTATGGGTAAAAATAAATGGTTGATGTTCATTCTTTTCATCATGCCTGTATTACTGATTCGGATGGAAGCCCAAAACGCCGGCAAGATCGCCGGGCGGGTGACCGATGCCGAGACCGGCGAACCCCTGATCGGGGTCAATGTGATGGTGGAAGGCTCCCAAAAAGGGGCGGCCACCGACGAAAAGGGTGAATATGTCATTCTGAATGTCCAGCCCGGTATTCATACCCTCAAATTTCTCTTTATCGGCTATAAACCGCTCAACGTTTCCAATCTCCAGATCAAGATCGACCGGACCAGCACCATCAATGTCCGTCTCCAATCGACCGCTCTCCAGATCGGCCAGGGAGATCCGATCGTGATTACCGCGGAAAAACCGATCGTAGAAGCCGATAAAACCTCTTCCTCCATCCATATCGATGCCCGGGAAATGTCCAGTCTGCCGGTCGAAGGTCTGCGAAATGTACTGGAACTCTCGGCCAATACCCAGCGAACCGCCGACGGCAAGCTTGAAATCCGGGGAAATGACGATATCAAAGTTATCCAAAACGGTATGGGTGTGGTGCGTCCGAATGATGGTCAACCGGCTTACGGCACCTCCACCAAGAGCGAAACCAGTTGGAAATATGATATCAATCCCTTGGCCGTATCCCAGATGGAGGTCATCTCGGGGGGATTCAATGCCGAGTATGGAAATGCTCAGTCCGGGGTGGTCAAAGTGGTTACCAAGGAGGGCAGTGAGAAATTCAGCGCCGCCTTTGTGATCGAGTACCGTCCTCCCGGTAAGTATCACTGGGGCGAGAATGTTTACTCCCAAAACCAGACCGAATGGAAAAAGTGGGGCAATATCGAAAACTGGTATTCCCAATCTCAATTCTACAATGATTCATTGGGCCGGGTCGACAGTGCCCGGGTTATCCGGAACTACAACCTATGGGTGACCAATCATACCCCCTCCGACGACAATATCTTTGGAGTCTATGATTATACCCGCGATCCCTATACCCGCTATCTGTTTTCCTTGAGCGGCCCGCTGGGACGCAATCCCAATAAACTGACCTTTTTTGCTTCCGGTGAGCTCAAAAACAAACCGACCCGTCTCCCGACCCGTGAAAAAACGCAGCGCCTTCAAAACTATCTGTTCGTTTTGGCCTTCAAACCCAACGCCTCGCACAGCTTCAAACTGACCACCATGATCCAGTCCTTTTATTCGGGAATGGGCAGCGGTTCGGACGATATCCGCTGGGCCGGTTTGTGGGATTCTTACGGCGCCAAACGCAAATACACCCTGATCTATGATTCTCCCCGCGAGGAAACCGTTTATGCCCAAAGTCTGACCTATAAATATCTCTTTTCATCCAAATCTTTCCTGGAAGCGATCATGACTCACCAGAACGAAGTCCTGTATGCCTTGCAGACTCCGACTCCGGCTACCGCCACCGATATCAAGAATCCGGTGGAACTCCGTCAAATCGAGGAAGATGGGCCCTGGTTCGAAAAATTCCGAACCTATTATACTTGGTCCAGCATCTACAACCAGGCCTCGGTTACCGATTTCTGGGAGGGGAAATTAAGCTTTTCGTCTCAGGTGACCCATACCAATCTCTTCAAAATGGGGATGGAAACCTTTCTGATGGATCAGGATTATAATGCTTCCTCGTCGTTATGTGTGGCGGCCTTCCTGTCGCGCAACGGTTATGCCGCCAACTATAAAGCCAAGACCTGGTATGCTGCCGGCTACCTTCAGGATAAGCTGGAATTTGCCGGCATGGTGGCCAATATCGGAGTGCGCAGCGATGCCTACAATTTCGGGGCGGATGTTCCCAGCGATCCTTACAACCTCTTCTATCCGGCTACCGGATCCACCGGCAACGGTATCCCCCAATGGGAAAACTCCAAAACCTATCTGTCCCTTTCCCCCCGGTTCGGCATCTCGTTTCCGATTGCCGAACGGACCGCGTTCCGTATCCAGTACGGCCATTTCCGTTCCATGCCCTCCGTCAACCGAGCGCTGGACAATCAAACCAATTACGGATGGGGAAGCTACGGCAATCCCAATCTGAAACCCCCGCTTTCCATCAACTACGAGGTCGGAGTTCAGCAGAATCTGTGGAATACTCACCAACTGGATATCGTGACCTATTATAATGACCTCAAAGACCAGGTATCAACCATTTATATCCGCAGCTCCACCGGTAATCAGAACCGCTCCGACGATTTCAAGGGATCCTATATCAGCTACAGCAACCAGGGACACGGTAATTCCCGGGGAGTAGAAGTCACCTTCGCCAATCGCAACAGCCGGAGCTGGCTCTACCGCTGTTCCTTTTCCCTCAGCCAAACCAACTACGGTAATTATGGTGTTTACCTCGATATGGACGATATCACTCCCGAACTGATCCAGAAATATCAATACTCCGCCAGCGATTACCTGGCCTCGGAGGATCGTACCTTCCGCTTCAATGCCTCTCTGACCTACATCCTGGGAAAAAATGAGGGGCCAAAGCTCTGGGGACGCTCTATTCTGAGCGAAACCTCGTTCGGCTTGGTCTACCGGGTCAGCAGCGGATTGCCGTACTACTGGTCTCCGGAGTATCAATATGATTATCAGGTGGAAAATAATCGGCGCTATCCGATGGAAGCCACCACCGATTTTCGTCTGGAAAAATCCCATGCTTTCGGGCCATATACCCTAAAATTCAGTCTGCGGGTGCTGAACCTCTTCGACAATCAGCACCTGACCCCGATCACCAACAGCGAAGAGCTGAATCGATGGGTCTTGCGCAGTATGACCTATTGTGACCCGGATCATGATCCGACCCGGGATGTTTATTTATATAACTATTTTCAGACTTTCAAGAATATTCCCCGTCAGTTCTTTTTTTCATTGGGTGTTTCGTTTTAGCCAGGAAAGGAATGATTTGTGAAGCGTGCATGGTTGGGATTGATCGGATTGATGATCGCCGGTACGGGATGGGCCGATCAGCCCTATTCTTTGAATTTTGACCGCGGCCGACTTTGGCATTCCTACTATATCTCTCAGGAATGCGAGCCGATGACCGACTGGCAGCGGAAGGCTTACGGTCTTGATTGGCCGGGATACAATACCGAGGAACTCAAGCAGAATATCGGCGGCGGCAACAGTTACCTGGCGGCCGGGGGATTCTATATTATGGCCTTGAACGATTCCATGAAAACCCTGGGATGGGCCGATTTCGCCTGCCACGGCCGGGATGTGGACTGGAGCCTCGACAAACGCTATAAGGTCACCCGCCACCAGAAAATCACCTCCAACCACGGATTGCGGAATAATCCGGCTGAAGCCGAAGAGATGATCGTCACCGAATGGGAAAAGAATACCCAATGGTACGAGATCTCAGATAACCAAAACCTGCCGATCCAGGTTACCCGCACAGCCCGCCAGTGGTCCGGGTCACGGGCCGATGAAGACTATATCATCACCGAGTATATCATCCGGAATACCCAGCGCCGAGACACCCTGCGCGGGGTGTGTCTGCTTTTTACCTGGGCCTTGTCTCCCAATCACCGCGGCTGGAATCTGTGCTTTCCCTCCTATCCGGATGGGGCCCGCAATACCCATAGTTCCTATGATCCTTCCAGCCGAATGGCCGTGGCTTATGCCGGTGATTTCAGTCCGACCTCCCAAACCGACGAATCGTTTGATTATTATGAATATCTTGACTATGACCCGGTTACTCAACAGAATGTCAAAGCTCCGGAATTTATCGCCCCGGGATATACCGGTATCCGGTTTCTTTACATCTCTCCCGATAGTACCGGACAGGAAAATCATATCCGGGCCTTTGGCTGGTCCGCCGGCGCTACCTCCAATGACCAGGGCCCCTTTGAGAGCGTCCTGGGGTTGGATAATAAATATGCCGCTATGCGTGATCCCATGAAATTGACCCGGGCCTTCGACGATCCGAATGATCCCCGGATGGGACAGAACCGGCTCTTCATCAATTTTGCCCTCGGACCCTTCTATATCCCCCGCAATGATTCCATTCGGGTGGTGGTGGCCGAATTTGTGGGCGGTCTGTCGTATGAACGGGCGACCGATACCCTGACGACGCGCGATATGATTCGAACAGCCGGTGATAGCGCCGTCAGTTATCTGGCTCAGCGGGTCGAATACAATTTCAGAAACGGATACCGGATTCCGATGCCGCCGATGGCCCCGAAATTCTCCGTTACCACCTATACCGAACCCGGTAAAATCGGTAATGTGATCTCATTTCCCGACTCCTGCGACCAGATCCCCGATCCCCACAGCCAAATTCCCGATCTGGCCGGGTATCGAATCTACCGCAGCCGATATCTGACTTTCGGTCCCTGGGAGAAAATCGCCGATATCGAAGTCCGGCAATCCCCCTGGTATCAATCCGATACCCGGTCCTACCAATTCGTAGACAGCCTGGTCGCCATGGGTTACGGGTATTATTACTCCCTGACCGCCTATGACCGGGAGGGGCAATCCTGGCCGATCGATCCGGGGATGACCCTGCGATCACTGGAAAGCTCCATTTTCGCCAATCGTATGTCCATTCCGTTTTATACTACCCTGACACCAACCCAGGGCGTGCTCGATCAGGTCACGGTTGTGCCCAATCCCTTTTACCGCAGCTCGGGTCTCGATCTGGCCGGCGATACCAAGCTGATTCAGTTCGTCAATTTGGCCTCCGAATGTACGATCCGCATTTTCACTCTGCGGGGCGATCTGGTCAAGACCATCCATCACCGGAGCACCGATTCGGGAGTCGCCGGATGGAATCAGATCAGCGATTACGGTCAGTATGTGAAGAGCGGACTTTATCTTTATGTCGTCACAACGCCTGCGGGAGCTTCCCGTAAGGGCAAATTCGCGATCATCAATTAGAGGAACCCATGATATTACGGAGATTAATGATTATCCTGCTGCTTCTGGCCGGTCAATCCATCAATGATGCGACTGAATTCCAAAAAACGGGCACCACCGGTTTTGTATTTCTGGAAGTACCGGTAACCCCGCGCTATACCGCGCTGGGAGAGACCGGGATCACCCTGCCGGATGCCGGCAATGAGGGATTGTTCATCAATCCGGCCCTGGCGGCCGGACAGATTCGACCCCAGGGGGTTCTCTTCAGCTACGGCCAATGGTATACCGATATCAGCCAGCAAGCCCTGGCCTTTACCTATCACCGGGCCGGATTTGGCACCCTCGGATTGAGCTGTCTTTACCTCGATTACGGCCGGATGGATCGTACCGCCAATCTGACGGCCGATCGGACCGGTTCCTATGTCGCTCTGGGACATTTCAACGCCCACGCCCTGATGATCGGAATCAGCTTTTCCCGCTATCTTACCGATAAATTCGCGTTCGGAACCAGCTTGAAGTATGCCCGGGAGAAAATCGACCGCTACCAGGCGGATAACCTGATGGCCGATGTCGGATTTCTTTATCATACCGGATACCGGGGGCTCAGAATTGGAGCTTTTCTGCAGAATTTCGGGCTGGAATCCAAGTACGCCGTTGAAAAATTTAAAATGCCCCAATTACTCAAACTGGGGATCTCGGCCGAGGTCTGGGGACGGATCGATTCTCCCAATCATCTGACCATACTGGCCGAAGCCGTCCACCCCAATGATGCCGATGAACGGATTCAATTGGGGGGAGAATGCGTGCTGAACGGCATCCTGGCCTTGCGGGGCGGTTATAAATTCGGCTATCAGCATGAAGGGCTGACCGCCGGGTTCGGCGTGCGCCTGAACCTGAAAGGCTATCCGGTTTTTGCCGATTTTTCGTTTATGCAGCACGAGTATTTGGACAATACCTTACGCTATAGTTTACGCTGGGAGTTTTAATGAAACGGCGAATCTTAACCCTTATCCTGGCATTAACGATAATCCCGGTTACCCTGGTTTATGCCCAGGAATCTTCAATGACCAAGGATTCCGGCTCCGGGCTCTCCCTCAAAACCTTTGCCCTTTTTCAGGGGCAGGCCGAACAGCAGCGGGTGGAAAAGGCCCTCGGATACGGTATCGGCGGCCAGATCGCCCATACCATATCCCGCCGATTCGATCTTAACGTCCGGATCGAATATGATCATCTCGGGCTGACCCAGGCTGATGTGCTGGATGAATGGGATTGGCATTACTGGGACAGTACCTACAGCGCTTATCTGCTGGGCGAAATCTTTACCGTGATCGTTCACAACGGGGATACTATCCGCAACCGGGACAGTATGAAGTATTACATCAATCATGTCCGGCATGCCGAAAGCAGTGACGGACGATACACGGCCGATTTCGATCCCCGCCAGTCCATGAAAGAGCTGATGATTTCCGTCGGC
>JAGOEH010000136.1 GCA_017997825.1 Candidatus Delongbacteria bacterium | reverse complement strand
CCCAAAAACATCACCGGCACCAAAACAACCAAAAAGAGTTTCATCAGAAAAAACCTGATCGGTAACGATTATACCTGTGAAAAAATCCGTTCCTTTTATGATGAATACTTCGGACGGGCTTTCCTGCACCTGCATATCGAGAAAAAAAAACCATGATATCGGTATCACAGACCGGTCGTTCAGAGAGGAATGTATGAAATACCATACTCGTCAGTTGCTGGCTGGATTGATGTTGATCCGGCTGTTATCGGTGACCTTGACTACAGCGGATCAAGCCCCGGATCACCGTTCGAATCCTGATTCGCGATCGATTTATCAATCCTCTTCCCGCTCAGCAATGACGAACACTCACCCGGATCTGGTCCCCGGATCGGACTGCCGGAACTGGCTCTATCCGATTGTGCTGGACACTCTGGATGCCCCTTTTACCGCTGGAATCCCGGGCGACAGCCTGATTAACGGGGATTATCGGATCCACGGCGCTATCCGGAACCAAGGAATCGCTCCGGCATTCCTCCCCTGCAACCAGCCACTGTTCCGCATTCTGTGGAATGACCGGCCGGCTCTGGATTACCGCCTTTGGAATTTCAATCAGCCCATTCCCCTCAATTTTCATCGCCCGGTCCCAACCGGGGGCTTTCCCCAGGATTCCAGCCGGGGTTACGGCATCATCCTCGATCTGGATCGATACGCCAATCCGAGACTGGACCGGGTCTGCTTCAATCACTCCGGTTTTGGAGTGACGGCTTCCGATCCTCATCAATACAGAGTTCATGTGCTGGACATGGTTCAGGAAAGCATTCTCTTCACCAGCCAAATCCAGTTCACTTCCGATGATCAGTCTCAACCGGTCTGGGATTCCCTTAGCCTGGATGCCCTGACGTGCCAAGGCCGGATCGGTGTCTTCATTCAGCCCCTCAGTGAAAACAGCGGAACATTTTCCCCCTTTTTTCCGATCATCTCCTCCGATTCCGGAACGATCATCCCGGGAGTCAATTACTCGATCGATCTGAATAACCCTTTCGGCCTGGATGCCTGCCGCGATCTGGCTCAACCGGCAGGTACAGCGGGAAATACCCCGGGGGTGAACCTATCCGGAGGCAACCTGATGATCACCCTCTGGATTAGGGCCGACAGTATCATCCATGAGTCCCCATCCGTCATCCAGGTCATGACAATTCAGAATGATTCCACACTGGAGGCCGGAGTCTGCCTGGAAGGGTTTATGGACAAGGATTGGACATTGACGGCCGGCAGCGGTACCCTGGTGATGGAAATCGATCCCAACCGGGTGATCCCCGAAAGCGATGAAAGCAATAATATCTATCGGCGAGCGCTTGAAATCATCGATCCCTCGATCCCATTAACGGACCTGTCCGCCGACGGCAGCGCCGACCAGTTGAACTATCCCATTCTACTCAGCCAAAACCGCAACTCGCCGGCGGACGCCATCGACCAGAACGGCCCGAACCCCGGATACTATTACCCGGTATCGGTCATTCACAACAGCGGACATCAAGACATCATCCTGCCGGACAATCAGTTGATATCACGATTGACCCTGGATGACACCCTGATCCAGGAAACCCGATACCTGAATCCTGATCTTCCGCTGGGGCTCAATTATCACAACCACCTTCCATCCAGCGCCTTTTTCCAGAATCAGCGCTCCGCTTATGGGGCCTGCTACGATCTGAGCCGTTACAGCCGGTATAGTCCGGTGGAACTGACATCGGTTGAATTCAACCATTTCGGATTTGAAGTCCTGGCTGGTCCCTATGATTACCAGCTTTATGTACTTGATATCGAAAACCGGGCGGTATTATATACGTCACCGGTGCTACAGGCCGGCGACTCCCAGTATCAATCCCGATGGGAACAGATTGAATTTCCGGCGATCAGCACTGCCGGCCGACTGATCGGAATATTCATCCGTCCATTGAGTGGGGCCCAGGATGATGCCTATCCGATCCTGACCACCGATTCATCCATCCCCTGCATGGCAGCCTGCAACTACATCATCGACGATATCGATCATCCCTTCGATGGAATACTGGATGCCCATTCCGCCGGCAATATGGGAAATTTCCTGATCAACCTATGGCTCAAATTAGGTTCACCGGCCGGCACCGGACAATCCGTAAAATCCTCCGCTCCCAAACTGCAATCATCATCGATTCAGCCCAGCCGGATGGATATACCCAAACTACGAAAACCCCTTCGAGGGATCCCCGTATTATCCGAATTGAGCTTGAACCGGAATGCCATCCGGCAATCCGGACGAATTCTGCCGATCGACAGCAGTCTGATCGTTTATTCGGATGAACCGGTCTTTATTCCTGAAGGAAGCCACCAACTATCTCTCCGGATCGATCCTGAAGACCTGATTCCGGAGAGTGATGAGACCAATAATTATTACCAGCGGCCGCTGAGCATCATCGTAGGAATTGATGAACCCGGAGACCGAATACCGAACCGGGATTATCTGGACCAAAATTACCCCAATCCGTTCAATCCAACGACGATGGTGTCATTCGGACTGGCCCATCCCGGCCAGGTCAGGCTGGACATATACAGTGTCCTGGGTGAAAAAATCGAGACAATCCTGGATCATTACATGCAGGCCGGGTATCACCGAATGGAATTGAACGCCGGAACTTACGGTACCGGCATCTATTTCTGCCGATTGGTAACACCGGAAAACATCCTGGTCCGCAAGATCATGGTCATCCGTTAATTTCGGCACGAGTCAATGAATCATTAACGAGGAGATGGTATGCGACAGGCTCTTTTTGGCATGCTGGCGTTGATTGGGATTTTCAGCCTTGCGGCAAACTGCGGCAGTCAGCCCCGGCACGTTCCGATCCGTTTCGAACTGGCCATTCCCGAACCCCTTCAGCCGGGCGAAATGGTCTATCTCAGCGGCAGTTTCAATGACTGGCAACCGGATGACAGCAACTGGATCATGCACTCCCTTGACAGCCTCCACTATTTCCGGGATACCATTCTGGCCGAAAACAGCCGAATCGAATACAAGTATAGCCTGGGAACCTGGTTCCATGGGGAAACGGATACTTCGGGAAACGATCTGCCCAATCGCAGCTTGACTGTTTACTCCAATCTGCTGGTGAACGACAGCATTATGAAATGGAAAAATGACCTGGCCATCGAATGGAATGGCGACACAACACAGTTATTGGCGGCGATCGACGGCATCATGGCTCCTTTCAGCCATCCGGATCAGCCGGGTGCCGGCCTCATGATCATCCACGATAGCCGAATCATAGTCCAGAAAGGTTACGGCCTGGCCGATCTGGAGCATAAAATACCGGTCACTCCGGCCGCCAATTTTCGCCTGGCCTCGGTCAGCAAGCAGTTTACGGCCATGTCGATCATGCTGCTGGTCCAGCAGGGAAGCTTAAAACTGAATCAGAATCTGCTGGATTTCTTCCCCGATTTTCCGGAAATCGGCCGAAAAATCACCCTTCGCCACCTGTTGAATCATACCTCCGGATTGATCGACTATGAGACCATCAATCCCGAACAATGGACCCATGACCTCAAGGATAAGGATGTATTGGATTTGTTGAAAACCCGGACGGATACCTATTTTGAACCGGGGACCCAGTACCGCTACAGCAATTCGGCTTATGCCCTGCTGGCATTGATTGCAGAAAAAACCTCCGGACAATCCTATTCAGACTATCTTCAAACCGCCATCTTCGAACCGTTGGGAATGAACCGCAGTGTGGCCCTGGAAGAAGGCATCAACCAGGTTGAAAACCGGGCTTATGGATACAAACAGAAGAAAGAAGACGGATCATTCTATCTGGCCGATCAGAGTAAGACCAGCCGGGTTTTGGGCGATGGCGGCATTTACTCCTCGGTCGAGGATCTTTATCAATGGGATCAGGCCCTTCGGCAGAAAAAACTGGTTTCGGAAGAGATCTATCATCAGATATTCACACCGAGCGCCTGGATTGAAGGGCACTACTACAGTTACGGATTCGGATGGAAAATCAGAAGTTACCGTGGGATGTCGGCCGTATTCCATACCGGATCCTCCATCGGTTTTAACACGGCCATTTTCAGGCTGAGCGATCGACCTCTGACCGTCATCATCCTGATCAACCGGGACAGTGTGGAACCCATGGATTACGTTTATCCCATCCTTGATCTGATGTGCTTTCCATCAAAGCCCTGAGGGGGTTCTCCAATCGTCCTAATTCTCAGATCGATAAAGCAAATCCGGGAGCGATCAGACCATAATCTAAATCAGCCGCTGCAGGACTCTTAACTGAATAGTTACACCCCTCACATCACCGGTCTGCCGAATCCATGGGGTGATAGTTAATTCTTTCTGGCGACGACGATCAAGCTTCCACCGACCGGCAATCTGAAATTAAGCCGGATTAGAACCTCATCAATCCTCAGAATATACTCGAACAGCTTATCCAATACTTTATTAACACGAAGTTCATCATAATTAATTCCAGAACTGCTGATTTTTTTATTCCCCTTAATTTTTCTCGATGCCACCATCAGAGGAAAAAGGGTAGAAATAAAGGATGAATGGTAACAGACCGAAAAATTATGGTTAATCAGTTTATCCTGTATTTCCTGTTTGGAATATCTTCTTTTATGCTGTGAAATCTCATCAAAATAACTCCACAAGAATCGATACTGAGGAACACTGATGAATAGCAGACCATTTTCTTTTAGACATCGATGGATATTCTCCAATACCTGTTCATCATCAACGACATGCTCAAGCACATCAAAAGCGCCAATATAATCATATTCATTCTCAAAGGGTATGTTTAACGCATCCAGTTGGATTAACTCAACACTAGCATTCAGTCTTGCCCGAGCATATTTCAAACCTTCCAGATAAACATCCGAACCGACCAGGGTGATATTCCGTAATCCCAATTCCAACAGGCCTTTAAGCACAAAACCGGTTCCACATCCGATCTCAAGAAATTTAGCGTCAGTTTTCTTATTTACAAATCGATTGACCAGTATCCTAATAATCCGATTGCGGCATCTGAACCAGAAGCTATTTTCTTCAAGATTGTATAATTTTTTAAAATGACTACAATCAAAACCATCATTGAAATATGCCTCTTTTAGCGAAAAACATTTGATTCCATCAACCATCTCAAAATCATTTGTCATAATAAATCCAATCCGATATAAGTTATTCCAATAAAGACTGACAGAATGAATACCAACAATTACAAGGGCAATAGAATAAACTGCAAATACTTCCCAATACAACCCAAGTATGGTAGAATATCAATTATAAAAATTTAATATGGAATCAACCATTAAGCAGGCCATTGTCATGTCACTGAATTTCCAACATATAGAAAATCTCATAGCGCTTGGAGGTTTGATTTTAAACTGGATTTTTGATATGGATTTGATTATTATATATAAATTGTGTTATTATGTCCAGGATTATAATGAATGTCTTCATAAAATAGAAACTAAGACGATTAAGTAAAACGGATTGTGAAATTGATCAAACGGTTAAGGATAAGGAGAGAAAAATGAAGCATTATTTATTCAATCTGTTGATTATCATGTGTTTAGTATTTTTATTCTGCGGAAAATCCCAGAAAGATTCTAATTCTCCCCAGCAGGCTACCATTAAGCCTCTTAGCGATTTCAAGATGCAAATCAATTTGAAAACACAGATAGAACAATTGAAAGCGAATGATACAACTTTATTAACAGTCAGCATAACGAACACCGGTACCGAAACCTGGAATCCAGCTGATGGAATCCATCCTTATTATTATATTTTAAAGAATGATGATAAACCTGCCAAAAGTGGAAGTGTGTATTTCACAAATATCATCCAACCTGGCCAATCAATTGACATGGAAATTAAAATACTTCCGGCGATCGAACCTGGCGATTATCGATTGCAGATTTCAATGGTGCAGGAGAATATTGGTTTCTTTGACAAAAATGGAGCACAACCAATCCTTATTCCTATCAAGATTGTGCCTTAATAAACTATTCAGTTACAAATGAAATCCTGAGATCGGTATACTGATTCTAATCTGATAATTCTAATCATAAATAGTATAAGTAACAGATTATTATAGATCAATTTAAAATTGATGGAATTTTTTTTAGAGTACAATAATATTGGTTTTATGGATTGAAATAATGGTTATTTGAATATAATAAGCGTTACAGTAACTCAATAAGCTTATTAGCCAATGATTTTCCATCCAGATGATGATAGCCAAGGACCTCATTAGGAGTCCCCCAAGCGGGAAAATCCATTATGCCGAATGTTTTAAATCGCTTGTTTTTCAATAGATTCCATTCCACCAGCTTGCTCAATAAAAAATCTCCCAAACCTCCAACCGATGAATGATCTTCAAGGACCGATATGGTTCGACAACCTTCAACCATATTTATTAACCACTCTTGGTCGATTTTGTTCAACCATGGCATATTCACAATTTTTAAACCAATTCCTTCATTTTTTATGATTTCGGCAGCTGATAGAGCTTCATTCAGCATGACTGGTCCATACGCAAACAAGACAGCATCAGAACCTTCATTTAAAACAGTTCCTTGTCCGGGTACCAACACATAATTATCCGGTAATTGGATATGACGGGGAGAGGGACCAATAATCAATCGAATAACACAGTTTCCCGGCGCCTGATTGATGCAGTAATGCAGTGCCAACCGTGTTTCTTCTGAATTGCAGGGCTGAATGATCGTGAAACCGGGCAAAGAACCTAACAATGATATATCCCGAATGCTTTGGTGAGATTGGCCGGGCCCAGCTGGAATCAGTCCGGAATAATGAGATACATAGATGATTTTAGTATGTTCACATACATTATTATAAATCTGTTCATTTGCTCGGGATGTTAAAAAGGCCGCAAATGAATTCACGATCGGCAAATATCCCTGTAGTGCTAATCCACCAGCCATTGAAACCATATCCTGTTCGGCAATCCCATTCTCAATGAAACGGTCGGGGTACATCTCTTGAAAACGACGTAATCGGCAATCCGCCGCCAAATCCGCATCCAAAACCACCAGATCAGTTCGTTTTTCAGCGATATCCGCTAAAGCCTGTCCAAAAGCATCCGCCACATATTCAGAAGTAACAGTGCTTCGGGATTTATTCTCAGTATCAATATCCTCAAACTTCAGTACTGAAATATTAAAGTTCTCAAGATGATGATTGATACGATCGATGATTTCGTTATATCCTTTGATATACGATTCATCATCAGGGGCTCCGGAATGCCACCGATATAATCCATTATTGCAAGACATGGCAGTCGGATGCTCCATAAAGGATATCCCTCGTCCTTTGATCGTATCGGCGATTAGTATTTTTGGCTTATCGATGATTGTATTAAATCCCATTAATATGTTTTCCAACTGTTGAAAATCATGACCATTACAGCGCGAGACATGCCATCCAAACGATCTGAATTTGGATTCCAAATCTCCCAGATCAATAATATTACTGACCATTTGATCGGACTGAACTTTATTATGATCCACAATCACGCATAGATTGGTAATTCTCTGATGAACAATCGTCTGCAAAGCCTCATATATCTGACCTTCCTGTAGTTCACCATCACCGGTCATAACAAAAATCCGTCCCCCTCTTCCGGACAGTTGTTTCCCCAGAGCCATTCCTTTAGCCTTTGACAATCCCATACCCAAGGAGCCGGAATTAGCTTCTATACCCGGATGACTGACATCCGGATGGCCGCATGTTCCTTCTATCCGGCGAAGACGGATAAATTTTTCTTTTGGTAAAATTCCTAACGAAAACAGTACGGAATAGAGTCCTGGAACATCATGTCCCTTGGAAGAGAAAAAAACATCCCGATCAGGGTGATGAATCCCTAGTTTAACAGTATTCATTTCAGAATAATAAAGTAGTGTCACTATATCCAGAGAACTGAAACTGGATCCGAGATGACCGGATCCGGCAAGTTTGACCGTGGATAATGTATTGGCACGGCACATATCGGCAAGAATAAAAAACCGCTCATAAGGATTGATGGACGCACGTTGGATACGTTCAAACTCGGCGACAGGGATGATCATGATTCGGTTCATAAGATTATTCCATCGTTTATTGATTGTAAGGAAGCTGAGATATCCAGGGCAAGGAGGCTTGATGAGAAGAA
>JAGOEH010000135.1 GCA_017997825.1 Candidatus Delongbacteria bacterium | reverse complement strand
GTTCTCACATCCGTCCTGAATCTTGATAAAGGCCCGGGTTCGGTCTTCAAAATTATGGATCAGCCGGCGGTCCCAGGAATAGACATGTTCCTGTAAGTGATGATTGACAAATACAAAGGGCTGGGGATTTTTACCCTTATAATAAAAGCGCTTGAAAAAGATTTCAAAATCCTCTTTTTCCAGATTGCCCAGAATCAGATCCACCCCTTTCAATTGACGGAGTTCATCAGGGTGGAGTTGAGCGCTGCAGCCGGTGATAATAAAATAGCTGCGGGGATTCTGGTTGATCAATCGGCGGATATGCTGACGGGTTTTTTGTTCTCCCCGTTCCGTCACAGCGCAGGAATTCAGGATGATCAGATCGGCCTTTTCCGGCTGATCGGTGGCTTCAAATCCGTAATCCTGCAAAATTTCCCGGATCTGTTCGATCTCATACCGATTGACTTTACATCCGATCGAGAGGAGATAGACCAGAGATTTCGGCATTAAAAATCAATCCCAAATGAGTATAGTACATGGGGTTTGGAACGAAATGACCGCAAATCGGTCGGATAGGCTATATCAATTTTGAGCAGGGCGATTCCCAGATTGATACGAATCCCATATCCATAAGAGGCAATAGGGGTTGTGAGCTTCTGATTGCTCCATAACCGGAATTCATTCCAGTCATTCCAGGCCGCTCCCCAATCATTGAACACCACCCCGGTGATCGACATGAATCCGAAACGGGCCGGAAAGTTAAAAATCAGGTAATCAATAAAACGGAACCTGAACTCCAGATTCATCATGGCGGCTGTAGTTCCGACGCGTTCATACAGGGAAAATCCACGCATCGGCATGCATAAACTGGCCATATAGGAACTCTTCATCTCCCAGCTTCCATACTCTTTTCGACTGTAATTCAGCCAGTTCGGTGTTCCTCCAATATAATAGTATTGAGGATCTTCACCAAAGCTTTTACCTCCGGTGAGCCGCACAGCCAAGGTGTATTCCCGCTGAAAGTTGAAGTATTTTCTGAAATCGAAGGTTATCCGTTCAAAGTTCAAATCCTGATCACTGACGGGGACTGCTTTTTCAAAATCGATATAATATCGCCATCCATTGGATGGTCCGGTATCTCCATACAGAACATTATCATAGACATAACGGGCCTGCAGCAGGCTTACCCGTAATTTTTCTTCCTCATTCAAATAGATATAATCGTAATAACTGTTATAAAGGTATTTTTTGGCGTTGATCGAAAAACTGTTCAGTCCCAATTCCGCTCTGGAATAGGTGTTGAAGGGATAATAGAGAAACCCCTGGAATCCGATCTGTTTCATCGAGAGGATATCGTAATAGGTGAGCTGGTAATCGTTTTTCAACTGATAAAAACTGAGTCCCAGATCCCATTTCTTGGGCAGAAAGTAATAATTGACCAGGATATTGCTGTTTTCAAACGAATAATACAGATCGCTGTAAACTACGATCTGGTGGTTGCCCATTACATCGCTGAAAGCGAATACGGCCTGCCCGCCCATTCCGTAATAGGTGTCATAGTAAAAGGAGCCCGTCACCAGATCGGGTGAAAACTTGATCTGATAGGGGAGCGATTCTTTGATATCGGATTGGATCTTCTTAACATACTGATCGCTGCTGAAGGGTGTTGGAATTATGGTTGAATCCATGCTGCCTCCGGCTGAGTCCGGAATCGATTTTTTCAGACTATCCGGTTGAGACGCTTTATGGGTGGTATGGGAGACAACATAATCCGTATTCTGATACTTATAAATCATTTCTTTACTTCGGATTTTGCCGGTCAGAGAATGACTCAAGGTCGTTCCATACGGCAACGAAAGATATCGCTGATAGAATTTTCCCAGGGGATCACTTTCCCGGAAACGGGTGGGGTGGAGCGAGGAATACTTTGACAATCGGGAAATAGGATTGTTGAGCACAAAGATATCCCAACCTCCCTGAATAAAACTGGTGAAGGCGATTTTATCGCTGCGTTTGGACCAGGTAATGTGTTTGCAGCAGGACAGGATGTTGGTGATCGGTCTGGATTGGGAATCATGGCTGTCCCAGAGATAGATATTGGATATACCGTTACGGTCGGAAACATAAGCCAGGAATCGTCCATCCGGCGACCATTCCGGGTACTCATTCAGTGAACTGTCGGTCGTGACCGGGATAATCTCTCGGCTGTTGATATCCAAAACGAATATGTTTTGCTGATTATACCCCAGGTTTTTCTGATAGGCCTCACTTTCACTTTTTAAGTCCCTTTTGAAGGGCCGATCGGAGGCAAAGGCGATCCGGTGCCCGTCCGGAGAGAATACCGGATCTTTTTTAGTATGGAAATCATGGGTAATCGCTTGGAGCTCACCGGTGGAAAGGGTATACAGATATAAGTTTTGCCGGCTGTTTTCAAAACCGGTGAACAGAATGATCGAGTCTCCCGGGGCGAATGAGGGAGAGGAAACCCCATTCAATCCCGGATCGATGCTTTTAACGATTTGGCGTTTCTCAACCTCATACAGGGTGATCCGATCCCGGTTTTTTTCCTTGTTGACAAATACCAGATACTTTCCGTCATTAGACCAGGCCAGTTTGGTTTCAAATAAATGAAACGATTCCAGATTGCCTTTCTGACCGCTTTTTAAAAGACACCACTGTTTTTTCTTGTTGATGGTGGAGCGGATGAACAATCCGGTATAATCCGACCGGTCGGAAAAGAAGGCCAGGTACTCACCGTTGGGGGAGAATGAGGGCATGATATTGAAATAGGATTTGTCTTTGGTATGATCGGTGAAGGCTTTGGCCATATCGGGCGCTTCTTCCCGTTTGGAGAGTTCCTCCCAATAACAGGTTTTGATCCATTTGGACCATTGCTTGCTGAATTCTTCCATTTCGAGGCCGAAAACCTTCTTGAACACATGGTTGATCGAAGCGGCGGATTTAACGGAACGCAGCAGTTCGCCGATTTTTTCTTCCCCGTATTTCTCATTAATGAACTGATAGACCGACTGGCCGCCTTTGTATGCAAAGTATCCGTTCAGATATTCCATCGGGGGAAGATATCCGTATATCTCGGCGTCCCGCATCACCATATCCGCTTCGGTATCCCAATAGGTCGTTACAAATTCCGGCAAACCTTCCTCAAACCATAAAGGTAAATCGATCAGCCGGCGGGTATTGACAATATTCTGAATTTTCCCGCCAAACAGGAAATAATGAAAGATCGCATGGGTTAGTTCATGGTGAAGGGTGTGACGGTAATCATTATAAGAGCCGTTGAAGGGCAACACGACCCTTGATTTGAAGGCCTCGGTGAAACCCTGAACCCCTTCGCCCAATTGCCCGCTGATGACGTTGGTTTGTAGAAAGTCATTGGGTGAACTGTAGATAATGATCGGTACTTTTTCTTCCAATTCATACTGCAAATAGCGTTTGAACACCTGATAAAACCGTTCCGATTCGAGGGCCGTATACTCAGCCAAAAATTCATCGCCCTGTTGATAATAAATGATATAGTGAGTGGTTGAAAAGGTAAACATGTCAATGTCATTATACTGAACCTTGTTTTTCCCGAATTGAGCGTGGCTGATACCTGCCGTGAGCAGCAGGCTGATGATGATATACCGGAATAGAGAGCTAAAAATCTTCATAGTGGTCATGACAGGTATTCTCCGCTATTTTGATGCCGTATGTTTTCTCAAATACTAACCGTTCTTCATGCATGGTGAGGATTTCGGCATATTCCTTCAGGTATTCCCGCTTTTGCCGCAGGAATGGCTCGAGTGCGGAAGGATCGCTGAAATCCAGTTGGTCGATTACCTCCAAATTTTTTGATAGAATGGTATGAATATGTTCGATCTTTTGTCGGATCCGGTCAATGAACTGAAACAGATCGGTCAGGTTGACGATTTCACCGTCCGCATCACGGATATGGGTTTGGAGTCGGTGGAAGGTCAAAAAAATATCCTTCTGGTAGGCTTTTTCAATCTGTTCCCGTTCCAAGGGTGACATCTCTTCTTTGATCCGTTTCTGATAGTGTTCATCCAAGGCTTTGGAAATTTCCAGGATGATTCGCTTTTCCATCATATCTTCTTCCGAGGCTCCGTGATCCATGAATTTTTCTCCGATTTCCAGATTCTGGGCGTTGATTTTGTTAATCCGGATGATATGCTTGAGGATCATATGGGACTCCTCTTCCAGATTAGACAGAATATTCCTCAGGATGTTTAAAATGAACCGGATATCCAGGATTTGACTTTCTTTGAATTGCCTGAGAATGGAGATCATGGGTTGGCCTCGCTTGAATTGCCCAAATAGGGATCCTCATGGGTGGCGTAATGGCAGATATAATCCCGGATTCTTTCTTCCATGGATGGAATTTCCGGAAAATCCAGCCGGCAGTTTCGGAAGCTTTCGGTCAGTTTATAGATATCGGCCTGGGTGTAGTATTGGTATTGAGAGCGAATGGATTCGGGCATGGGGATAAACGAGACGGCGGGGGGGAGTTGAAGTGCGGCAAATACGGCCAGAGCCAGATCGCGGAAGGTTCGGCTCTGTCCGGTCCCGATATTGTAAAGACCGCATAAACCGGGAGTATGAAAGATACTCAGAGTCAATCGGACGACATCTTTGATATAAATAAAATCCCGGGCCTGTTCTCCATCGTGGTAGTCGGGGCGGTGGGACTGAAACAGCTCCATCCGGCCGGTTTCACGGATCGATTGGTAGGTTTTAATGACGACGCTCCGCATCGTCTCTTTGTGATATTCATTGGGGCCGTAAACATTGAAGAATTTGAGTCCGGTAATCCGATCCAGCAGTTGGTGACGATCGGCCCAGGCGTCGAAAAGCTGCTTGCTGAATCCATAAGGATTGAGCGGCTTGAAATGCCGGATATCCGCCCGGTCGGAAAAGGAGGCTTGTCCATCGCCATAGGTGGCGGCACTGGAGGCGTACACCATCCGCCAGTTATTTTGAGTGCACCGGATCGCCAGATGTTTGCTGAATTCAAAATTGTTCTCTACCAGATAATTCAAATCCATCTCGGTGGTTGAACTGCAGGCCCCCATATGAAGAATTCCGCTGATGGACGGGCCGAAAGCATTCCGATCCAGATACTCCAGAAACTTGGTCTTGTCGATATAATCCTGGAATACCAGATTGTTCAGGTTTTTCCATTTCGGTGATCGTTTGAGACTATCGACCACCAGGATGTCGGTGATTCCCTGGCGGTTCATCTCCCAGATCAGGGCACTGCCGATGAAACCGGCTCCTCCGGTAACAATGATCATGATGGTTTAAAACTCCAGGTTGCCGGGTGTCCGAAAGAAGGGGATGACATCCCGGATGTTTTTCATGCCGGTTGAAAAGAGCAGAAGCCGCTCCAATCCCAATCCGAATCCGGAATGCGGTACGGTTCCGAATTTGCGCAATTCCAAGTACCACCAGTAATCCTTGGGTTCCAGTTTCATGTCACGAATACGGTCGATCAGAACATCCAGATTCTCTTCACGCTGGCTCCCCCCGATGATCTCTCCGATCCCCGGCACCAAAATATCCATAGCCCGGACGGTTTCTCGGTCCGGATTGAGCTTCATATAGAAGGCTTTGATTGATTTGGGATAATCGGTTACGATCACCGGTTTTTTAAAAATTTCTTCGGTGATAAACCGTTCATGTTCCGATTGAAAATCGCATCCCCAATCCGCCGGAAACTCAAAATTTCGGCCGGAATCCTTTAGGATTTTAACGGCTTCGGTATAGGTGATCCGTTGGAAGGGGGAGTCGATAACATTCTCAATTTTACGGATCAGCCCGGGTTCGATGAATTGATTGAAAAATTCCAGCTCGTCGGAGGCATGCTGCATGATATAGCGCAGGACATACTGCAGGAATCGTTCGGCCAGATCCATATTATCCCGGATTTCACAGAAGGCCATCTCGGGTTCCACCATCCAGAATTCAGCCAGATGGCGAGTGGTGTTGGAGTTTTCTGCGCGGAAGGTGGGCCCGAAGGTGTAAACCTTCCCCAACGCCGTCGCCAGTATTTCGGCTTCCAATTGTCCGCTGACCGTCAGATTGGCCGGTTTCTGAAAAAAATCCTGACTGTAGTCAACCTTGCCCTCCAGGGTCAATGGAATATGATTCAAATCCAGGGTGGTGACATGAAACATCTCTCCGGCACCTTCACAATCACTTCCGGTAATGATCGGGGTGTGAATATAAAAAAAGCCCTCCTGGTTGAAAAACTGATGGATAGCAAAACAAATATGATGGCGTAATCGAAAAACGGCACCGAACGTATTGCTGCGGGGCCTTAAATGGGCGATCTCTCTCAGATACTCAAAGGAATGCTTTTTTTTCTGAAGCGGAAACTCGTCCGGATCCGCCTTGCCCATGACCTCAATCCGATCGGCTTTCAGTTCGATCGATTGCTTGCTGCCCGGGGAAGCGGATAATAGTCCCTCCACCACCAGACTGTCACCGGTGTTGATCCGGATGATTTCACTCTCATAATTCTCCAGATTGTTTTCCGCGATGATTTGTAAATTTCGAATACCTGATCCGTCATTGAGTTCAATAAATGAAAAACCGCCCTTGGAATCCCGTCGGGTTCTAACCCACCCCTTGATCGTTATCCGTTCATCGACCGGCTGGTTTTCAAAGCATTGTTTGATCGAGAGATACCGCATGCCATGCTCCTCTTGGTTTATGCTGAGTGATTGGGTGTTTTCATGGTCTTACTCCTTTCAATCTAATCATTTTATGGAAAAAATCAAGCTATTTTGCGGGGATGGTTTTTGATTTTTTTCACCGGGCCGGAATTTGTTCTTGACTTTTTGTCTTTTTATCCTAAATTACCATCGGTTTACCTGAATGCAACCACCACCGGTTTCCCCTCCCCTCCGGAACGGAATGGAATCGGGGGCTGCTGCCTCAATCGAGTGGACTGACATGAATGGAATTGATTGAAATGCAATTAATTGAAAAGGATAATCAATGGAAAAGCTTAAACTATTAATACCTAAAGGGCGTATTTATGAGGGGATCGTTCGGTTGATGGATGATGCCGGTATCCGTATCAAGCTGAATGACCGGACCTATCGTCCGAGCGTCAGTGATGATGAGATCGAGATTAAGGTCATGAAGCCCCAGAATATCCCCAAGATTATCGAGATCGGATCGCATGATGCCGGATTCACCGGGCATGACTGGGTAATGGAAACCGAGTCGGATGTGGTGGAGGTGATGGATCTCGGACTTGATAAAGTCCGGATTATTGCGGCCATTCCCAACCATATCGGGAGCGAAGAGCTCTCCCAGCGCAAAATTGTAGTGGCCTCGGAATATGTCAATATTGCCACCGGTTACCTGAAACGTCGGGGATTTCAGCATGTTCTGATTCGGACTCACGGGGCGACCGAAGTCTTTCCCCCTGATGATGCGGATATGATCATCGATAATGCCTCGACCGGAAAAACTCTGCTGGAAAATAACCTGAAAATTGTGGACACTATTCTGGAGTCCTCGACCTGCTTTATTGCCGGCAAAGCTGCCCTCAAGGATCCCGTTAAACATGAAAAAATCATGCAGCTTAAAATGCTGTTTCAGTCCGTATTGGACGCCCGCGAACGGGTCATTCTGGAAATGAATGTCCCCCTCGATCAATTCCAGGATATTATTGCCATTCTGCCTTGCATGAGATCGCCTACCGTTTCTCCCCTCCATGGAGAACAGGGATTCGCCGTCAAAACCGCCGTCCCCAAATCCGACGTAAGCAAACTGATCCCTCTGCTGAAGAAAAAAGGCGCTACCGATATCCTGGAATATGAACTGCGAAAGGTTATTCCATAATCCTATCAATATGATAAATAATAAGATAGCTATTAAATATTAAAATAAATTGTTATAATATGGTGACTAACCATTAAGAAAACAACGTGATCACTTTAGATTAGTCTTGGAATGATCACCTCGAAAGGATGAATGCCGGATCGACTTCACGATGGGAAGGATGACTATGAGAACGGCTGAATATGAACGGATAACCCGTGAAACACAAATCAGAATGACGATCAATCTGGATGGTCAGGGACAAAGCCGGATCGATACCGGGATCGGTTTTTTTGATCATCTGCTCGAAAATTTTGCCAAGCATGGACTGGTGGATCTGGAAGCGGATATAAAGGGCGATCTGCATGTGGATAAGCATCATACTGTCGAAGACACCGGTATCGCTCTGGGGGAACTGATTAAAAAAGCCTTGGGG
>JAGOEH010000134.1 GCA_017997825.1 Candidatus Delongbacteria bacterium | reverse complement strand
CACATACTCCGTGTCCGCCAATTCGAAGCCGAAACGGGTGTAAAGACGGCAAGCCTGAAGGTTGTCGTGCTGGGTTGACACATTCAACCGACATAATTTCTCCCTGCAGGATCGTTGCTGGCATTGGCGGATCAGGGCTTTGGCAATCCCTTGTCCCTGATGGTCAGGATCGACCGCGATCAATCCGATTCTGGAAACCGGCGGATGGGACTCCAGGGTGACCATTCCGACCGGACGTCCATGATTTCGCCGAACATACACCGCCAGAGCCAACTGGTGATTCACCGACCGCTCCAGCCAGGTATCGTACAGCCGGGTAAACGAATCCGGTGGAACCATCGGATCCGTTTTGAAACGCGAGCAATGCCCGCTCAAACGGGCTAATCGGTACATTTCAGGCTCAGGGATCCCCGGTTCATATTCTTCAATCCCTGACTCCTCCCGACTGGGTATCGGTTCCCCCTTTTCTTCCAGCTTCATGGAATAAGTCATCTTGATATCCGCCAGGGCAACCCGGCGGCACTCCGGCAGAGTGTACAGCCGAGGCCATGGACCGGGGATCATCCAGTAGGCCAGTTTGATCCCGTGTATCTTCATCCGGCTCACGACCTCCGGTATCTTCTCGTGTTCTTGAAGGGGAAGCGTAATCCTAGCAGTTAAAAATCCAAAAAAATCGCTGTCCCATTCCAGGATCTTAAAACACATCCCGTCCCTCTCCCTTTTCCCATAACTGCCGGATAACCACATAGGGCCGCTGTTTGGTCTGTTCAAAAATCTTGGCCAGATAGACCCCCACAATCCCAATGGCGAACAGCGTCAATCCGCCGAACAACCAGATAGAAACCACAATCGATGTCCATCCCATCGGAACCTGATAGAACCATTTACGGATCAGCAATCGAATGATCCAGCCACTTGAAATGATGACAATCCATAATCCGAGATAAAAAATATAGACCAGGGGCTTGGAGCTGAATGAGGTAATAGCGTTAACCATCAGGGCCAGTTTTTTATAAAGATTGTAGGTGGTTTTTCCCTTATCTTTCTTGGCAATACTGATCGAATACTGGGTAAAACCGGTCAACGCGGCCAAACCGAAATAGACCGGATGAGTTTCCATAAAACGGACCAAATTCTTCTGATAGCGGCGAGTCATCAACCGGATAGTCATCAGGTTTTCTTTGACCGGCAGATCGGAAAACAGATTGAACAGCCTATAAAAGAGAGCGCCGCTGATCCGTTCGAACCACCGGCCTTTACGGTGTTCCTGGATACCAAATACCAGATCGGCCTTTCGGTCATGCAGTGTTTTCCAGAACAGGCTCAATAATTCGGGTTCCTCTTCCAAATCGCAATCGATCAGGAAAACGTAATCGCCCTCGGCAAACGACAACCCGGTCTGAATGGCTTTGTGATGGCCGAAGTTCCGGGACAGGTCGATCACCCGGATCCGGTCGTCCGAACGGCTCAATTCGATGGCGATCTCGAGAGATTCATCCGGTGAACCGTCATTGACCAGGATCATCTCATAATCATCGGTCAGAGCCGACACCGCGGTACGGCATCGGCTGTAAAACTCCCGCAGATAGGGAGCGGAATAGTATAGGGTCGTAACAATCGACAGTTTCATGGCTGAATTCGGTCCTGCTTTTGATGATAGAAGCGCTTAATCTTGGAAACGATATACAGCAGATCCTTCTTTCTCAAATCGGAATAAAGAGGCAGCCGTAACAGCCGAGCGCTGATCGATTCGGAGACCGGGAAATCACCCGGATGATACCCCAGTTGACGTCCCATACGGGAAAGATGGAGGGGAATATAATGAAAGATCGCCAGAATTCCATTGGATTTGAGGTAATCCATCAACCGATTACGGTCTTCCTGATCGGGCAGGATTAGATAAAAGACATGGTGGTTGGGAGAATTATAAGATGGAATGATCGGCAAACGGAAGTATCCCCGTTCGGCCAGGGGAGCCAGTTGATTTTGGTAGAACTCGTAGATTGAACGGCGTTTGGCCAGGATCCGGTCATGCTGCTGGAGCTGAACATAAAGATAAGCGGCCAGCAGATCGGACAGCAGATAACTGGACCCGATATCCTGCCAGGTGTACTTGTCGACTTGGCCGCGAAAATAGCGGCTGCGGTCGGTTCCTTTCTCACGGATAATCTCGGCCCGTTCGATATAGTCCGGCCGATTGATCAGTAAAGCGCCACCCTCGCCGCAACTGAAATTTTTGGTTTCATGAAAACTGAAGGCACCCAGATCGCCGATGCCGCCCAAGGATCGGCCCCGATACCCGGCGAAAATTGCCTGAGCCGCATCTTCTAAAACCGTCAGTCCGTTTTCACGGGCCAACTTCATCAGAGCATCCATATCGCAACTACAGCCGCCGTAGTGGACCGGCAAGATGGTTTTAGCGCGATCAGTCAATCGGCGGCCGAGATCACTCAGATCCAGGTTGAGACTTTGGTCCTCGATCTCTACGAATACCGGTTTGGCCCCCCATAATAAAATAGAGTTGGCGGTAGAGGTGAAGGTGAAACTGGGCATTATCACCTCATCCCCCGGTTTGATGCCCAGCAACAACGCCCCAAGTTCCAGCGCCGCCGTGCCGGAGGGTGTCAGCAAGACCCGGTTGATCCGAAGATGCTCCTCCATCCAGGCGCTGCAGCGTTTGGTAAATTCACCATCCCCGCATACCTTTGAATTGCGAAAGGCCTGACGGATCGCTCGGATTACCTCGGAAGAATAATAGGGACGATTGAAGACAATTTTCCGATTCATGGCTGCTCCTCAGGGGCAGAGCTTCGATTGGATATTTCCCGGGTAATGGATTCAATCAGCGGATCTTCCGGTACATAGCGCTTTAATTCCTCTATGACCTGCAGGGTTTTCTGAAAATCGTTCAGATTAACGAATATGTAAACCTGGTAGCGTAAAAACCGAATATAATGCTGATAGCGGGTATTGCGGGTCGACTGGGCGATGGCCTCCTCCAGCTTGGGCAGAACCTGACGGGCCTGCTCATACTGCCGAATCAGCAGTAAATACTCGACCACCCGTGAGTAGTACTCCGGATAATATAGCCGAACCCTGGGATTACTGGCGGTTCGGAAGCTCTCCTCCAGATAAGCCAGATGCTTGGCGATTGAATCGGCCTGAGATTCATTCAAAAGAAGCTTGAGCAGATTCAGACGGGCCAGCACAAATTCCGGAGCGGCAGCGACAGCTTTCCGAAAATACAGCCCGGCGTCATCATACCGGCTGCGGATATAAAATTCATGCCCCAGATTATTGTACAACAATGCATCATCCGGCCGGCCGTCACAAAATTCCAGCGCTTTCTGGGCTTCCGCCAGGCTTAATTCCTTCAATTTTAGATAATTAAACATCATCTGGGATACCAGATGTACATTGTGATTTTTCAAGGCATAATAGGAGCCGACTCCGCTGCGCCGACAGGTGACTTTATTGAGCTGCATCAGATCCTGATAACGCCGGATCGATTTTTCCGGTGAATGATTCACTCCCACCCAGGCTATGGTATTGACGGCTGTCACCAAGAGCAATACTGAAACCAGACTGTAGAACCGGGCTTTATCAAAGCGATAAATAAACTCGACTGTCCACAGAAACAGTATCAGGGCATTGACCGATGCGGCATCCCAATCCATGGCCGAAAAACAGAACCAGGGGAAAAAAATGTGCAGGAGCACAACCGCACTCGATCCGATCATCAAAAAAAACAGCCGCGGTTCCCCCATCGTCTGCCGTCGGATCCTACCATTCAACCAGGCCGCAATCAGGAGAAAAAAACCCACCAGATTGATGATCCCGCTCAGGCTGATATAATTCAGATCCTGCAGTAAAAAATCCAGCAGGTTTTGGAAGGGCGAAAACCCGACCACCAGGGAGTGCAGATAACCGATCAGATTCCCGGCAATCAGCCATTTGTAAATCCCGACCCCAACCACCAGAAACGATATCAATCCCAGCAACCCGAATATCAGGCGGCGATACCTCAGCTTGGGATTGCGTCCGAAATGAAACATGACCAGGGCCAACCAACTGAAAAGTAGAAACATATTGGCAAAATGGATCACCATCAGCATCAAGAGTACCATCACCGACAGGACGAGATCCCGGATTCTATGGGAATCCAGAAAACGGATGGCAAAAAGAAAATAGAGGGGCTGAAACGCGATCGCCATGGCATACGATTCGGTGTATCCAAAAAAATACTGGATAGTCCCCAAAGCCATTCCCCCCACGAAAAGAATCAGCTTTTCCGCCTCGTTACGCCCGATCCCACGGGCCATCATCAGCAATCCGGCCAGATAGATCACGCCCCATACCGGATGAGTAAAGTAAAACAGTTTATATTCGGGTAGTTGAGGGAAATGAGATGCAAACAACGGCAGTAGAAAATGATATAGTTTGATGAATCCGTATTCGTAAGCCCCGTGTCCCTCCCGGATCAGCTCCAGAATGTGGGCGGAATCCCCCAATAAGGGATAATACTGGAAAAAACGAAAAAAAGCCCATCCCATGACGGCAATGAGAAGAACGGAAAGGGTGATCCATAAGCGGCCGTGCCCCTGAAGCGCTTTGGCTGTCCGCCGGGTCCATGCCGGAAACGAATCAAGCGCCGCCGCCATCAGGACAACGGGGATCCCTATTCCGACAACCCAGGCTTTACCGAAATAAAAGAGGTGATGGAATCCCCAGTCAATAAACCCGGAATTCCATAAGGCGGTATAAACCAACAAACCACAAAGCCCAATCCCCGATTCGATTAAAAAGCGTTTCAAGATTCCTCCTTGACAGGATCAATGAGCCGATAGCCAATTAGGCCCGCTTCCGATATCCACCTGAAGCGGAACCCGCAGCGGAACGCATTCCTCCATAATTTGACCGATCCGGGGCCGATAATAATCCAGGCTGCTCTCCGGGCACTCAAATATCAGTTCATCATGGATTTGCAGGATCATTTTCAGATCGGGCCGGTCAGTTCTGATCCATACGTCCAGATCCAGCATGGCTTTTTTAATGATATCGGCGGCCGATCCCTGAACCGGGGTATTGACGGCAATCCGGCGGGCAAACTCCCGGCGGTTGAAATTCGAGCTATTGATCTCCGGCACAAATCGCCGGCGATTGAACAGGGTAGTGACATACCCGTGCTTTCCGGCAAACCGGATGGTCTGATCGATGAAATCACGGACCCGGGGAAACCGGTCAAAATAGGTCTGAATAAATTTTTCGGCTTCACTTCTGGTAATGGAGAGTTCGCGGGCCAGCGAAAAGCTTCCCATTCCATAGATGATTCCAAAGTTGATCGTTTTGGCTTGCCGGCGCATATCCGCTGTGACCTGGGACTGAGGGATCCCGTAGATCAG
This sequence comes from Candidatus Delongbacteria bacterium, assembly GCA_017997825.1. Classification (GTDB taxonomy): domain Bacteria; phylum JAGOEH01; class JAGOEH01; order JAGOEH01; family JAGOEH01; genus JAGOEH01. The sequence goes on along the minus strand of JAGOEH010000134.1, from coordinate 2,903 downwards.
AGCGGCGGTTTGGGAATGGATATCCAGCCCCTGGGTAAAGGCCGAGATCAGAGTCTCATCCCCGGAAAGATGGGCCAAAACCCGCAGTTCGATCTGGCTGTAGTCAGCGCTGATCAGTATATTATCCGGTTCCCGGGTTTGAAAGGCCTGACGGATGATCTTGCCCTTTTCCGTTCGGATCGGCACATTCTGCAGATTGGGATTGGAGCAGCTCAAGCGGCCGGTGGCGGCGACCGTCTGATTGAATGAGGGATGGACCAGGCCGCTGGCCGGATCGATCGCTTCCAGCAACGGGTCGGCATAGGTCGATTTGAGTTTGCTCAATTGACGGTATTCCAGCAGTAACGCCGGCAACGGATGCAGATGGGACAATTCCTCCAGGACTGTGACATCCGTCGAATACCCGGTCTTGGTCTTTTTTCCTCCCGGCAGGTTAAGCCGTTCAAAGAGAATCCCACTCAATTGTTTGGGACTGTTGATATTAAAAACCTGCCCGGCTTCGGTATAAATCTTGTTTTCCACCTCCTGCAGTTCATTCTCCAAGGCATGCGAAAACGACTGCATTAGATCGCGATTGATATAAACCCCGTTGGTCTCCATACGCCCCAGGACGCGCATCAGCGGCATCTCGATATCCCGGAACAACCGGATCAGGCCGTTTTTCTCCAACTGGGGTTCCATCTGCTGTTTAAGATGAAAGGTGACCACCACATCCTCGACCGAATAAAAGGCCGCCCGCTCCGGCGGAACCTGGCTAAAATCGGAGGCTCCGGTTTCCTTCAGTACGTCCTTGAAGGACAGCATGGCATAATGCAAACGGCTTTGCGCCAGGTGATCCAGGCTGTGATGAGTAAGATCCGGATTCAATAAATAGGAGGCAATCATGGTGTCAAAATCCGGCCGATCCAGGATCACTCCATGACGGGCCAATACCCGGTCATCAAATTTGATATTCTGACCGATCATCCGCTTGTTCTTCAAACACGCTCTCAACTCCGTCACCACCTCAGCCGGCAGATTAGAGCCCTGGGTATGAGCCAGCGGGAGATAATACCCCTGATGAGGTTGGAAACACAGCGAGACACCGGCCAAACGGGCCTGGAACGGGTCCAGACTGTCGGTTTCCACATCGATGGCGCACTCCTCGGCAGCGGTGAGAGCGGGTTTCAATTCTTCCCAGGCCGCCGGATCCGCTATCAGCTGGTAGGTAAAGGAAAAGGTATCGGAGGCCGCAGAAGCGGATGAAGAATCGGCCTGATAAGCTCCCAGAAAGCGCGTGAATTCCCATTCTTTGAGGAGTTCAGGCAGGCACGGCGGCACCGGTTTATCCAGTTTCAGTTCCGGCCATCGGATCGCCAGCGGCACCTGCTCATCCAGCGCGACCAGCTTCAATGCCAGTTCGGCCGATGAGCGCCCCTGGATCAGTTTGTTGCGTAATGAATCGGGCTTGATCTGTTCCAGATTTTGGTAGATTTGTTCCAGGTTTGGATACTGGTGAAGTAGCTTTTTGGCGGCGATCGGGCCTAATCCCGGAATTCCGGGAATATGGTCGGAGGAATCCCCGGCAATAGCCAGGTAATCCCGTATCCGGTCAGGGGGAACCTCGAACTTGGCGGTCACGGCCTGAATGTCGAACAACTGATCCCAATCGGCTCCTTTGGTGGTCCGAAGGACCTTGATATTCTCATTGACCAGTTGCAGCAGATCCTTGTCACCGCTGACGATGATGACCTCGATTCCCTCCTGCTCCGCCCGGCGGGCCAGGGTGGCGATGATATCGTCGGCCTCGATCCCCTCCTGCTCAAAAACCGAAATCTGCATGGCATCCAACAATTCATTCAGCATCGGCAACTGCTTGGCCATTTCGTCCGGCATCTTTTCCCGGGTCGATTTGTAGTCGGGATAGAGCTGATGACGAAAGGTCGGTTTCCCTTTATCAAAGGTGACCGCTAAATACTCGGGATGGTAATTCTGTCTGATCTGATGCAGTACCGATAAGAATACATAGGCTACCGTGGTGGTCCGGCCTTTTGAATTGACCAGGGGCCGGCTGAAGGCATAATAGGACCGATACGCCAGAGCGGTACCGTCAATAATGAATAAGCGTTCCATAATAGTTACACTCCATACAGATGATGCTGATGAATATAGTTCACCACGGATGCCGGGACCAGCCATTCGATCGGCCGGCCGCAGCGGCACCATTGCCGGACCAGGGTACTCGATATCTCGATCCGCCGGTTGGGTATCATGCGGAAACAAGCCGGATCCGCCACTCCTCCGGGGAGAATCAGTGGCTGGTCATCCATTCCATCCTTTCGGTCCATCACGGCCACCGGAATCAGTTCCAGAATCCGCCGATACTCCCTCCATTCGTGAAACCGTTCAAAATTATCCCGGCCGATGATCAGAACCGGTTCATCATCATGATAATGCTCCAGCAAATACTGAACGGTTTCGATGGAATAGACCAACCGCTGAGATCGGATCTCGTAATCATCATAAGCCATGAACGGATAATCCCGGCAGAATTCACGCAGCATATTCAGGCGATCGCATGGGGACGCCCCTTCAGGCTCCTGAGCGGCTTCATCGTTGCGAAATATCTTCTGAGAGGACGGAATCAAGATGATTCGATCCAAGCCTAAAAATTCCCGGGTCTCCAACAACGGGATGACATGTCCCAGGTGCAACGGGTCAAAACTTCCTCCGAAAAAGCCAAGCTTCATGAATAACCGCTCCCAATTAAGATATAACTGAAACCAACGGTTCATAATCGGATCAGGGATTCTGTCCAGTATCCATCAGGCCTTGGATCGGCAATTCGATTCCATCGCGCCTTTCCCCGATCTATCGAATGGATTGATATATAATAAACAAATTGACCGGCGCAAGTCAAGATA
>JAGOEH010000133.1 GCA_017997825.1 Candidatus Delongbacteria bacterium | reverse complement strand
TTTTACAAGCAAACCCTGGAAGCCGGTATCCGGCCGATTATCGGAATGGAAGCCTACGTCTGTGAAGACATGAGCGTCAAAAAACCCGGCGATCGATCCCAATCCGCCAGCCATCACCTGACCCTGCTGGTCCGCAATATGGACGGCTATAAAAACCTGGTCAAAATCTCTTCCGTTTCTCATCTGGAGGGATTTTACTACAAACCCAGAGTAGACAAAAGCTACCTCCGAGATCATGCCAAAGGGTTGACAGGTATGTCGGGGTGTCTGAAAGGGGAAATCCCGGACCTGTTGGTGCAGGATCGATATGAAGAGGCTAAAATCAAGGCGATGGAATATGCCGCTCTTTTCGAACCCGGCGAATTCTACCTGGAACTGATGAACCACAACATCCCCGAGGAGATCAAAGCCAACGAACTGTTAATCAGGTTAGCCCGGGAAACCCATCTGCCCCTGGTAGCCACCAACGACAGCCATTTCCTCAAACGAGAACACGCCGAAGCCCATGAAGTCCTGCTGTGCATTCAAACCAACAAAACCCTGAGCGATCCCAACCGCTTTCGATTCTCTTCAAACGAGGTTTATTTTAAAACCCAGGCCGAGATGATCAACCTGTTTGACTATATACCGGAAGCCATCGAAAATACAGTCCGGATCGCCCAGAAGTGCGCCTTGGAATTGGAGTTCGGTAATTATTTGCTTCCCAAATTCCCTCTGCCTCAGGGGTATGACCAGGGAATGGACTACCTTCGCCATCTGGCCGTCCAGGGATTAAATCGGCGCTATACCCATGTCACTCCCGGTATCCAACAACGATTCGATTATGAACTCTCCGTCATCCAGACTATGGGGTATGTCAGTTATTTTCTGATTGTGTGGGATTTCATCCACTATGCCAAAGAACACAAAATCCCGGTCGGGCCGGGACGCGGGTCGGCCGCCGGAAGTATTATAGCCTATGCCCTCGGAATCACGGACCTGGATCCCATCAAATATGACCTGATGTTTGAGCGATTTCTGAATCCCGAACGCGTCAGCATGCCGGATATCGATATCGATTTCTGCTATAAAAAACGGGAACAGGTCATTAATTATGTCAAGGACAAATATGGAGAAAAGAACGTCTGCCAGATCATCACCTTCGGACGGATGATGGGACGTGGAGCCATCAAGGATGTCGGCCGGGTCATGGGATTGTCTTACAACGAAGTGGATCGGATCGCCAAACTGGTGCCTGAGGATCAATCGGGCAAGCTCCCACTAACCCAGATCATTCAAGAGAGTGAAGAGATCAAACAGGCCGCCCGCGATGATGCCACGATCCAGAAAATGCTGAACCTGGCGGTCCAATTGGAGGGATTACCGCGTCAACCCGGAAAACATGCCGCCGGAGTCGTGATCGCCCCTGCCCCCCTGACCAACTTTGTGGCCCTGTATAACGGCAAAGAGGGAATCACAACCCAGATCGATATGAAATACCTGGAACAACTCGGCATGCTCAAAATGGATTTTCTGGGACTCAAAACTCTGACCGTCATCGACGATACCATCAAGATGGTCACCGATAATCATCAGCACCACATCGATTTGAACACCATCCCGCTCGACGATTCCAAAGTCTATCAGCTCTTGACCGAAGGCAAAACAATCGGGATATTCCAGTTTGAAAGTCCGGGTATGCAGGAATACCTTAAAAAACTGAAACCATCCGTATTTGAGGATATGATCGCCATGAACGCCCTCTATCGCCCCGGACCGTTGGGAAGCAACATGGTGGACGAATTCATCAACCGCAAAAACGGAATGCAGGCCATCGAGTATCTGATCCCGGAATTGGAACCGATCCTGAAAGAAACCTATGGAGTGATCGTTTATCAGGAACAGGTGATGCGGATTGCCGGCGATATTGGAGGGTTCAAGCTCTCGGAAGCCGACAATCTCCGCAAGGCCATGGGAAAGAAAAAGCCCGAGATTATGGAAAAATTCGGTGCCAAGTTTTTGGAGGGAGCCCAAAAGAAGCATATTCCGATTGAAAAGGCGACTGCACTGTATGAAATGATGAAAAAATTCGGAGAGTATGGATTCAACAAATCCCACTCGGCCTGTTATGCCCTGGTGGCATACTACACGGCCTATCTCAAGGTTCATTACCCGGTAGAATTCATGGCGGCCTCCCTCAGCAGTTTGATGAATGACGCTCCCAAAGTCACCAAGTATATTGAAGAATGTATTTCCAGCGGTATCCGCATTCTACCGCCCGATGTCAATCATAGTCACTACCCGTTTACGGTGGATCACCATCAGATCCGGTTCGCACTGGGTGCAATCAAGAATGTTGGGGAATCGGCGATATCGAGCCTGCTGGAAGCCCGCGGCCAGGGACAGCCTTTCACCTCCTTTTTCGATTTGGTTTCGCGAACCATAGCCGGCGGGGCCGTCAAAAAAAATACCATCGAAGGCCTGGTGATGGCCGGAGCCCTCGACCAATTCGGAAACCGCGCCCAACTGCTAGCCTCGATCGACTCGGCGATCGCGATGGCCGGCAAGCTGAATCAGCGCCTCAATTCGGCCCAAACCTCCCTGTTCGGCGATGGAATCCAATCCGATGAAGGACCCGGTATTGCCTTTGAATTGGCCGGTTGCCCGGAACTCCCTCTAATCGAAAAACTCAATAAGGAAAAAGAATTTATTGGATTCTATATTTCCGGACACCCCTTGGACAAATTCCGCTTCGAAATGTCCTGTGTCACTCCCATCGCGGAACTGGATGAGCTGGACCGCGAGCAGACCTTCATCGCCGGTCTGATTACTCATATTACCATCAAAGCCACCCGAAAAAACGCTGATCGCCGTCTGGCCTTTCTAACCCTGGAAGATTATTCCGGCACCCGTGAATTGACGGTTTTCTCCGATACCATCGCCAAATATCAGCCATGGATGGTCGAAAACCAGATGATTGTGTGCCAGGTCACCAAAAATATCTATGGCGACCAGATCGGGTTCGTCGTAGATCGTCTTTTCCCCCTGGATGACTTTAATCTGCATGCCCAACTCATGCTGAGAATCGATTTTCATCTGAATGAACTGGAACGCGAAACCATTGACCGGATCGTCGCCATCCTGGACAAGTTCAATGGAAATGTTCCGGTATTCCTGAATCTGAAAATGCCATTCAACGGAAAGGCCTTCTTTTTTCAATCAAAGCGATTTCGGGTCACACCGGAAGTGAAGCTGCTGGATGAAATCAAATCACTGGCGGTTCCAGTTAAGCTATACTACCAAATCCAATCCTGTTCCTGAATCAGGCAAACACGTTCCCAGAAGCATAAGGAGCCATCATCTACCATGGGATCTATCGATGCGTTATGATGTTGCCATAATCGGAGCCGGTCCGGCCGGGAGTCAAACCGCATATTATCTGGCTGGCCAAGGCTATCGGGTATTGATGCTGGAAAAAAGAGCCGTCGTCGGTGAACCGGTCCGGTGTGCGGAAGCGGCCGGATTACGGACCGATCTGGAGCGCTATTTCCCGATCGATTCGAGCTGGGAAGCCGGACAGATCGATTCGGGCTATCTGGTTGCTCCCAATGGGCAATCCGCCTACGGCCGTATCAATTCAATCGCCCAGATGGTCCATCGAAACCGATTCGATCAGTTTTTAGCGGACCGGGCCCAGTCAGCCGGTGCGGAATTGCGCCTCTCCTGCCAGGCGATCGGCGCCGGATACAGCTCAGATGGGATTAAAATTGAAATCCGAAATCCCCATCGTCTTTATCATGAAGAAACCCGGTTTCTGATCGGGGCGGACGGGACGGAATCCCAGGTCGGCCGATGGTTCGGCTGTTACTCATCGATACCGCCCAGGGACATGATGACGTGTCTGGAGTATGCTCTCCACCCCAAAAACCCGGTAGAATTCAATTCCAACAGCCTCTATTTTTATCTGGGACACCAAATTGCCCCTGGCGGGTATGCCTGGATATTTCCTAAACAGGACGGAACCTATAATGTGGGCCTGGGAATCGATTATCGTTCCCGTCGGACCCAATGGCCCGCCGATTACCTTAATCCATTCTGTAACCGTTTTTTCCCGCAGGCCGAAATTCTGCGGACCATCGCCGGCGGTACTCCTTTTCTGGCTGAACCCAAGCGCATTGTGACCGATCGGGTCGCCTTGGTCGGTGACGCCGGCGGCCACTGTAATCCCTTAACCGGCGGCGGAATCATGAACGCTCTCGAAGCCGGAAAAATACTGGCCGATACTCTTCTGCCCTTGCTGCTCCATGACCGCTTGAGTCAGTCCGACCTGAAACCCTATCCGGAAACCTGGCTCAATACCTACGGAAAACCGATCCGCCGATTCTATAAAATCAGACACGCTTTTTTCTCGCTGCAAGACCATGATTTGAATGCCTTTGTCTCCGCATTGAATGATATCTTGAAAATCCATAACCAGGGAATGCGAATCCCTGATGTTCTAAATTTGCTGATCAGAATCATTCTCAAAAATCCTTCCTTGTGCTTGAAATTGGGTAAAAGCTGTATCCCATTGCTTTAAACGATTTGATGGAGTCCATTATGCCAAAAATCTTTATTCTGCTGCTGGTTATCGGATTAAGCTGGAGTTCGCTGATGACCGCCCAACCCCCGGTTCACTCCTCTCCCCCCAACTGGCGCGACCAGAAAAGCCGGGCCCTCGGGAATGCCGTCCTTAATCTGGCCCGTATGACATCCCTCCCAGCCGCCATCGACCAGAGCAATTACGACGTCAAATTTTACGATCTCCACTTTTCCTTTGACCTGAACAAAAAAATTCTTTACGGAACCACCGGCATCGATTTGGTCACCACCCGCGACAGTGTCGAGACCATCTATCTGGATCTGATGAACAACATGGCCATCGATGACATGAAAGGCAATGTGTTGTCCTGGGCCCACCCGAACAACACGATCCTGATCGAGCTGGACCGAAGCTATCAAAAAGGAGAACCCGTTCACCTGGAAATAAGCTATCATGGGAATCCCCAAACCGGGGGATTCGGCGCCTTCGGATTTACCTACAATACCTCCGGCGGATACCTGATCTGGTCATTGAGTGAACACCTTTATTCCCGGGTTTGGTGGCCATGCAAGGATCATCAGACCGATAAAGCCGATTCGGTCGATATCACCATCACCGTACCCAAAGGATTGCTGGCGGCCTCCAACGGACTATTGGTCAATACAACCGTTGACAACGGTATGGTAACCTTCTATTGGCAGGAACGCTACCCGATCGCCCCCTATCTGGTCAGCCTGGCCATCTCCAACTACAAATACCAGATGAAAATGTGGGAGTACAACGGAATCAGCATGCCGTCGGTATGCTATTATTATCCCGGGATTGACAGCCAAACCATAGCCTGGGTGATCGATACCCATAATTCCGGGATGACGGTATTCTCTGATCTATTCGGCACATATCCGTTCATCAAAGAAAAATACGGATCAGCTCAGTTCAATTGGGGCGGCGGAATGGAGCATCAGACCCTGACTTCGCTGGGTGGCTACGGTACCGATTTGATCATTCATGAACTATCCCATCAATGGTGGGGGGATTATATCACCTGCGGCAGTTGGCACGATATCTGGCTGAACGAAGGGTTCGCCAGTATCTGTGAGGCTCTCTACCATGAACAGATCGAAGGCATCAATGCCTATCACACCTATGTCAGAAACAATTTTACGACCGGTCTGGATAATATTGTCTACATTCAGGATACAACCAACGTCAGTAGCGTTTTCTCGCGAACGGTTTACGATAAGGGCGCATGGGTCGTCCATATGCTTCGCTATATCACCGGCGACAGTACCTTTTTCCGGATCCTGAAAACCTATTATCAAGAATTACCCTATACCATCGCCATGACGGATGATTTTAAAGCCATTTGTGAAAATGTATCCGGCCAGGAACTGAGCTGGTTTTTCGATCAGTGGATATACTCCGCCGGACGCCCCGCCTATCGGGTTTATTGGGGAATAGAGACCCAGGATGACGGACATCACTTGAAAATTACCATCAACCAGACCCAGTCCGGAAATGCCTTTAAAATGCCGATCCAGTTTAAAGTCAAATATAACGCAACCTCCGATACCATGATCCAGGTATGGAACGATTCCAAAATCCAGCAGTACGATCTGGTTTTCTCCCAAAAACCCTCCACCATCAGCATGGATCCGACTAACTGGATCCTTAAAAAGAGTATATCCTATACGGTTGGTGCATCGGAATCCGATCAATTGGAATCCCGTCCGGTGATGGCGGAACTGGCGACCTATCCCAATCCATGCCATGATGCTCTCCAGATCCGGTTCAGTTTAAGCCGGAACGAACCGATTCAGATCTCGTTCTATAATCTACTGGGAATAAAAGTGGATGAAATACCACACCGAATCCTCTCTCCCGGCCCCCATGTTCTGGAATGGAATCCGGCCGGACTACCGGGAGGCACCTATTTATACGAGATCCGAATGAAGGATGAGGCTAAAAAGGGCAAGATTGCCCTGATTCGGTAGGAGGATCGATGCATGAAGCACGCTATTACCGACATCAAGAGGCCGGGGAAATTCAATGCGGATTATGTCCTCATGCCTGCCGCTTGCAGGAGGGTCAACTGGGCCGATGCCGTGGCCGGCAGGTCCAGAGCGGCCGATTGATCACCCGGACCTATGGTCAGATTGTATCATTGGCGCTGGATCCCATCGAAAAAAAACCGCTCTACCATTTTTACCCGGGGAGCTCTATTTTATCGACCGGCCCCAATGCCTGTAATTTAGGCTGCATATTTTGCCAAAACTGGTCGATATCTCAACAGATTGTTCATACCGAATTTATCCCGGTCCACCAACTGGTAACCGCGGCATTAAGTCAAAACTCGATTGGCGTTGCATTCACCTATACGGAACCGCTAATGATGATTGAGTATATTCTCGATGCTGCACCGGCGCTGCGATCCGCCGGACTTAAAACGGTTCTGGTTACTAACGGCTATATCAATCCAGCTCCCCTGCAGGATCTCTTACCCTGGGTTGATGCCATGAATATCGATTTAAAGGGTTTTCGGGATGATTTCTATCAAACTTACACCGGCGGACATCTCCAGCCGGTACTGGAAACCATTCGGTCCGCTCACGCATCATGCATGGTGGAACTGACCTGCCTCCTGATTCCGGGCCTCAACGATCAGGATGCAGAAATCCAATCCATGGCCGAATGGATCGCCGGCATCGACCCCAATCTGCCGCTTCATTTTTCACGTTATTATCCCCAATACAAATGCCGCCAACCGGTCACTCCTCCTGAAAGCCTTAAAAACGCTCATCAGATCGCATCCCGATACTTAAACCATGTTTATATAGGAAATATCTCGCTGGACCAATGCGAAAACTCCTACTGCCGACAATGCCGGCACCTAGTGGTCCAACGGCGGGGGTACCAAATCCGGATTACCGGATTGACACCGGGTGGAAATTGCGCTGAATGCGGAACTCCCCAGTATTTCAGATTACCGGATCAAAATTCTTCATCATCCAAATCATAATCATTCAAAATATATTGGCGGCTGATAAAGAAACCGACGATGCTGATCAACAGCAACGTAATCAATGCCGGTACCAAAAACCGTTTCAGTTCGATGTCTTTGCCTTTCATTCATGACCTCCGGTTGGAATTAATGATCGGGGAAAAAGTTCTTGCGATGCAGGTGTTCCTGAAGCGATTCCCCCTCCATATTATAGAATTTGCGGTACAAAACGGATAATACATCGAGAACATAGCGGTCACATCCCTGTTCGCTCAGGATATTCTTTTCCTGGATCGAAGTAAAATATCGGGGAGAAAGAGGATCGAGCCCCATGAAATAGAGACCGCGCGGCAGCGATACATCGCTTTCAATCCGGTTATTGTAAACGAATTCCCCGGTTTCCGGCGTGATAATACTCAGGATCCCCTGATTCCGGTATCGCAGTCCCCCTTGCCCTATCACGAATGGAATTCCCTTGAGCTGAGCCGGTACCAGATTATCTTCAAGAATTCGACCGGAAACGACATAATCCACATTCAGAGTCCGGCCCAGCCGTTCCAGTGAACTCTTCAACAAAATGGTTTGCGGGGTGATCCCGAGTTCCTGAATGGTTTTGGATAAAATCTCGTCATCGATCAACCTGAAATCTCCGGAATAAATGATTTTTTCCTTGAGCCGGTTGGTAATTTTCCGGGCCTGTCCCTTATTGGGAATATCGATAAAATCGACCAGAGCAAGGGTTACCATGTTTTCGGGTGTAATCGGATACTCTTCCACGGTCACCGGAACAGCCATCAGATCTTTGACAAAGGTAAGCCCCACCAGGACCGTATAATCGGGCATGGTTTCGAACAAATCAAAATCAACGGCTCCAT
>JAGOEH010000132.1 GCA_017997825.1 Candidatus Delongbacteria bacterium | reverse complement strand
CTTTATAATAAACCGGCTGGGGTTTCAGGGAGTTCCTGGATTAATTTATTTTTGTGATGAAACTCCGGGAACAAAATCAGCCTGAATTCTATTAAAATTGATTTGACTTTTTGAAATCTTTGAAGTAATAATACAACCTAGGTAGTGGATCAGCTTATTACACTATTGGTAATCGGCTATTATGTCCGGCATATTGTTAACCTGATCGACAGTGGGTATGATGTTTGAATGATAGAATTGTCCGGTCCGTAATTCATACTTTTTTTCATGATCGCTATGAGCTCCGAATATTTTTGTCAATTTTCATTTTGTCACTCTTTTTTATGGAAATCGATTATCAGACAGGGAATTTTGGACGAAACTACGCTTTAACCCGAGCTATTGGTGACCATTTTTCAATCATCATCGATGAGTACCGTCAGATTGCATTGAATGATGTATCCTTCTATCAAGGACATTACTATTGTCCGGCTGCCTATGGTCCTTCCGTGATGATGCTTCCCGCTTATCTGGCAGCTAAAATAGTGGTTTATTATCCCCTCCGCCTCATAGCATCGGAAAGCTTTACTCAATTATTCATAGCCTGGTTGAGTCTGGTCTTTTCTATGGTAATCAGTATGGCATATTCCATGGTCCTGATTTATCGGATATTAATTCGGCAGTATCATTTTCCTCCCCATCGATACCGATTGGTCATTGTGATTTTTATGGGAAGTCTCTTTTTCCCGATGTCAACCATCGGATTTGGGGAAAGCTTTAGCATAATCTGGATTGTTGGATTCTTAGCCTTGCTCACCCAAGACCCTATGAGCCGAGGAACACTATGGGGCTCAGCCCTGGTGCTGGGAATTGGAATTCATGTTTATTACCAGCTGATATTTATCGTCCCGCCGGCTTTGTATTTTATTCGTAAACAAAAAATATCGGATCGTTTGGTCTGGATTACAATTCTTTTGATTTCTGTTTTTTTTCTGTTACTGTTCAATAAGATCAATTTTACCGGCTGGCTTGATTTTCCAACCCATTATTGGATTGAACGTCCGATCGAAAGACAAAGCACTATCAATTATATTCTATCAGCCTTATCCGGAATAAGCTTGTCCAATCTGAAGTTCTTTCAGATTATTCTGGTAGATCCAAGATTCGGGCTAGTGGTGGATATGCCTTTTCTGCTGTTGATGATTCCGGCGGTATTCCGGTATTACAAGAAATATCCTGATTTATTGCTTTTCTTTTTGTTGGTTATTGGAACGCTGGTGATGTTTTATTTTCTTTTTAATCAGGATTCGTTAACCAGCTGCGGCAGCAGTTTCGGATTCCGTTATTTTACCCCCATCCTGGTTTTTTTTATAATCCCTATTCTGATTTACCTGGGATCTGCGCGAATCCAATGGTGGCATGTTTTTATTCTGTTAATCTCTATCCTGATTTGTAGTTTGGGGGCGGTAATCGATCCCCATATTGAACCGGTCTGGCAGAATCCGATCCGGGATTTCTTATGGCCGAGGTTAATTCATTCCGGTCCTCGAAATATCATTACCTGGTTTCTGTTCCAGGAAATCGGATTGAATAATTGGGGCTTCAATGTGATTAGCAGTTTGAGCCCGTTTCTTGGAATATGGTGGATCAACCGATCGGATCGGATGAAATATCCAGGGCCGGCTATTGATATGAATGATTCTTGATGTCGAAGGCCGTGTTGCCGGACATTCGAGTCGGAGGTACCGGGAAGATATATCGGACCACAATCCAGCTTATCAGTCACGGCTAAAGGATATTGACTTTTCAACGGAAAATATCTATATACTCTTGGATGAATAAATCGATCAACTAGTTTGGTGAAATGAGAGCGTATTCATCACCTGGATTCAGGTGGATGGTGTTAATTGATAGGCAAGGAGCAATTTTCATGGATTTACTCCATTCGTTTGGAATTACCCGTGATCAAGCATTACAGCTTCTTCATGACTATATCAAGAGTGAAGGTATGATCCGGCATTGTCTGGCGACGGAAGCCGTGATGCGGGAACTGGCCGGGTATTTTGGAGAGGATCAGGATTTTTGGGGACTGACCGGATTAGTGCATGATCTGGATATTGAACTGACTCAGGCTGATCTTTCGATCCACACCCTGGAAACCGAGAAAATACTGCGATCTGCCGGGATCCATGAAGAGGCGATTGAAGCCATTAAGATGCATAATGAAGCCGTCGGCGGTAAGGAACGGACTGACCGTTTCCATATTGCTCTGGCCGCTGGGGAAACCATTACCGGTCTGATAATGGCTACCGCCCTGGTCTATCCGGATCGCAAACTCACCAGCGTCAAATCAAAATCGGTCGTCAAACGCATGAAAGAAAAAGCCTTTGCTGCCGGCGTTAATCGTGAAACGATCCGGGAATGTGAAAAAATAGGCATTCCGTTGGACCAGTTTGCCGAGCGATGCCTGAACGCCATGCTGCCGATTGCCGGCCAACTGGGATTGGCCTGATGCCGTCGATACTCCGTATGCTCTATGCCGCCATCTCCATGACGATTCTCTGTTCTTCAGGATTGGCCCAGTTTCGTCCCGGCGATCCGGTTATCTATTCCCGCTACTATATCATGATGACCGATCTGGATGAAGTAGTCCGGATGCGGGTGGAAAAAATTCGGAATGAAATGGTGGTCATTCGGCATCCGGAAGGATTCCGGGTCTCGACTCATATCACCTCCCTGCAACCGATCTTCGATCCGGATCACCTCCGGGAAGACCGAACCATCGGTTCCCTGCGATCCCTTTACCCCTTAGATTCTCTCATTTCATTTACAATTACCAGCCGGGATCTGGCGGGACCTCTCCATGAGAATTCACCGGACAGTATCTATTATTCGGGTCAGCAGTATAATCTGGTTATCAGCGGTATCAATCAGCATTTTGAATTGATCCTGGTGGATACATTCATCTATAAGAATCCAGGTCTGACGCTGCAGGGTATCAACGACGGCAAACCTGATTATTATATCCTGCAGTATAACGATTCCCGTATCCTTGATACCTGTTGGCAATCCAATCCACTTTGGCTGGACTGTTTTTATAAAATCGATGCTTTGAAACTACTGATCGATGAACAATTAGATATTCGGCGTTGATTGGGGGAACGGCGATGCTCGAATATATAACCGTCGGTTCCGATTATCGGTATGAAGAAACGATACGAAAATCACGATTCATTGCCCGGCTGTTTCCGGTCAGGAATGAATCCGATGCGGTTCAGATGCTTACCCGGATTCGGAAAGAGGATTACCAGGCTACTCATCATTGCTGGGCTTATCATTTGATAGCCGAACCGGCGCCGATCATTCAGTATTCGGATGATGGGGAGCCGGCCAGAACGGCGGGCTATCCCATCAGCCAAGTTCTTTCAGGTCAAGGATTTTATCAGGTCCTGCTGGTGGTAACCCGCTATTTCGGTGGAATCAAACTTGGAACGGGTGGTCTGATTAAAGCCTATACGACATCGGCCCAGGGTGTGATAGCGAAAGCGGTTCCGGTGATTCACCGGAGGATGGTTCAGTTGGAGTTGGTGTTTGATCACCCCCAAACCGGAGTTGTCATGCATCTGGTTAAAGAATTCCATTTGAAAATCATCAACCAGGATTATAACCAGCAGGTCTTCTTCCTGATACTGTGTCGGCCGGATCAGGTCGACCACGTGACACGCGCTTGCTTGGATCAGACCGCCGGAACCCTTCGGCCGAAAGTCGGAGATTCAGTCTGGATCCCAGTTCCGGCGGCGGAATAAACATGAAAAATTACACTTGCTTTCGATTCTCATTTTTATTATATTGCAATATTGGTCTTTAGATTGTAAATCTGTCCTGATGGCAAACGTCACTTTTTAATGCTCAAAGGAGGAACAAAGGATGAAAGATTATAGCGGAGAATTAATCAGAAATATTGCGCTGGTATCTCATTCCGGTTCAGGCAAAACGACGATGGCCGAAGCTTTGATGTTTGCAGCCGGCGCATCCCATCGTTTGGGCCGTGTAGATGATGGAAATACAATCTCCGATTATAATAAAGATGAAATAGATCGAAAGATATCCATTAATTCATCCATGATGCACCTGGAATGGAACAAATGTAAGGTGAATATCATTGATAATCCCGGGTATATCGATTTTATTGGCGATGTATCCGAATCGCTTTCGGTGTGTGAGAATGCCGTGATTTTAATCCACGGAGTTTCGGGGATCGAAGTCGGGACGGAACTGGTTTGGGATCTTAGTCGTGAAAACAATACCCGCTGCTGTTTTTTTATTAATCAGATGGATAAAGAACATGTCAATCACCAGAGAATTCTGGATAATTTGAAGGAGCGATTCGACCATAATGTTGTTCCGATTCAGCTCCCGATCGATCCGGGCGTCAATTTTAAAGGTGTCATTGATTTGATCACCCAGAAGGCTTATTACTTTGAACGCGGTAAAGGCAAGATGGAGGTCAAGGAGATCCCGGCGGAATTGAAGGATGAAGCGGAAGAAGCCCGTACGGCCCTGATGGAATCGGCAGCTGAATGTGACGATTCCCTGCTGGAAAAATACCTGGAAAGCGGAGAACTCAGTCAGGACGAACTGGTTAAAGCCATTCGTTCCGGGATTTTAAAGCGTACTCTTTTTCCGGTGCTTTTCGGATCCGCCGCGGAACTGGTTGGAATTCAACCGGTGTTGGATTTGCTGGTTAATCAGATGGCCTCTCCGGCCGATCAGACGAAGCTGAAGCTCATCAGCAAGTCCTCAGGAGAACCACAGGATGTTGAAGTCGGTTCGGAAAAACCTGCCATTTTGTTTGTGTTCAAGACCCTTTCCGAAGCCCATGTCGGAGAAATGTCATTTTTCAAGGTGATTTCCGGTTCGGTGACCAACGGTCAGGATTTGATCAATATGACCAATGATAGTTCCGAGCGGACCGGCCAGATCTATTATATGACGGGTAAAGACCGGAAAGAGGTTGAGAGGGTTGGATTTGGGGATATCGGCGCCCTGGTCAAGCTGAAACACACTCATACCAATGATACGCTGGCGGATAAAAAGGCCGGTTATCGTCATCCTCTGATACAGTTTCCTGAACCCAAGATTCGTTCGGCGGTCAAAGCGCTGAACAAAGGGGATGAGGACAAGATTGCGGCCGGATTTACCCGAATGCATGAAGAGGTTCCGACTTTTATCTATACCTTGGATCCGGAACTGAAGCAGATCATTATTTTCGGTCAGGGTGAGCTGCAGCTTGAGATTGTCTGCAAGCGAGTCAAGGACCGTTTCGGCGTTGATTTGGAACTGATTACCCCTAAGATCCCTTATCGGGAGACCATTAAGGGAAAATCAACGATCCGCTATCGCTATAAAAAACAATCCGGCGGCCGGGGACAGTATGGAGATGTTCAGATCAGCATTGCTCCCAAGCCCCGGGGAGAAGGATTTGAGTTTATCGATGGAATTGTAGGCGGAGTGATTCCCGGCAAGTATGTTCCGGCCGTTGAGAAGGGTGTCCGCGAAACCATGGAAGATGGGATCCTGGCACAGTGCAAGGTGGTGGATATCCAGGTGGAAGTTAATGACGGTTCTTATCACCCGGTGGATTCGTCGGATATGGCCTTTAAAATCGCCGGATCGATGGCGCTGAAGAAGGCTTTTGTCGAAGCCAAGCCTACCATTCTGGAACCGATTTATAAGGTCGATATCACTGTTCCCGAGGAATTTATGGGGGATGTGATGGGAGATATCTCTTCCCGTCGTGGCAAAATTTTGGGGATGGAAGCCCGAGGGCATTTCCAGGTAATCAAGGCTCAGGTCCCGTTGGCCGAACTCTATCGCTACTCGACCTCACTGCGTTCTATGACGCAGGGGCGTGGTATCCATAGTCAGAGTTTTTCCCATTATGAAGAAGTACCGAGAGAAGTTATGGATAAAATAGTGGAAGAAAACAAAAAAGAACATGAAGAAGAATAATCGAAGGAGAGAGGAATGTCAGGACACAATAAATGGAGTACGATCAAGCGAAAAAAGGAGAAAGTAGACGCCCAGCGCGGGCGTGTTTTTACTCGCTTGATCAAGGAAATCACGATTGCGGCGCGTCTGGGAGGCGGAGACCCGGACTCGAATGCCCGCCTGCGTACCGCCGTCTTGAGCGCCAAAACCCAGAATATGCCGGCCGATAATATCACCCGCGCCATTAAAAAAGGAACCGGAGAATTACCTGGGGTCAATTATGAAGAGGTCCTCTTCGAAGGGTATGGCCCCGGGGGAACCGCCATTATGGTAGAGACCCTAACCGATAACAAAAACCGAACTTTACCAGAAATCCGCCATATTTTCTCTAAATATAACGGTAATCTGGGAACGTCCAATTCCGTTGCCTGGATCTTTTCCAAAAAAGGTTTGATCCAGATCCCTGCTAATGCCTCCACCGAAGATGATCTGCTGGAGATCCTGCTGGAAGCGGACGTAGAGGATATTCAGCTGGAAGATGAATTCTTTTCGATTACCCTGCCTCCCAATCAGTTCGAGAATGCCAAAGAACTACTGACCCAAAAGTCTATCCCAATCTCTCACAGCGAACTCTCCATGGTCCCCCAGAACACCAAAAAGCTGGAAGGCCGCGAAGCCGAGTCCATGCTGAAACTGATGGATGCTCTGGAAGAACAGGATGACGTCCAGAATGTCTATTCCAATTTTGATATTGACGATGATGCCTTAATGCAGGATTGATTTCCGCTCTTTAGCGTCAATTTCGTTATCTATAACGGCTGGTTTTGATTCCAATTCCAACAGGATCGATCTGGTTGATATTCGGGTCAGAGTATCCGGCGGGCCTAAGGCTGCTCGGGATGCTCTGACCCTTTTTTATTCATCCACCTTTTTCCCAGAGAGGTTGTATCATGATGTTACTCCGAATTTTTTCCATGATTGTTTTGTGTGTCATCATCAGTCTGGCAGAACAGGGGCAGGTTCTGACCGGGATCGATGTACTGGAAAAGGAACTGTTTTCACCGCTGCGCGGTAAACGAATCGGTCTGATCACCAACCATACCGGACAGAATCGCAATGGGGTCTCGACCATTGATATTCTTTTTCAGGCCCCGGATGTTAAACTGATCCGTTTGTTTGCCCCTGAACACGGATTGCGTGGAATTATGGATGAAGCGGTGACTGATGATGTCGATCCCAAAACTCAGCTGCCGGTGATTTCTCTGTATGGAAAAAATCGGCAACCATTGCCGGAACACTTAGCGGATTTAGATATGCTGGTGTTTGATATTCAGGATATCGGGACGCGTTTTTATACCTATATTTCCACCATGGCATTCTGTATGAGGAGTGCAGCAGAAAACAACAAGCAGATTATGGTTCTGGACCGACCCAATCCTATCAATGGAATCATGGTTAGTGGCCTTATTCCGCCGGATAGCCTGTGTGGCAAGTTTACGGCCATTTACCCGATTCCAACTCGGCATGGGATGACCATTGGCGAATTGGCTGAAATGTTCAATCGTCATTTCAAAATCGGGGCCCAATTGCAGGTGATTCCCATGCAAAACTGGCAACGAAGCATGTTTTGGGAAGAAACCGGCCTGCCTTGGATCAATCCGTCACCCAATATGAAGACGATGACCGGCGCAATTTGCTATCCGGGCCTGGGTTGGTTGGAAACAACCAGCTTATCGATGGCCCGCGGTACCGAAATTCCGTTCGAGATGTACGGTGCCCCTTATATCGATGAACACGCTCTGTTTAATAAACTCAAGGAGTACCCCATACCGGGAGCCCGCATCATCCCATGCCGCTTTCTTCCAACCACTCCTCATCATAAGTTCAATCAGGAAAAATGCCGGGGGCTCCGGATTATCATCACCGATCGAAACCGTTTTGAAGGATTACCCCTCGGCCTGACCATCGCTCAAACCTTGCTGCAGCTCTATCCCAATGATTATAAGCTTTCCAATGGTACCGCGGTCAGTCTGGGAAGTGCGGTGGCCTTGGAACAGTTGCGCCAAAAAGTACCGGTAGAAGAAATTATCCGGCAAAATCAGGCCCGCCTGGATGAGTTCATCAAAATCCGGCAGGATTATCTGAAGTATTGATATGATCATGCAAGATGTCCAGAATGAATACGATCAGCGGGAGATTTCGATCGATCAGGTTGGGGTCAAAGATCTGGAATATCCCATTACAATCGAAGACAAGGCCCAAGGCTATCAAAACACTGTAGCCCGCATCACCATGTCGGTTCATTTGCCCCATCAGTTCAGGGGGACTCACATGAGCCGGTTCATCGAGATTCTGAATGCTTACCGCGGATTTCTGAGTGAAGCCAGCATCTTTAAAATGTTGGATGAGATCCAAACCCGTTTGGATTCCCATGAAAGCTATTTTCAGGCTGAGTTTCCCTATTTTATTGAAAAAAAGGCTCCGGTTTCCGGAGCCCTTTCTCTAATGAATTACCAGGGTATTTTCATGGCCGAAAAAAAAAAGTGGCAGACCCCGTCATTTATTTTAGGGGTTCGAGTTCCTCTGACTAGTCTATGTCCCTGTTCCCGTGAAATCAGTCAGTTTGGTGCC
>JAGOEH010000131.1 GCA_017997825.1 Candidatus Delongbacteria bacterium | reverse complement strand
ATTCTGCGGATACATGAATTATTACCAAGCTTGCGCCGAATTCCTGGAATCCGGTGGTGATTGCCTGCTGTTTGCCCATCCCGATGATGAATTTATCACTGAAATGAAGAAAATGATCGATGAAGGCTGGCTGAAAATGGAGACCTTACGTCATCGGGCCTATCGAATGCTCCTGTTTTATAACGACTATTTCAATCATTCCGTGAATTGTCCGGCATCATTGGATTTCGACCCGAAAAAAGCCTCATTCGATATGGTGGAACAAAGTGTTACCCTGTTCAGAGACCGGCCGGGTATTCTTCCGATTGAGCTATCCGGGAAAAAAACGGCCCATCTTATCATCGCCGATCAGTATAATTTGGATATTCCCAAGGAATTTACCGAAAAACTGAGCAGCATTTGTCAGGTCGACGAGTTCACCGATCCCGGTCCCGAGTTTTGTCTCAGACTCGCCAAAAGCCGGGATTACGACGCTATTATCTGTACCATCGGCTGTGCGCCATGGTATGGAACCAACCGGATCAAACTATCCGGGACAATCGCCCGCAATATGATGAATGGCTGGACCAAATACTCCACCCCGGTGATCTTTGTGGATTATGCCCATCCCTATATTCATGAAGAATATGATGCCATGATTGACACATTGATATATACTTACGGATATAATGAATACACGGTGGATAAAGTCATCCGCTTGATCAACAGCAACGGGTCCAGGCAGGATAATGGACTATCTGTCTGAAATTTTCCTATTCCACGGTCCGGTTAATGGAGATGATGAACAGATGCATCGATTCCTGTTATCGGTTGGATTGAATCCGAAAAATGGATATGATAAACCAAGTCCTGAATATAAAACGGATTGAATGAATAGAAAAATATCAGAAAGGAGATGGTATGGAGAAATTTACCGAAGATAAAATCAGCACCAGCATCATAGATCGAAAGCAGCTTCATACCCGGTTTTTGAGGAATTGCAAAACCTATGAGCACTTTCTTAAACTGGAAGAAAGTGCGTTTTTGGCCGGCGATCTGGAAAGAAAGGTCAAGGAATTGATGGCGCTGTCTATCTCGATTGTCACCAAATGTGAACCCTGTATCGAGTGGCATGTACAGCAGGCCATAATCCACGGGGCTTCCGATCAGGAAATTTATGAAACGATCGATGTGGCCATTGAAATGGGAGGAGGACCGGCTTCAGCTTATGCCCGATACGCCCTGAATGCCATGGATTATCATAAGGGAAATAAACCGCAAAATCAATAAGGATATGAGTTGATGGCCGTCAATATCGATGAGATGATCAATAATCTTTTGGAGTTCTATTCGTTTGATAATAAAACCATAATCTCGGTGGGCGCCGGCGGAGGACAGTTCATTGAATACGGACGTCGTTCAAAACGGGTCATCGCGATTGACAACAGTCTCCCGGCCTTGACCGCTCTTGAGAAGGCATTGCAGAGCAAGTGTCTAACGGATAAATTTACCCTGATCCATTCCGATTTTTATCAGACCGATGTAAAGGGAGATGTGGTCCTGTTCGAATTCTGTCTGCATGAAATGGAGGATTCGATCCGGGCGATCGATCATGCTCTGACTATGGCTCCTTGTGTGGTGGTCAGCGATCATTGGCCTGAATCGGAATGGGCTTATATCGCGGACGAACGGGAAAAGGTCATCCATAGCTGGGGTGGATTGGAAAGGTTTACTTTCCAAAAGATTCAACGCTATGATACCCATCACTATTTTCTGGATTATCAGGAGTTGTTGATGAAGGTGAAGGTTCAGGGAGAAACCTCCATTCGACGGATCGAATCTTATCGGGGGAGGATAAATATCACAATCCCCATGTCCTATGGATTTGCCATGATCAAACGATCCTGATGGGATATGAACCGGGGTGAGGATGGTGATGATGGAGCCCTACACGAATGAGTTATTGCAAACCGATTGACACATATTTAAAAGATAAATAAACGGCTATTACTTTGCATTTGGGTGAGAGCAGTTGAGTAATCGTTGTTTATGCTATGGCAAATCATATTAATATCTATGGCGACGGGGAATAGAAAGCTTGATATCGGGCGGGGTAAATTTATTTTACAGTGAGTAAAATAAATTAACTCATGGATAGTGAAACATGAATAAAATCAATGTTGGAATGGTCTTGGACAGGGAGAGATAAACGTTGGGTAACATTTTGTCCTGTATTGTCAAATGGGTTTTAATGAGCTTTGCAAAAGAATTAAATAAAGGAAAGAAGATGGTTATGAAAGAAATCGGCATGAGAAATGCTGATAATGAGGTGACAGATTCATGAGGGTAACGGATTTGGATTAGGATTAGTATATGAAAATGATCTTGTGAAACCCAATGATCAAAATAAAGGAAAGGGGAGGAGAAGGATGAAGTATTGGATAGTGAGTGGATGGATAGGGTTGTTGATGGTGTCAGCCCTTTATGGACAGCCCAGTCATTATGGGGTTGAATTCCAGGTCAATACCTGTAATGCTAATGGATTTAATTGGTATCCACATATTGGGGTTCAGCCCAATGGCAATTTTATCGTTGTTTATCAATGTTGGGACAGGGAAAACTATAATTATGATGTTTACGGTCAACAATTCAGTTTCGATGGAAACAAGTTGGGCAACGAATTTCTTATAAATGATTATACCCATAAATCTCAACAATCACCAGCTATTGCAGTTCAATCAAATGGTGATTTTATTGTTGTGTGGCAATCTGAATGGCAGGATGGATCAGGACGGGGAGTATATGCACAACAGTTTGATTCGATGGGAACCAAACAGGGAGAATTAGAATTCCGAGTTAATAACACCGCTGAAGGTAACCAAGGCGGATCAGCCATCGCAGTCCAACCCAATGGAAATTTTATCATAGTTTGGAAATCTGACGGCGAAAATTTGCCCATTTATCTTGCTCAGCGGTTTGATCAAGACGGAAAAGAAATAGGGAGCGAATTTCAGATTAATACCTCCAATCGTAATAATGAGTATATACCCACCATAGCCGTTCAGCCCAATAGCAATTTTATTATTGCTTGGGCACCTAGGAATGGCGATGGATCGGGCTATGGTATTTTGGCTCAGCGGTTTGATTCAGAGGGTAATAAGCTGGGGCGTGAGTTTCAGGTCAATACTAATACTATTAGTGATCAGAATTGTCCCCGCATAGCCACCCAACCCAATGGGAATTTTGTCATTACTTGGCAAACCGTTGATCAGGATGGAATTTATGGTGGATATTATAATGGCATTTATGCTCAACGGTTTGATTCAGAGGGTAATAAGCTGGGAAAAGAGTTTAAAGTTGATACCTATGGCAATGATCCAGCTATAACTATCCAACCTAATGGTAATTTTATTATTAGTTGGAGATGCTTTTTATTTGATGTACATGATGATAGAATTTTTGCACAGTGCTTTAACACTGATGGTAATAAGTTGGGGAGTGAATTTCAGGTCAATAGCTATAGTAAAGGTAGTCAAACGGATCCTTTTATAGCAACCCAACCTAACGGTGATTTTATTGTTGGTTGGAATTCCTATGGTAGCAATGAATATGGAGGATATGGAGTCTATGCTAAAATATTTTCAGCCCAGCCTCAAGTTCACCCGCTAATAAGCTATTCCCTGATCAACCCAATTATTGATGGGATGGAACAAAGCTGCAGTCCCCGATTTATCTGGCAGAAACCATCCTCTCTCAGAATTAGCTTTCCCTGGGAGATCGAGTACCATCTTTACATTGACACCCTGCCTGATTTCACTACCGCCCGGATCATCACCGGGATTTATGATACCTGCTATGTGATCGATACCCTGGCCTCGGCCCATACCTATTTCTGGAAAGTCGCTGCCCTCAATACGGCCGGGGACAGCCTCTGGTCCAATCAAACTGATTGGGGATTCTTTATTCCCGCTGGCTATACTACTGGCATCGGAGAAGCTGAAATCGCTGCAGAGAACCGTGAGGGTATCCGGCTTCTGCCCAACCGCCCCAACCCGTTCAACCATTGTACCACCTTGCGGTTTCAGGCTGCCGGAAGCGATAAGGCCGGCACTGCCGCACTGGCCCTTTATACCATTACCGGCCGACGGGTCCGGGAATGGTGCATTCCCCTTCAGAATGGATGCCGGGAGTACGAAACGGTATGGAACGGGTGTGATGAATCGGGAATGCCCATGCCGTCCGGGATATACCTGCTGCGTCTTGAATGCGGATCATCGGCTCAAAGCAGCTCCCTGCTTCTATTGAAGTGATCACTTATTTCAGCTCGAAAATGACTATTTAGAATTTGAAATATTTAGTTTAAAACATTGGATTATTTCCAGGTCTATTTTTGAAGAGATTCCGTACCAGTATTATTACCTGATGTCAATTCATCCTCATATAGTGATATCAAGCCATGGGTGTCAATCCACAGATCTAATTTGATCCTTTGGGGTTAAGGTGATTGACATTGATCTATCCCCATATTGAATTGAATCGATTAGAATTGAGAACTGTTTTTATCAATTTCAACGATAACGATGGGAACATGAACCGGATTGACCGAATCTCCGATTGAAAAAGAAATGGGGAGGTTTTTGAAATATTCTGACACAAATCGATCAGATCTGACGTATCTGTTGGTTAAATGACGGTCCAGTCAACACCGGTTCGGTCTGATTAAAATCTGGTTCCAGTTGATGGTTAAAGCATTTAGAAAGGATTATGATAGTGCGAAAGACAGCTTCTCTCCTGTTGATGGTTTTAAGTTCGGTTATGTTATGTTGTAGTGACGACAATCAGACGGTCGACTATCATTTTGAAGTGTTGGGACTCCAGCAGTTGATCGTCAATGAAGAGGTCATCGCTCTCGATTCATGCGGGTTTCCCATTGATATCGAAGAAAATCAGCATGTCCATTTTACCGGGTTGACCAACCAGGTTACTCAAGGGATGCACCAGTATGATCTGGTGGTCTATAGCCAATTGAATGAGCATTCCATTCAAGTCAAAAGCCGTCATGAAAATACTCGGGTGGAGGTTGTCAAAGAGGATAACACCACCTATCCGGTTTATAGCGTGATCGTTACCAGGAATGGGTTTGATGAAAAGGTGATTTACCGGGTCTGTGTCATGAACCTGCCGATCCGGTGAATCCGGCCGGAATTGAATCGGAATTGGTATCGTCAAGCCCGAAACCTATGGGGGTTATCCGATATCGGGCTGTAAACTCCGATTGAGTGTTTTACTTTTCAATTGTTGGGAAACAACCGCTCACAATCGGATGGTTCAAGCTGGATAAAAAATAGAATTACTTCGGATATATCGTCGTCTCCACTTTTTTGGAAGAAACCAGATCAGGATAAAGGTGACCGGGAAGATCGAAGTCACCGCCAAGGCTGCCATTATTAGCCAAAACCAATTTTCCGGTATCGGAACCGAGTACATCCCCGGATGGGTATGGATTACAATCATGCAGTATAGATAAACTGGAAACGAGGTAAGCCAGGCCAGTCTGTAGCCGGAAATCGTATATGAAGCCCGGTAAAAAGCCTGATCTTTCGATAATCCTTGACGCAGCATTATAATCATCCTTTCATAGCAACATTGCTTTTGCTGTCTCCATTATAACAAAAATCGATCAAGAAATCAACCCTTAACATCATTTACCGTCATGATCCATCAATCCGAATCTCTTCCATTCCAGACCATCCATAATAGGGAAACGATAAAACCCGATTCCCCAAAAATAACCGATTATCATGATAAAATCGATGCCATCTATGAGATGGTATATCAAATCCGGGAAACTCTTGTTGGATCTAACCTGGATGACCATAAACCTGATTAATGCGACCGATTCGGGGCATGGTCACTAATCCGTTCATTACACCAAGATTAGGATTGACTTTGGCACTTCGATTACGTATAGTCTTTAAAACGCGATATCGTACCGGATTTACGGATGATATCCGAGCCGAAACTATGTTCAATAATGATTAATCTGAAACGGAAATGGAGTGTTATGCGCTGGAATGATCTGATAAGTATCGGGATCGCTTGGGTTTTATTATCAGGATATGGGATGACCATAGCCAAGCCCAATCCGAAGAATTATACATCGAATACCAATCCCCTCGACTCGGTCGTATCGGTTTTCGGTTCGTACAATCAGTCTGCCGATATTAAAAAATACAGTCAGAAGCTGAAAGTTTTCTATCGGGAGGGAGATCCGATCGAAATAGCCGATAAATGGGAGCTGCCATTTGATTTAACCGATCGCTCCGATATTAAAAAGGTTCATATCATCAGCCCTTTTGGAGCCTATCGGTCAAGTCGGGTCAAGGGGCATCGCCATTCCGGCATCGATATCGTTCCGGCGGCCAAAATGAAAAGGGTGGAAGTGTTTGCCATCTCCAAGGGAATCGTTTGTCTGGTCAATCAGGATGCTCCTAACAAAACCGTTATCATTAAACATAAACTGAGCAATGGAGAAATACTGTTCAGTGCTTATATTCATCTGAAGGATATTCTGGTGGAAAACGGACAATCGGTCGACAGCCATACCAAGATCGGGGTATTGTACACCCGATCCGAGGCTCAGAAATATGATGGAAACTATGACCATTTACACCTGGAAATCAAGAAACGGATCGATGATTACAGTTGCGCCAGTTGGCTGTGTATGAGTCGGAAGGAGCTGAATGAGTATTTTATCAGTCCTCTTGATTTCCTAAACCAAAACCTGAATCCGTGAAACGGATAGAAGTACGATCAGTAAACAACAATAATGACCTATAAATATAATTCTCAGGTCAATTATCCCATATCTAATCGCGTTTCCACCGAACAAATAAACGAACTCTTTTCCATTAAAAAATACTTGACTTTATCGGGGCAAAACATTACTTTGATAATACCCGCATCATGTGTTAATTCAATTGATTTGGCTTTATAAAAGCGCTTAACCAGGGAATTGGAATTCGATGTTGAACCTAGGAAGACAATGGATTGCCGTTGTCCTGATGGTGGTGACGGTCTGGAGCGGAGCCTGTCGTCATGATGATTCCTCCAACGATGAACTGGTCGATTATGTATGGGCCTATTCCCAAACCCATCCTGATGGATTTACGCTGGATATCCTGAAAAAGGCGCCGGTAACCAGCGGGATTGCCGTATCCTATTATGCGACCCAGAACAGCTTCGGGAAAGCCAGTCTGAATTGGGTGATCGAGCATGCGCTATGGCATGATGGGATTGTCGGGGGCTGGCTGAACACTGAGGATTCACTATACTATTTCGACAGTTCCAGGCTTTTCCCGGACGGAGCCTATCAGGAGGCCATGGCTTTTGCCATTGAGAATCAGCAACAAGCCTTTTATGATATCACGCACGACAGTACCATCTGGGTCAACCTTCCTCAATCGTTCATTCTCTATTTCATTCCAAGTCCATTATCTGATTCCGGGGTTGTGCGATCATCCTACCGGCCCCATGGACCGATGATGCAACCTTCTCCCCCGGCTGACCGGGCTCGGCCAGTGCTAAGTCCTCTGGAGTATCAATGATCCATGGATCTAAACAACAATCCGGTTTAAATACTTAATGCTTATAGCGCTGAACTGAATGGCATAATCCATCAATCGAAAGGAGTGACGGTGAAACACGGTATTCTGATTTTAGGATTAATCGTTCTTCCAATTATGATCCTGATGATGGTCTGTTCCAAGGATGAGAATCAGCAACTGGATGATCTGATGAGTTCAACCTATACGCCCGATCGGCCCGGTGCAGCCATTGCCGTTGTTAAAAACGGGGAGGTGGTGTTTAAAAAGGGATATGGAATAGCTGATCTGGATACCAAAGCTCCCATCACTTCGTCGACCAATTTCAATATCTGTTCGATGACCAAGGCGTTTACTGCCTATGCGGTACTGGATCTTGCCGCTCAGGGAAAGCTTTCTCTGGATGATCCGATCATCAAGTTTTTTCCCGATTTCAATCCGATGACAGGCAATCAGATTACGGTCCGGCACCTGTTGACTCATAGTTCAGGGATGGTGGACCATTATGGATATGTTGATCAATCCTTGTTTACCGAATTCTGGGACAAGGATGTACTCAATGCCGTCAAATCGGTGGATTCGACCTGTTTTCCGGTCGGTACGTGTTATCGTTACAGCAACACCGCCTTTTGTCTGTCGGCACAGATCATTGAGCAGGTTACCGGTCAATCGTATCCGGATTTTATCAAAACCGACATCTTTCAACCGCTCCAGATGAATGCCAGTGATGTCATCAAGCCCGATTTTGCGATTGCCCAGCGGGCCATGGGCTACAGGTTTGAAAATGATAGTTTTATTATCGCGGATGCCGCTCAGAGCCTGTTTTTTTCCACTCAGGGCGACGGCGGAATCTATACCTCGATCGATGATTATCTGAAATGGATTTCTGCCATCCAGAGCGGACATGGATTGAATGCCGACCAAATCAACGCGGCCCAATCCCCTCAGTTTTATATTGATTCGACTAAGCACTTTGCTTATGGATTCGGCTGGTTTACGGCCGGGACCGGGGATGACTGGGTCATTTATCATACCGGATCCAATGGCGGATTCCGGACCATCATCATGATGAAACCCTCGCAAAAGTATGCAGTGGTTGT
>JAGOEH010000130.1 GCA_017997825.1 Candidatus Delongbacteria bacterium | reverse complement strand
AATCTAACTTTCAGGATACCCACAATCATCTGAAATATAAAATCTCTAATCGTATACTAAGTATCCTGACCAAATCCGTCTTTCAAATGAATTCTATCTTCTTATCTACCAACTCACATTCAGATCGATGACAATCCGAGCCTCATAATATGAACTGAAAACTGATAAAAATAAGTTTTTTCTATTGACTTTCAGCATAAAATGTGTTTTATATGAATCAGAAATATAGTTGATATATTCGTCAACATTGTCCTAAGTATGAGCAAGAATTGAGTATCGTAATCAGATCCACTATTATTTTAGCACTGGCGTATCAATCCATTATTATGGTCAAACCGATCTCTTTCATTCCAACTCCATAACATTGAAAAGAGGATCATCATGAATGTATTGATTCTATTCTTGATCTCAGCCGGATTATTTTATCTGGGATATCGGTACTATGCGAGTTTTATCGAAAGGACCTTTGAGGTAGATGGAACTCACGTCACACCGGCGGTAGAAATCAATGATGGAGTGGATTATGTGCCGACCCGAAAGTTTGTGATTTTCGGGCATCATTTTGCATCGATAGCCGGCGGCGGACCGATCATCGGACCGACCGTCGCCATGATTTTCGGGTATCTGCCGGTATGGTTATGGATTCTAATCGGGACCCTGTTGATGGGTACAGTCCATGATTTTTCTGCCTTGTTGGCCTCGATGCGTGAAAATGGTCGTTCGATCGCCCGAATTGCCCAGAGTACGCTGGGACGATCCGGTTTTCTGATGTTTATGGGATTCACCATTATCATGCTGCTGATGTTGACCTCCGTTTTTCTGACCCTGACCACCACCGCTCTATCCTCGAAATACCCTGTTTCCTATTTCGGAAGTGCTCATCTGCCGATCAAAACGGCAGTTGAAAATGGGGTAACCTATGCTGTCATTGGAGGAATCGCTTCCACCTCGGTGATTATAATCACCCTGTTTGCTCCCCTGATTGGGTGGCTGCTCTATAAAAAGAAAGCCAAGACCTTGCAGGTTTCATTACTGTCCATCGCAATCTGTTTACTGTCCATTCCAATCGGATTTCATTTTCCGATCCACATCAACAGCACGTTATGGATGATCATTATATCGATCTACACCTTGATAGCCGCCGGGATTCCAGTCTGGATCATATTGCAGCCCCGGGATTTCACCAATTCATTCTTACTCTACGGTGGGTTGGGGGTGATGATAATCGGTACGATCATTTCCGGATTCAACGGCACGACCATGCTTGCACCGATCTCCAATATTGCTGACGGTAATGCCCATCTGGGCTATGTCTGGCCGATTCTGTTCATCACGGTCGCCTGCGGCGCCATCTCCGGATTTCATTCTCTGGTGGCCGGAGGCACAACCTCCAAACAAGTGGAAAAGGAAAAACCGGATGCCAAAACAGTCGCTTTTGGCGGAATGGTTTTGGAATCACTATTAGCCATCGGTGTCATGATAGCCATCGGTGTCGGTCTTCCCTTCGATCAGTATACCGCTTTGGTTTTCCCGGTTGATCCGTCCATCAAATCCAACCCGATCCTGGCCTTTGCCCTTGGGATCGGCGGTTTTGTCAATAAATCTTTCGGATGGCCCATGGTTTATGGAACTATTTTTGGAATTCTGATGGTGGAAGGATTTGTGGTAACCACCCTGGATACGGCAGTACGGCTCAACCGCTATCTTTTCGAGGAATTATGGAGCATGCTTTTCAAAAAAGTCCCCAAACTCATGAGTACCTATATTTTCAATTCTTTGATCTGCGTCGTCCTGATGTTCTTCCTGGCCTATTTTAACGCATTCAAACACCTGTGGCAATTATTCGGTTCGGCCAACCAACTGCTGGCGGCTCTGACCCTGTTAACGGTCGGTCTATGGCTGATGAAAAAAGGCCGCCGATACTTTTTTGCCATCCTGCCGGGACTCTTCATGCTGGCGACAACCCTGGCGGCTCTGTTTCTGGTTCTGTTCAAGGATTATCTGCCTCGGCACAACATTGTCCTTTCATTGGGCGATATGATCCTGATCGGACTGGCCATCGGGGTCATCATTCTCGGTATCCGAACATTCCGGAACACCAAACATATCCTGGCCACTACCGACCAGCAACCCGAAAACCGTATTCATGGAAAAAACATTACCACCAAATAAACCCGGTACAATCTTTATTCTACCGATGATCGCAATCGAACCGAATCAACGATGGGGCTGAAGAATATACATATTTTTGGTTTCAGCCACCATGGTCCCTTTGGATAATAATTCGGTATCATACTGCCAGAATGAAAAGCTCGGACGTTTTGCCAGAATAATATAGCGATACCGCTTATAGTTATAATTATGGTGAAGCGTTTCCAGATCAACCCGTCCAAAATGATCGGCCAGGGGACGGGAATGCACCATCCATCCTCCGGTTACAACGGGAGAGAACAGCAGATACGGATTTTCCCGGTTATAAACCTCCATCCCATTAAGAATCTCATGGCTATAGAGTTTTCTGATCTCGGGCGGAATGACACGTTCCACTTCCCGGGCAATCCGCTCCTGAACCCGGCTATGATCGTGTTTTTTTTCAATGCTTTCCATGGTCATTTGGCCCCAGTTTACCATCAGATAGATCAGAATCACAATATAATAACGCCGGGTCATTCGAGATTCCAGCATCAGAGCCATAATGGGGATAAAGGGGATAAAGAATGCGGATTCCAATCGGAAGGTCAATCCTCGAATCAGAACAAAGGGAAATACGGACAGCATAAGATACATGAAAATCAAAAATCCATTATATTCGACCGTATTCAGTATGGATAGAGAATCCGTTTTTTTCTCCGCTTCACCGGTCATTGCCCGTCCATTCCATAACAGAATAACGGCATAACTGATACCCATCACAATCAGCGGAAGCATCACCCTGGTTTCAATCAGCATTTCCCACCGTTGACTCAGATAAAGCGGCCAGGAGATCAAGGATGCCATTTGGGAATAACTCATGTTTTCCAATTGAGGTGCAAAATTGTTAGTGAGTTTTAGTATTCCTCCCGATAAAGCCAGAATCATTTTATGATTGGAAATGAACCAATGACCATAGGCCGCGTAATTCAGGATATAGGGTATTAAAAGACCCGGAATGATTCCGATCAGGGTGTACCCGGCTTTTTGAAAACCACGATGGCGGGCATGGATTGCATAAACGAGAAGAGGAAACAAAAGAATAAATATCAGGTAATGGAACCGGAACCAGGCGCTGATGGTGATTAAAAATCCGGCCAGGACAAGACGGCCGCGATCCGGACTGTTCATCATCAGCAGTCCGGCCAGTACAAAAAAAACAGACGCGATATCCAAGTGAACGGATAGAATCGATTCCGAGGTCCATGGACTCAGTGCCATCGCGACCAGTGTCACCGTCATGATCATCCGGTTTTTCAACTGAAACAGAGTACGCATGATTCGTTCACACAGGAAAAAAGCCCCCATCGTGAATAAAGCCGACAGAATTCGTTGGGAGATTAACAGGTTTCCTGTAATCTTCGTCAGAATGAAATTGAGTAGAGGATGGGCGAATCCCCAATTGGTATTGGCGCAAGAGAGGAGACTATCCTCCATCATCAGACAGATTCGGGATAGCCCCATCATATCGTTGATATCCGGGAAACGAATAATGGAATTAAGATAGATTATAAACGCAATAATTACGCCCAAAAATATGAACCGATCGAGAAAAAGAGGATATGACCCGGATGGTTGTCTGGGTTTATAGCTCATTAGATGAACCGACACCCTGCCGGTATCCGGAAGCCGGGTTCAGTTTATACATTACGAACCCATCCGAATGGATCAGGGGCTTCGCCGATCTGGATGGCTGTAATGGTATCATAGAGTTTACGGGAAACCGGGCCGATTCTCCGATCACCGATCACCAGATGGCGGTCATTCAGGATCAGCTCCCCGATGGGAGAAATGACCGCTGCTGTACCGGTGCCGAAGGCTTCCTCCAGCTTACCATTGAGATGGGCATTAACAATCTCATCAATACTGATCTTGCGTTCTGAAGCATTATATTTCCAATTTTTCAGCAAGGCCAGGCAGGAATCCCGGGTAATACCTTCCAGAATGCAACCATTCAGTTCGGGTGTCACAACCTCGCCATCAATTTTAAAAAAGACATTCATGGTGCCGACTTCATCCACATATTTGCGTTCCACGCCATCCAGCCACAATACCTGGGTATAGCCATGCTTTTTGGCTTCCATCTGGGCTTTCAGACTGGCCGCATAGTTGGCCGGGGTTTTGGCCGTTCCCAGACCGCCCCGGACAGCACGGACGAATTCATTCTCGACATAGATGGTCACCGGATTAAGTCCTTCCGGATAATAAGCCCCCACCGGCGAAAGAATGATCATAAAACGATACGTATGGGAAGGTCGAACTCCCAGCATATTATCCATCGCGATGATAAAAGGTCGGACATACAAACTGGTTCCCGGCTGAGAGGGAATCCATTCTTTTTCCAGACGCAGCAGCTGATCCAACAGTTCCATGGCCAAATTCACATCGATTGTCGGAATACACAGGCGTTCCGATGATGCATTCATCCGGGCCATATTTTTATCAGGACGAAACAATAAAATTTCACCCTTCTTTGACAGATAAGCTTTCAATCCTTCAAATACAGCCTGACCATAATGAAAGACCATATTGGAGGGTTCAACACTCATCGGCTGATAGGGTTCGATCCGGGGATTGAACCAGCCCTTGCCCTCTTGGTAATCAACGATCGCCATATGATCGGTAAAATAGATTCCAAATCCCAGCTTATTCTGATCCGGTTTGGTTTTCAACACGCTGCTCCGGGTAACATTGAAAGTAGTCATTGCTCTGATCCTTTACTATGTTAAAATTAACAACGATCTGTCACGACCGGCATTACCATTCCTGTTCGATTCATTGATCCGGATCCCATTAGGCAGGACCGCCTAATCAGCCAAATCACCATCGCTTCGATCAGGATCATACTCAACAATCAGACTACCGATCAATCCGGACCGATCAGGTTCATCATATTGAAAAAACCGGTATTTGTCAAGACGATTTTTAGATTTTGTTATATTCAGGATATTCCAAATACCACTCAAGCCATTATGTCGGTATATGATTATAATCTGTTCATAATTTCGTCTACCTGACGACGAGTCTGTTCCAGCTCCTCTCGCATGAAAAGGATAAACTCATTATCATCCGCTAAGGTTAGAACACTCTCATAATCATCGATGATTTCGCGCCCCCGGATATCATCCTTGCGTTTACTTCGATAGATATCATTGGTAACTCTCTCCTGATCGTTGAGATATTCCTGGCAGTAGTCTCGAAGACTCCGGCCGGGAAGCTCCCGACTCAAAATATCGAGCACCAGGACAGAATCCGGATCCTGATCGTTCCGCCATAATGATTTCGGATCCTGATTCTGCTCAATCAGAGCCAGAGTTTTTTGATAAAGACTCTGCAGGGCAAAATATCGAATATAAAACGAATAAGTCTTAATCGCTTTCAGCCGGCTTTCCTCTTTCATATAATTCTTGCCGATCGACGGAATCTCATGCAGGGTATAAATCTCCCGGATTGGGGAAACCTGCTGTAAATCCGAACGGGCTTTCAGAATCATTTCGATGGTATCCGGGCGAAAAATGGCATAGGGAAATCGGTTACGACGAGCCTTGTCCCGTTTCCGGAACTTTACCGAATTGCGCAGAATCATGAACATGTCATCCGACAAGACCCAGCCGGGCATGATCGCGTTATAAGCCGGCGATAGACCGGGAATCGTTTCAGAAGGAAGGTTGATCAAAGAGAATGGCATTTCTATCTTTTGCGGCAGCATCACAACACCGGTCGCAATAATGGAATAGGGGGAACGAATCAGATTGCATGGATACTTAATACTGACTCCCAATCCCCAGAAAACACCTTCTCCAATCCAGATCTCCTGATCCGGGGCTTTGGCGGTATGGTTGGAACCGACATTAGCGCCATAACCCATATTGCCTTTGCCGGCCGCCCAAAATCCTGCTACCAAAAGTGACTGATGATGCATCGCGACAAACGGACCACAAAAGGAGGATGTAATCTCCCCTTCTCCCAACAGACTATTGGGTCCCAAAATACTCAGGGTCAGTTTCCCATGACGCTCTACTTCAGAATACTCAATCATCACCGCCTGATTGACAATCGCCATGCTCTCCACCTTGCATCCCCATTGGAGCAGCGCTTTTTCCACCAACACTCCGTCCCGCAGTTCCACCGGTTCCTCTACACTCCCCCAGATCACCGTATCTCTCAATGCCGTCACATTGTCAATCATGGTTCCGGCCGAAACAAAACAATTACGAATCTCCCCGGAATGCTTGATGATGACATTTTCCCCAATATAGCCTTTCTCAACTTTCAATTGAGCCCGATAACGGCTGACCGGTCCCTCCATCTCCTGACGGATATCACTCCGATGGGCATAACGAGCCATGAATTCGGCTTCCTCCAGATCAATCTCTTCATATACCAATACCTGACGGCTTTTCACCTCATTGGTGGCCTGAATCCATTTTCCAATTATCAATTCACCATAACCGGAAAAACTGATCTCACCACAACTGACAATCCGAGCTTTCCGATCGATGGTATAGTTTTCTATCCATTCCGCATCCTTGATAAAGCAATTATCCCCGATCCAACTGTTTTTCAGGCTGGAATAATAAAGCCCCGAATCCTGATCCATACTACCGATCACGACTTCATCCATAAAAAAATTATGCCAGACCAATTCCGGATCATATCCTGATTTAACTCTGATCTTCTTCCAATCGGTCGCAAAATTACCCTGCCGGATCAACTGGGCAATTTCATGATCATTCAAAAACCGGGTCAGTTTCAATTCATCATCCCGGCAATGGTAGCGATAAAACCGGCTTTGTTCAAGCTTCTGTCTGATACGTTCGGTCACCATAATCCCACCTTTCTTTTCCTAATACCCTTCTCTTTTTTATTCAATAGCTAATTCAGAATTTTTCTCATATCTCCATCAATCCATATTCAAAAGAACAGCCTTAATCCTACTGAATTATGGATTAAGATTATTTCAGAAATTTCCTTATAATATAATCCTGAACTGAAGATTTGTCAAAATTTCAAATTATAAATTTCAACCCGATGATATTTCATTGCTGATGAGATATCCATTATCGATTAATCGCCCCAAGCTATGGAAGGCATCATTTATTACTGTTTTCATACCTACATGGAAGAAAGCTTTCCCTACCTGATTTTGACCCATTATCCAATGATGACCCTATCCACTTAAAATCAGACATTATTCTGAAAATAAAAATTCAATCTGATCACATTTATCCCAATCGATTCTCTATTCGGGGTAATGTGTCAACGGGTTGAATCCAACATCAATCCAATAAAAGCCATATAACAGAAACAAGTTAGCTCGAACTGAATCATTCCGGTGATAAGATGAACGGCAGATCATTCTTTTTTTCATTATATTCGGAAATCAACAAATTACGGAGAATTTGACTGTTTCTCATCATGAAAAATATTCCTCCTTGAGCCCGCAAAAGCTTTTCAGGCTTATCAATTCCGAGATGGACCTTGTAAAGTTGTTCGATCATTCCTTTGAATTCATCTAAAATTCCATAGTTTTCTTCCTCGAGATCTTGGAAAATTGCGGAAAAACAGAAAGCCTCAAGATGCGGGGACCGTTTGGGTTCTGTTTTCCGGATCTGATTGAATCCGGCACAGATGATCATGGAATAATAGTCCTTCTCATTCAATTCAATCGAAAAAAACTTGATCGCAATATTCAGCATCTGGTCAAGGGTAACCGTATCCTTGGGGATTGAATTAATGGTTTTATCGATCCATTCCGACATTACTGCATTGAAGGATGAATCTTGCTGGATCACACTAAAAAACTGTTTGTTTAACTCAACACTGTCTTCGATTTTATCCAGATCATTATATAAGCTATCCTTCACAAAATTTGTCAGCAGATAATCGGCGTATTGTCGATTACGATTGATCAGTCCTGCAAAACACTGTTTTTCATCGACCTCTCGAATTAATTTTTCTATATAGGTATACTCCTCATGTTTACCCAATGAAACCTGAATTACCGCTTTGTATTGACGGACAATATCACATTTCGTATCCGATTTTCCATAATTTTGAAAGACAAGGATCATTAGAACCACTAGTTTTGAATAGCGCCATGCCATAATAACCTCCTTACACATTACTTAGTTACAGGCCTATTTTTTTCCGGCTTTAACGGATAAATACATGCTGATCATCAGACAGATCGAATTCAACAGATTTAAGTATGTTACCCAATTATGCCGACACCCGAGGCAATGATAATCGATTCTGAAAAGCCAGATAATCGTTAGAATAAAACCGATTGTAAAAATGACATACCGCCAATCGATTTTCTTCGGACTGATTCCAGTACCCATGCTCAACTCCTTGGTTTCTTTTATATTACCCATTTGCAACCCAGTATTGATTCGGGATGGCCTCCTTTACGGTTTCAGGTTTAATTAAAGCTTCCCTTATTTCTTCTCTGGGAGGATCGATGAGGCATCCGATACCGGCTCTCGATCCGCCCGGAGAAGAACCCGGGACGAGC
>JAGOEH010000129.1 GCA_017997825.1 Candidatus Delongbacteria bacterium | reverse complement strand
TGACGCTCATTCCATCGTAATCGATGAGGTATTCGGCATGATGCTGGCCATGATCTTGCTTCCGGTAAACTGGAAAAGCATTCTGATTGCTTTGGTTCTGTTTCGGATTTTCGATGTCTGGAAACCCCTCTGGATCGACAACTCCCAGAATCTGCCGCGTGGCTGGGGCATTATGGTCGACGATATGCTGGCCGGACTGGTCTCGCTCGCCATCATGCACTTATTGAACGGACTCCACCTTTTTTAAACCGAGAAATCAATCATGCCGGATCAAATTTTTTATAGCCATTTTGCCGAAAAAAAGCTCCATCCATGGGGTGAATGGATCAAACGCCGTCTCTATCGGAACCAGTTTCGTATCCTTTCACGTCATATCGATTGGAACGAAGTCCATACCTGCCTGGAAATCGGCCTGGGCCGCTGCGATTTCTTCCTGAACCTGCCGGATTCCATCCGCACCTCGCTCCGCTATATCGGAATCGAACCCAGCCCGATCATGGCAAGCCGGGGCAAACAACTCGGGATCGGCGTTCTCCGTTCCTTCATTCCCCCATTCCCCATCCGATCTCATTCCGTCGATCTGATCTACATGAGCCATGTGATCGAACATCTTAGTGATTACCAGGTTCTGTTGAACACCATGAGCGAAATCCGCCGGGTACTGAAACCCGGAGGTTTCTGCATCATGGCTTTTCCGGATTACCTCCATTATCGGGAAGATTTTTATGAAATGGATTATTCCCACCAATATCCCATTACACGCTACCGCTGCCAAACCCTACTGTCGGATTCCGGTTTCAAAATCCTGGCCGCCCTTTACTCCAATGGCTGTTTTCACGGTTTATTCCGATACCTTTTACAACCATTCTTCCGACTCCAGCAAATGATCTGCCAAATGATGTACCATCTCACCGGCCGCCGGATCTTTTTTAAAGCCAAAATTCTCTTCGGCCGTAATGTTCTGATCATCACCCGCCCTGACTGATTCCCCCCTATTCATCCTTAACCCACCATCTGCACCCGATCCCCATTCCGATATATTACAGTCTGGTTTTTAAAGACAATCAACCTATCATTTCAATCGCCATAACGACAACCATCACTATTACGGATGGTTTCCACCCCAGGAGATCGGCCATCTTAACCGAACCCTATTATATCTTTTCGGCAAACAGTTCCGAGACTTACACCTCCAAGCAGGTGCGCCCTGCCGGGCGCACACAATAAAAAAAGGGACAGAATTTGAATTCTGTCCCTTGGTTCTAAACCTGAATCAATCAAAGACTATTTGCTAACTTTAACTGAAAAAACGATCTTACCGGCGGTACCGGTATCAATCGAGGCGATCTTGAGGACTCCGTAGCGGCCGGAAACCGTTTTAAAGGCAACTTCTTCATTGACAGCCAGGTTGATGACCAAACCGGAAGCTGAGGATTCAACATAGGCATTCTGAATGGCCGTAGACGTGGCGGCACTGTCGAATTTTCCGCTGACCTTGTGCAGTTTGGTGGCATTCCGGGTCGCCCAGGTGGTTACATTCAACGAGGTAAAGGCATCCAGGCTGGCGTCACTGGGAGCCGCCATGGCAGACTTGTTGGTAGCACCGTAATAATATACCAGATCGACACTGGAGGCATTGGTTTTAGCCGTCGAGAGGGTATATACCGTACCGGTTTCACCCAGAGCGCAATAGAAACTGCCGGTGACATTCTCATGGGCTCCCAGGGTGATACTGTAACTGTAAAAATCGGCAGTCGCCGTCGATACCGTTATGGTATAGGTCTTGGATACCTCATTGGCATCCTCATCCTTGACGGTAAAAACCAAAGTAATGGTGGAACCTGCCGTAGCACTGGTAGGAACCGTGTACGAATAGGTAATGGCCTTGGTGCTTGGATCACCGGTGATATCGTTTTGAACCAACGTCGTAACGTTTCCGGAAATCTGCTGCTGGACTTTGTAACTCTTGAGCTCTTTGCTCCCTTTGCCGGCAATGAACTCAAAATTTACGGTGGATCCGCCGGCGTGATTACCTTCATAAGCACT
This sequence comes from Candidatus Delongbacteria bacterium, assembly GCA_017997825.1. Classification (GTDB taxonomy): domain Bacteria; phylum JAGOEH01; class JAGOEH01; order JAGOEH01; family JAGOEH01; genus JAGOEH01. The sequence continues at coordinate 6,685 of JAGOEH010000129.1, read as the reverse complement.
CTGGCCGTTGGCCGTAAAACCGGTGATGGTCGGATCTTCATCCTCATCCGAAGAACAGACCATCAATCCAAGACTCATGATCAAGACCATCAATAACATCCAGGTACGAACTCTCATTTTTTCCTCCTTTGGGTTGACTTAATAACTAATTCTTTCATTACCAAATATAATCATTTTTCAATACGATGTCAAGCTTTGAAAAATGATCAAATCGTTGAATTTAACCGAAAAGAGTGCGCAAAGTTCCGCCGATTTTGGATTGGAAGGCAAACCCACGTTTCACTCAAGGAGATTGGCTTCTCCGGTGGATTGAACCAGCAGGCAATCCGGCAGAGCAGCAGTCATCTGATCAAAGGTGGCATAAAAATGAGGAATGGTGTCATGAGAGAGTGAAAATCCAAGAATGATCAAAGAAGCATCATGCGATTCGGTATGGAGAACTTCTCTAAAATCCAGCCATGATGCAGCAATATGAATCTCAGCATTGATTCGGGCAGCATAGATCAGCTTTTTAAGGGCATCTTCCGCCTTGGCCATCGAATCCTGGGGAGTGATCAAACGCAATACCCGGATCCGGCAATGACGCCAATCGGGATGCTGAATGATCAGATGGGCGATAATCAACATCAGGGAGCCGTTTTTCTCCCCCTTCCACCAAATATCGATCCGTTTTTTCGCTTCTTTTGAAGAGGAACCATGGTCGATAAAGAAGATATTACTTAATCCCAGATGGAGCGCCACAGGGGGTATCGTAAAAAAGGATCCGGAGAACTGAAGATTGCTCGGCCATCCCATCAGCAGCAGATTGGGCCGGATCGGACCGATCGAATAACTCTGGAGAAAAACCGTTAAGGCTTCCGGATTGCTCCCGGCAAAAACCACTTCCGGAAAAATCTCATATCGGTTCTGATTCAGCCACTGACAGATCTCCTCGCGGAATTCTCTCCGATGCCGGATTCCGGTATCGGAATCGGATTCTTCAATAAACGACACCGTTGAAATCAGGCCCTTCTTGCCCGCGATCATTACCCCCGCTTGAACCAGATTGGGCTGCAGGATCGGATTTTTGGAAAAGATCAGCAGGGTCGGCCGCCAATTCTTGACATGGATCGGCAAGCGGCTCAGTTTTAAAAGATTGTCCCGGATATGACGATATAAAAAGCCCCTTCGGGCGTCACCGAATGAAACATCCAGCTCCTTGTTGTTGAAATAGAAAAAAAGCAATGAGATCATGACAATCACACCCAAGGATGACAGATAATCGATCATGATCGAAAAGATTAGACACGCTATCCCTCCCAACAGGGCCAGACTCCAGTGGAGCAGCTTGAAACGGGGGCGGAAGGAGGGATTGGCGCCGAACGATTCGACAAATCCCGCCAGGTTGACGATCCCATAGGCATACAAAAAGAAGATGGTCACGAATGAGGCCACCGAGTTCAGGGCGGTACCACTGGCATTATTACCGGCAAAGAATACTACCATCAGCGACAGAATCATCGATAAAACGATCGCGTTACGAGGTTCATCACCCTTGCGTGATCCCTGGGCAAACGGACTAAGAAATCTGATGATGTCATCCCGGGACAAGGCCTGCAAAATTCGGGGAGCGCTGACGAACAATCCCAGAGCCGTCGACAACGCCGCTGCAAAAACTCCCAGAATGATTAACGCCTTTATACCCATCCAGGAGTTCGTCAATAGAACTCCAAATGATCCCTTGATCAAATGACCGGAATCCGCCACCCCCCCCAATAAAATGATCTCAAGGGCATAAACCACGAAAGCCGCCAGAATAGCGGAAAGCAAACCGCGCGGAATGGAATGGGATGGATCCTTCAGATCTCCCGACATATTGACTCCGGCCATGATCCCGCTTGCAGCCGGAAAAAATATCGCAAATACCCCCCAGAATCCATAATCAGAATCAAAATGATGAGTCAGATTGGAAGCAAAAACCTCAGGACTGAAATTGGCTCCCATCCCCAGTACAAACGACACAATCGACAACAGCAGACATCCCATAATCACGAACTGGGTGCGGATGGCCCAGGCCGCTCCAATAAAGGATATGATGAATAAAATGGTGGTGGTGATCAGATTGATCCGGAAATAATGAACGCTCCACTCCGGATAAATGCTGATCATGGCCTCGGTGAATCCAAGAATATGGAGCGGAATTGAAAGGGCCTGGGCAAGATAAAGGGAGATTCCGATCGTTCCGCCGAACTTGGGTCCCAGCACCCGGGAAATGATAAAATATGCCCCGCCGCCCTTGACACTGGTATTGGTGGCTATCGCCGATATCGACAATCCGGTCAGCAGAGTAACCGATTTGGCCAATACCAGAATCACCAAAGCCGTCATGACACCGGCATAACCCACCACAAATCCCATCCTCATAAACATGATAGCCCCGAAAATGGTCAGAATGGTGGGGGTGAAAACCCCCTCGAAGGTTCCAAACTCATTCCGGATAACCGGTGATTTGTTCTGCATTCAGCCTCACTCTCGATTCTTATCCATGATTCGATTTTCCGATTGGCATTCCATTACCCGGAACAAATATCCCAATTCATCATCTATAATGCTACCTGATAAAAACCGGATCATCAATCCGGTGAATCATGAAATCCCTAAAAAAGCCCCAACCGAGCAGCCGTCCAAATAAAAAAGGGAATGGTCAGGATGCAACTGATAAAGCTGACAATCACCAACTGATTGCCCAAATTCCGGTTTCCGCCGCAGTTTTCGATCAAAGCCGGCACCGAAATGACCGGGGGAACGGCCGACTCGATGATCAGCAGCAGCGCCACGGTAGATGGAGGTCGAATCCAGTAGACAAGCGCCATCATCACTATTGGGAATAGAATAATCTTGAATCCTATAAACCGGACGATTTCCGCCCAGTAAAAAGCCCCCTTTTGCCGGATATCCCGATAGAGATTGCCGCCCAGAACCATCATCAACAAAGGTAGCGACATATTACCGATCATCTGGCTGATGGAAAGGATAAATTTCGGAACGATCCAATCCAGCCGCGTCAATTTTAGTGTCATGGCGATGATCGTCGCGATCAGGACATAATTCAGAATCCTGCCGTTCATGGAAGGCCGCTGAGAGGCCGGAAAGAACCAGTGATAGGAAGAAAATAGAAAGGTAGCATAAAACATGGTGAAAATGAACAAATCAACCAAATAAGGGGTATTGAATCCGAAAATACCTGACAGTAAAGCCATGGGAATAAAAATGGCATTCTGGAAAAAGAGCGTCATCATGAATTCATGCCGAAACCGGGTCCGGGATATTCGGGTAGCGGTCCAGGCGAATCCGAAATCCACCGCCAGAAAAAAAAGCCACCACAAAGGCAAGGTCCACCAATCGGCTTTGGTATCCGGATCGAATTTGACAAGAATATTATAGAATACGGTGAATGGCATGGCAATATCCAGCGCCAGCCGATTCAAAACCGCCGTGACATTCTCCGGGATCACTTTCCGGGCAATCAGCAGAAATCCCAGCACCCCTACCCCCAACAAGGTCACAATCGCCTGAAAGGTTGCCAGAAACATTTCCATTCGTCATCACCTTTCCGAACAATCAGTCTGTTCAAACAAATCCCATAAAAATCAACAGCTGAATCCGCTTCAATTCGCAGTTTTCCAATAATACATAAACCGGAAAAGGAAGTCAAGCTGAGAATTTTATCCAACCAACCGGAATGATTGATATCAATGTCCGTATCACCGTATCCCCGCCTCGCCTCCCAATAAATCTGTACCATATAATTTCCAATCGAGGGGAAATCCGACTTGACAAAAATGCCCGGAAACACTAAATTGTCAGATTCCGAATGGAATAGAACAGACATAAACCGGGATAATCAAAAACGGAGAGTATCAACTATGAAGATCACATTTGAGGAAGCAGGCCATCAGGTAATTTATCGGATATCGGAGTTCGATCCGCGCTATGAACCGATCCTGCAGATGTGCTTTTATCATAATGACGGCCGGGGGTATACCAAAACATATCCGGCCACATCCAAGTATCTGGATCGAATGAAACGGCGCTATGCCGATAACGCCCGACTGATGTTCGATCAATTGGGTTATATGGCGGAGATACCGTGGGAAAAAGGATTAGCCGAATTCTGCCGCATCGTCGAGGGTCACGGCATCCGATGGTGGCTGACCGGAAGCTGTGCGGCCTGCATCCGCGGCATCCGTCTCGATCCCCATGATGTCGATATCATGATCGACAGCCGGGATAATGATGCCATGACGGAACTGTTTGCCGACTATCTGATCGAGCCGATCACCGATACCGGGGGGTGGCTGACCAAGGATTTCGGAGTGATCTTCCTGCATGTCCGGATCGATATCGCCTCCGATCCGCAGGCCATCCTGGATGATCCCGAACCGGTCGATTGCGGGCCTTACGCCCAGGATTATCTGGAAACCGTGGAATGGAACGGATACCGGATCAAGGTCCCGCCGCTGGACCTGCAGTTGAATGTCAACCGACGCCGGGGTCGGCATGACCGGGTCAGACTGATCGAATCGTTCATGGCCGATAGAGCCCATTAATCCAAATTTGGAATGCTAATCAGAAGGCAAATAAAAATCCCTGCGTCTCATTCCGCTGGAATGCATTGAAACTCCACCCGGCGATTGCGGGCTCGTCCCTGCTCAGTGTCATTGGTATCGATCGGCTGCTCATCCCCGAATCCCTCCGCTTTCAATCGGGCCTGATCGATCTGTTTGGCGCTCAGATAGGCGACCACTGACTCGGCCCGGCGCAGAGATAATCGACGGTTATAATCTTTCCGACCTTTGTTGTCAGTATGTCCGCTGATCATAATCTTCCATCCCTCATTCTCCTTGAGAAAATCGGCCAGCCGGTCCAGTTCGGCATACGATTCCGATTTCAGCTCCGATCGGTCAAAATCAAAGAAGAGGTTATTGACCTGGATGGCGGTCCCCTGACTGATCTCCTTGACCGAAGTCAAAGTGATATCCATTTGCCGTTCCTCGGAACGGGTTACAGTCTGCAGATCCAGGTTCTTGGATTCGGAATAGTACCCGGGTTTTGAGGCAAAGTAACCGTAATTTTTACCGACCGGCAGCGCGATGAAGTATTCTCCCGTTTGGGGATGGCTTTTCAGGCTCCCGATCGGCTGATTGATCTCCAGGTCCACCCATTGGATCTCGACCTCCATCGGGGTCCCAGTCTCATCCGTTACCCGGCCCCCGACCGAGATCACGGCCATCTCGGGCTTAGCTTCCTTCGGTAGAACCATCGAGTAGATATCTTCACGCCCCAGGCCATCCGGCCGGTTAGCGGCGGCAAAATAGGCGATATCGCCGGCCGTATTGATCTTGAATCCGCTGTTGTCGTATGCCGTATTGATTTCTCGGCCCAGGTTGACCGGTTCGCTCCATTGGGTCCATGAGGTATCGGACAACCGAACGGTTTTGAAGATATCCAGTCGGCCCAGTCCATAATGCCCGTCCGATGAAAAATAAAGGGTTTTCCCGTCCGGATGCAGAAACGGGGATTGTTCGCAGTAAGGAGTATTGATCACCGATCCCAGGTTGATCGGCTCGCTCCAGCCGTCGGGTGTTCGGCGGCAGACATACAGGTCGACATTCCCCTTCTGCGAACCATGGAACTCGCTGTCCCGTCCATGGAATTCCCCGATCCCTCCCGGCCGATCGGAAGAGAAGATGAAGGCCTGGCCATCGGCGGTATAGGCTCCGTCACAATCCCAGTATTCGGAATTGATCGGTTGGGGAAAATGCTTGATTTCGGACCAGCCGCCGGCGGTGCGTTCGGCATAGAATATATCGCCGCCCCCCAGGGATCCTGCATAATGGCCGAACAGGGTAATGGTATTCCCGTCGGCGCTGATGCTCAGAATTCCCTCATTGGATTTGGTATTGATGGAAGAACCGATAGTGGCGGCCTTGGCCCAGCAGCCCGATTTCCACTCGGACACAAAGATATCCTCGTTGCCGTATCCATCCGGCCTCAGATTGCCGGTAAAATAGAGTGATTTACCGTCGGCCGAGGGAATGGGCAGGTATTCCCGGAATTCGGTGTTGACCGATTCTCCAAGATTTCGGATTTCCAGTTTCCGGGACGGAGCGTTCAGCAAGGCCAAAATCTTGTCAAATCGGATCTTCATCTCCGGAAAAAAGGGCCGGTACTTTGCGAATACCATAGCGGCGCTGTCCCATGACTGGTTGACGATGTAAATCGCCGCCAGGCGCTGTACCGCCACATAGGCATCCTCTTCCGGGGCATGCAGCTTGATGTAGCGGACCAGATCCGATTCACTCTTGAGATCACCCACCTCTTCGGCCAAGAGTGTTCCAATGAAAACCAACATCATCATAACCAACACTACCATCCAGCCTGAAAACACCTTTTTTCCCATTCGACACATGGTTTACCCCCATTCTTAAGATTGTTTTGCTGCTGTATATTGTTTACAAATCATAATAAAAGCTGCAAATGAATTTAAAATCGATCAATCCATATTCCCAGGTCGTCGATTGATATCGATTATTTCTGTCATCATAATAAAAGTCATTATACCAATCATTATACTGTTTAACAGACAGATAACAGTAATCTATTCCAATCTGATTCGAAATATCGATTGATACATTCTCGTTTA
>JAGOEH010000128.1 GCA_017997825.1 Candidatus Delongbacteria bacterium | reverse complement strand
CTTAAGCGGAGTAATCCGGTCGATTTCAACCACCCGGGTGTATTCGACCCGAGCCGAATCCATGTTGCCGGTCACCAGATAGATATATCCCAGAATCTGATGAAACCAGTCATAGGTTGAGTCCTGAACAATTCCCTGATAATAGGTGTTTTTGGTACTGTCCAGATAAAGGGCCGCCTGATCGGTATTTCCTTCGGACTGATACTTTTCCTGCAATTGACGGTAGGCCTCGGCCAAATAGCGGTATGCTTGTAAACGGCTCGGATTAAGCTCAATCACCCTTTTGAAAGGTGTGACCGATTCGGCATACATTTTATTTTTATAGTACTCATAACCGGTACTGTAATGCTTGCTTTCCTCAAATTTTTTAGCTGGATCGGGAACATTGTTTACGGTATCCTTGACCTGGGCCATCAATAATGCAGGTAACAAAATGACAGAACAGCATAGCATGATGAAGTGTTTTCTCATCCTTGACTCCTTTTTCTAATTTAAAGTGGATATAGCAGCATTAGGTTTCATTTTTTTATAATGGCGGTTGATTTTTTCCAGATAGCGGGTCGGAAGGGGCGTATTGGTCCGGATCAACCGCCTGAGACTCGTTTCTCCGATATTGTAGGCGATCAGACTTTTAGCGACATCACCATCATACTTGTTGACCAGATGTTTTAAATATAAGGTACTTAAGTTGATATTATGCTCCACGTCATTTAAATCAGCCAAGTCGGGTTCTATGTGGTAATCATGGAGATCAGCCACATAACGAGCCGTTGACAGTTTGATCTGCATCAATCCGACAGCCCCTCGGGAGGAACGGATTTGAGGTTTGCAATGGCTTTCCGTGATCATGATCGAAGCTAAAAACAGAGGATCAAAATCCAACATGGCGGCTTGCTTAACAATCAAAGCCGCGATTCTTCCGCTTTCCTCTTTTGTTAGATCCGGATTGTAGTGGTTAATCATCTGGGAGATCTGGCACTGGTCAATATAAGAGTTCAATCGCGTGTCCATACTCTGCCGGGAGGTCGATAATTGTTCCAGTTCTTCAAAACTGATTTTGAGATATGTATGAAGATAACTGGTATACCCAATTTCAAATAAAAATAGTACCGATACGATACAGAACAGTTTGAGAGTATCAAGTTGTCGTAAAATTTTTAACAAATACGTCCTCGTTGTCTTCCATCATTTGTAAACGCTGAAATTTACTTTTTTTTCGAAAAAAGTCAAGCTGTTTTTTTAAAATTCACCATACGATTTGACCGTGAAATTATTTTCTTGACAAAATGGATTGATTTTAGTAGATTTTATAACTTAACCCTACTAACCCGCTGGAGTTTATCATGAAGATGAAATGGATTCTTATATGGTGGATACTGATGATGATGCCCGGATTTATTCAGGCTCAGAATCCAAGCGGAATGTCGGAAGATTCGGTCCGAGTTCTGTGGGAGGCGGTACGGCAGGAACGGGAGGAGATACAGGGACTGATCCGGCAGCATCAAGAGGAGTTGAACCGGCTTAAAGTCCAGCAGGAACAAAATATCAAGCAGATCAGTCATTATGAAAAAATTAAGGCAGATATTCAGCGCTTATTGGGTGACAAGGGAAGCGGTATTCAGGGGGGGATTTTGTCTCCGCTTTGGTTGGTGATTCTGGTCATTCCGATCCTTGGACTTTTAATGATGGTCATCTATCTGCGGTTTCGATACCGTCGGGATTTGAAACAGATCAATGATGATCTGCATGGGTATTTGACGGAAAGCCGTAATCTGATCAACCGTCTGTCAGATGAATTGGAAAAAACGACCGAAGAATCGATAGAAAAAGCCAAGAGCCGATTAAGAATCCTGGAATTACTAATGGTGGAAGCCGGTCAGAAGATCAAACCGATTACGTCCGGTCAGTTATCGGTTCAAGAGAATCTGCACAAAACGAAACCCAATCCGGCACCGGAATCGGGAACACCGGGTTCCGGCGCCAGAATTTATGATCGTTACAAGTCCAATCAGGTTTCGGATTCGGTAACCCCAAGTGCATCGGCCGGCGCAACAGGCAAAAAAAGTGACAAGGCCACCATGGTCATGCTGCTGCATCGCCGAGGCATGTCCTTGGCAGAAATCGCCAGCCAACTCGATATGGGGCAAGGCGAGGTCGAGTTGATCCTCAGCCTGAAAAAACGTTCCTCTTCCTGAAATCAGCGGGTGATCTCTTCGACCTTATAGTCCCAATCCCACTGGTCATAATAGAGATTACCACCTGCATATTCCAACTCACCCCGTTGAAAATCGACGGTCTCGGATCGATAAAAAAGTTTAACTGGATACAGTTCACGGCTGTAATCATCGTTGACAACCAGACGATAACTGTCGATATTTCCAAAGAAGAACCATTCGATGGTCTTATCCTTATCCGGAGTCAGCCCATACGAGGGATCTACCGGTAACCATCCATACGGCTCAATATAGATCTGACACCAATCATGCATACCGGCTGATGGCGGCCGGGTGGTCCATCCCGATTGCCAGCGGGCCGGTATGGATTGACTACGGCATAATGCCATAAAGAGTAAGGTTTGAATTCCACAATCTCCCCATCCACCAAGCGGGTAATGGCAAATCGATTCAAGAGTGCTGTATTCCCTGGCTGAAGCCCATGTCACGTTATCATTGATCCATTTAAAATAGCTCCGGGCTTTCAGATAGGGATTCTGTTCCTGACCGGCAATCGATTTGGCCAACGATCGAATGGTATCACTGAAAACGATATGCGGAGGGCGTTCCTCAATCCAGGGTTTCAACTCGGGATGAGTCTCAAAATCCACCTGGGTAACCCGTTTGGGATCGACCGGAAGGTAAAAACCACTGGCGGTATACTCAAAGACCGCTTTAAAAACCATCGGTTTGGAATCGATTGATTGGTTTTCAAGATAAAGTGTTCGCTGTTGACGGTGGTTGCCGGCTTCAATGTTGAGTTCCGGTTCGGTCTTCAAAAGACGAATCTGACTCTGGCGTCCTCCATCCCTCGGGAAGGGGAGCCAGGCTCGTACGGTTTCACCGGGGGGTACGACACCGGAATCTACGGTAATGGTGTAGGTGATTCGGTATGTTTTGGGAATTACCAGGGATTGGGCGGTTTGATGATAGGCATCGATGATCTGATGAAGGTTGGCCTTCAGAGTCGCTTTTTCATCCGGGCTTGCCGGTTGGTGCTTTAATTTGAGTTTTCTGGCTTCAGGATTAACCCGAAACAGATTCTGTCCGGCACGATTGAAAAACCAGCGCTGTCCGTCGATGACCATGCTCTCAATGGAACCCTGCTTATCCCATCGATCAAACTGTTGCCTGTCAACCGTAGGTACTATTCCCTGTATGATTTTCAGCGTCTGGTCCTGATCATTTTTGAAGTCCATTCGGATGCGGCGCATCCGCTCCCGCTGAAACAGAAGATTTTGGCGTTCCGCAAACGAAATATCACTCCGCTGGATCTGTTCGGAAATAATCTGTTCTGCTTCCCTCCATTTTCCTTCTGTAACCAGCTTCTCGACCGGCCCGGAAATCGGAAGAATCTCAGCCTGAAGCAGGCTTATCATTACCACTGACCATACAACGACCATCACAATTCTTTTCATGAATCCTCCTTGGAAAATTGATATGAAATTATAATGTTAGTTCCGGGGTTTGTCAAGTCAGGAAAGGATTTTAATATTGACTTTTTGTAGTCAATCACTTATTTTTAAAAAAACAACCCTTTAATTCCGACAGGTGGATTATGAACGATTACACAGCTTATCATCTGGATCTTGAAACCCGTCAGATCAACCATGCAAAAATTGCGTTTTTGCCGGGTGATCCGGGACGCGTCACCCGGATCGCCGCTAAAGTCAATCCGGATTATCGTGAATTGGCGTTTCATCGCGAGTATCGAACCGTTTATCTTGAAGTGGGAAATACCCCTGTCCTGATCACCTCAACCGGAATCGGCGCTCCATCGACCGCTATTGCTATTGAGGAACTGGCTCAGTTGGGCGTCAAGATCTTTATCCGCATCGGAACTACCGGAGCTATTCAACCCCATATCAATTTAGGAGATATGATTATAACCACTGGAGCGGTTCGACTGGATGGAGCTTCATCTCATTATGCTCCAATAGAGTATCCGGCAGTAGCCGATTGGCAGTTGGTGGGTATCCTGGCTAATACAGCCCGTGAAGCGGGGATACCCGCTCATTGCGGTATTACCGTCTCGAGTGATACCTTTTATCCCGGTCAGGAACGCTATGATACCTTTACCCACTATGTTATAAAACGATTCCAGGGCAGCCTGGAAGAATGGAAACACCTTAACGTTCTTAATTATGAAATGGAAGCCTCCACCTTGTATGTTATGGCCTCTGCCTTTGGATTGAAAGCGGTGACGGTTTCCGGGGTGATTGCTCATCGGCTGACCAAAGAAAGATGCGTCACCGATGAGATTCCAGCCACGGAAGCCAAACTGGCGCTTCTGATTCAACATTCCATTCCCGCGATCCAAAGCCTGTTATGAAAATCGCCCATGTCCTGACCTCGCTGAACGATAAGATATTTCAATCCGTCAGCCGCCATTTTCCCGGATATAATTGGAAAAATTCTAATTATGAGTACTATATCATCAATGCTGCCATCCTGGAGACTATTGATGCCTTCGTTTATCGGTCGACCGATTTGATGAAAACCATCAGCGAAAAGGATTTTCTGGGTACTATTAAACAGTCCAAGGATATCCCCATTATTAGGATCATGGATAACTCGCTTGAACATGATTCCGATTTTGAATTGTTGCGTTTTATTGATTATACCACCCCGCTTGAGGAACTGGAGCATGTGTTCTCGATTATTGAAGCAAGTGATGCTCCGATCCCGATCATCCGTAATATTCCCCGTAAAACCATTCTGATCGCCGATAGGAACAAGGACTATCAAGAGTTGATGAATGCCATCTTTTCGGGTAATTATCAAGTGGAATTTGAAACCGATGGTGAAAAGACAGTCGAAAAAGCCATGAAGATAATCCCGGATGTCATCATCATGGATATCAACCTGGAAAGCATCGATGGGCTGACAGTCTGCCGTTTTATCCGTGAACATGCCCGAACCCGTCATATTCCAATTGTAATCCTGACCGAGTTCGCTCAGCATGATTACCGGCAGATGGCCGCCGATATCGGAGTTACCGATTTTTACAGCAAACTCGATTCCCCAGAAAAACTGGTCAAACAAGTCGATTCCATTCTGACTCCCCTGATCCATCCGGACAAGAAGATCTTGGTCGTGGAAGATTCCAATACATTGGCTTACTATATTAAAAACCTCCTTCAGCATCATAACTATGATGTGGAACTTGCCGGCAACGGCCTGGATGCCCTCCAAAAAACCTATTCTTTCCTTCCGCATTTGATGTTGGTTGATATTGAAATCCCGATCATGGATGGATTTCAGTTCAGCCGGATGATCCACTCCGATCCTGACTTTAAATCGATTCCGATGATCGCCATGACCGGTGTATGGTGCAATAAAGTCGGAAAATTCTATAGTTCGGAAATCGGTTTTATCGATTTCCTGACCAAGCCTTTTAACGAGAGGGTTCTGATCCGGAAAATCGAGAAGTACATTAAACCGGAACTTCGTTTCAGTCTCAAAAAAAAGTATGTGGCGCCGACTGAACTTCTGATCAAGCTCAACAGCCGGTTGAATCGATCCTTGCTGGAATTGACGCTTCAAAAAGAGATCAAGAATCTAAATCTTCATTTGAAAAGTTTTGATGAATTCATCAATCATCTGGCCTTGCTGCTGAATCAGTTCATCATTCTGGACAGCGCTTATATGGTTCTGAACAGCGGCAGTATAACCCACGTCGGCTTGATTTACAGCTCTCTGAATGCCAAAAATACCATCATCCAAAAGCTGAAACAGGAGGTGGAAACTCTCCATTACGATTATTATGAGGTCATCTGTACTCCCGAATCCTATTTCGAATTCGAATTCAAGGCTAAAGCGGCCGTATCGAAAGAATTTCAAATGAAATTCTATGATCAGAACCAAAAGATCATCGGTACCCTGACCATCAATGGAAAACTGTTTGAAGAGGATTCGGATATCCTGCAGATGATCATGGATAATCTGGAGGTTTTTGTCAAAAATCTGGTGCTGGAGGAGAAACTGAAAAATCTTTCCTTGTATGATTATTTAACCACTATCTATAATCGAAAGTATCTGGATCGGGTGATCAACCGGGAAAAAGCCAGAAACAAGCGGTACGGAAACCGGTTCAGCATTATTCTGTTTGATATCGACCATTTTAAAAATGTCAACGATCGGTATGGACATCTCAACGGCGATGGTGTATTGAAGAGGATTACGGCCAAGGTCCAGGAGCATTTGAGAGCCGAAGATGTCTTTTGCCGGTATGGTGGTGAAGAGTTTATTATTGTGCTGTCGGATGTTGGAAAAAATGAGGCGTATCAGGTTTCTGAAAAAATAAGAAAGCTGGTGGAAGAATTACAATGGGATTTCAGTCCGGATCCGATTACGGTCAGTTGTGGGGTAACGGAGTATCAGAGCAGGGAAACCCAGGATGCCATGATAAAGCGTGCGGACGAAGCTCTCTATAAAGCCAAAGCCCAGGGGCGAAATCAGAGTTATTTAGAATAAAGATGCCCGTCCAATGAGTTACAATCAATATGGACCCGCTGGCAGTCCAGAAAATCCAGTTCGGTTTGTTTAAACTCGAGTTTACCGTCCCCTTTACCGATGACTTTGAAATGGAAGGTAGCGATATGCCCGGGAGTCCTTAACGGGAGTTTCATATAACTTCCAACTGGATAGATATACTCCTCCAGTATTTGTGTCCAGGTGGTGACATTGCCTGCCGTCTTACCGTAGTTGGCATCAGCCGGTGACGGCCATTCCAGGCACTGAATACCGTTATACTTCGATGCAAGAAACAGATCGCCTTTTTCCATATAATCATAACTTAAAATATCCGTCGGAAACGAAAACTGAAATTTTACTGCGAAAAGATCAATGATATTCTCGACATAGACCGGAATACTGACATCGGTTCCGGTGGTCGTAATGGTATCCGGATCAAAATAGATCAGCGGCAGAGGATTGGTACGAAAGGTCGAATCCCAGGCTCCGGCATTGATGTTCCCGCAATTGTCCTCTAACCCGATTGTATAATGATAGAGGGTATCCGATAACAAAGAATCGATTCGAATATAGTGGGTTGTTTTGGCTTCCGATATGGCATAGGTTTTACCGTAGCCGGCGGTTAATCCATACCGAATCTCCGCTTTGGCGGCATGGGAAAGCTTGAAGTAAATCAATACAAACTTGGCACTGGGGATGGTTTTCAGACTTACAAAAGTCGGCATGACGCTTGGCCCGCGTGTCGGTTTGAATGAATCGGGATCGGATTTCAGAGAATCATTGTCTGCAGTATACACAATAAAGCGGTAATAATAAAAACCGATATCCGGATTGATCGGGTGGAGATTGAAGGTATGCTGAGTCTTGAATGCCGAGGTGGAATTCTCCTGGTTAACCGGATTGAGACTCGATTCTCCCCAGTACAGAACAGCCTTAGTACTCAAGGTTGTCTTGAAGGTTATCCTGTAGGTCAGTTGATCCGCACACGGATCGTAATCATCGCCGTCATCATTCAGTTCGACCGTTAAATCCCGGATCTGCAGGTCGGTGGTTGTGATGGGTTTCGGACCAGAATTGGAACCGCAGTGAAACAGGATCATCGTCAAAATAAATGTTAATAAATAAAGTCGGTCTTTCATTATCATAATAATCGGCTGTCGGCTGGAAAAGTTTAGTTATAAAATGTGACGTTTTTTAAACCGTTCAACTGAACCAGGAAATGAAGCTTATTGATCTCCTGATAATTCAGTTTCCGGTTGATGGGAGAGATTTTGAAGGCCCGGTAATCGGGTTGGTAATCCAGATAGACACTGGTCTGGATTTCATGATTGATCAGCTTGATACTTTCGAAAACGAGTTCGGAATTACCCTGATTTTCAGGTAAAACCAGATGACGGACCAGCAATCCCTGGGTGGCCGTCTTATCGCCATTGATTTGCAGCAGGCCGACCTGTTGATACATCTCTTCCATAGCCCGCTGATTGACTTTGGGATAGTTGAAAGCCAAAGAATACTGTTTGGCCATTTTTTTATTGCCATATTTCATGTTGATGATATAAATATCTACAATATCCTTCCATAACCGGAGCATCTTTAGAACGTCAAAACCGCCGGTATTATAGATCAGCGGAAGCTGTAGTCCCTTTTCATAAGCAATCAGTAATCCTTCCATAATCTGAGGCGATACATGGGTGGGAGAAACCAGATTGATATTTTGAGCACCGTGAGACTGAAGTTTAAGAAAGACGTCAGCCAGCTCGTCCGGGGTGTGTTCTTTGCCTTCCAAAGTCTGACTGATTTTATAGTTATTACAATAAATACAACGCAAATTGCAGGATGCGAAAAACACCATGCCGGAATCCCCGTGTCCGTTCAGGAAATCTTCCCGTTCTTTCTGGATTTTGACCTTATTGACGATGGCATGGCGACCGATTCCGCAAAAGCCCCGCTCATCTTCCAGACGGTTTACATTACAGTTCCTGGGACAAATGCAACACTCCCGGAGATAGGATAAAGCCTGGGGAATGACTTTTTTAAGGGTTTTTATTTTTTTATCAATCGGATTCATC
>JAGOEH010000127.1 GCA_017997825.1 Candidatus Delongbacteria bacterium | reverse complement strand
GATACGTGGAAAAAAATTCCCAGCTTCACGATGGGCTGAGCCTTATTCCATCAGACCTTCCGGTCATGATGGAGCCTCTGGATCAACCGGGGCGGGAAAAAGATACCGGTATGACGGGACCGGATCAGCCGGTCGCAGAATCCGAGGATCAGGGTATTCGGTTCGAGTCGGGGGGGAGAGTGATCCGAACGGAGCGTTTACCGGAGAACCAGGCGGGTGCTCCGTCAATACAGAGGGTCAAAGCGGAAGGATCATTTCGAAATCAGAACCCGGCATATTTAATGCATAATGTTTTCAATAAAGAGGTCTTTGATAGACATCGGGCTGAGAAGCCGTCGGATCCGTTACAATCTGAAAAGATGGAAGGCAGAATTGCAGGTCTCCCGGGATTTGAGAATCGTGAGATCAAAAATCCTCCGGTAAAAAGGAGCCAACCGGAACCCAGGGTTGAGGGGGATTCGGCCAGGCCGGCATTCAATCCGGAGGCCATTTCGGCAGATTCTGAGGGACCAGCTACGGTTTTGGTTTCAACCGGAAGCCATGAAACCGGTTCAGTCCAGGAGATTGCCGAGACTCCCGCTCCGCCGGCTGCCGAAGAGACTCCCAGTCAGCAGGTTTTCCGGCACCTGAAGATGACCATTAATCATCAGCAGAAGGAAGCGGTGATTCATTTAAAACCGGAATCCCTGGGCAACGTGATCGTTCATTTGAAGATGGAAGGATCAGAGGTGGAAGCCCTTTTTCAGGTGGAGAATGAAGAGGTGCATCATCAGTTGAAACGGAACATGGATCAACTGATTGAATCGATGAGGGATCAGAATATAACCCTGACTAAAACCGAGATCGCGATCATTCCGGCGGAGAAGTCATCCCAGAACTCTACGACGACCGATCAGGCCCCGCTCCATCAGGAAGAATCAGCCCGGAGCGATCAGCAGTCATCCCATCAGCGCCAGCCCCGCAAGGATACGCAGGATGTGTGGGATGACTGGGAAAAGCATAAACGATCACGCCGATTTAATTATCTGGCCTAGGAGGCACTCATGAGCGTCGTTTTTAATTCAGTGGACAACGTTAAGCCCGGATCGTCCACGAGCAGCAGTAGCAGCAGTTCCAGTACTACCGATACCAGTTCACTGGCCAGCATGGATGAATTTCTGAAAATGTTTGTAGCTCAGCTGCAGTATCAGGATCCTCTGGATCCGATGAATAATCAGGATTTTACTGCCCAATTGGCCCAGTTCAGTTCCCTGGAGCAATTGACCCAGATCAATCAAAATCTGACTGAATCGGTGACTACTAACGCCCTGTTGAACAAATCCATCAACAACAATATGGCCACGACCCTGATCGGGAAACAGATCCGGGTTGAGGGTAACAGTTTGCTGGTTACGGATGGAAAATCGTCCGATCTGTTGTTTACCGTGCCGGAAAATGCTTATGGCGTGAATATCAATATTTTGGATGCTGATGGGAAGACGGTACGGACCATCGATGTGGATTATTACGCGGAAGGCAACCAGAGTTATACCTGGAATGGCCGTGACAATGCCGGAAACCTGGTGGATGACGGTGAATATTCCTTTACCATCCAGGGGAAAAATAGCGAGGGTGAAGAGATTGAAATCAGCGGGTATGCTTCCGGGATTGTGACCGGCGTTCGCTATGACGGTAATGTTACCCGCCTGGTGTGCGGTGATTTGGAATATGATATCAGTAAAGTGATTGAAGTGATGGATGCGGTGGTCACTCCAACGGAAGAGGAAGAGGGTTGATCCCATGGTTAACCGTTTATATTCTCCCGATCAGATCGGAATCAAGCCGGTTTCATCGGAATCGACGGTAAAATCGACGTCCAAGGTGACAACCTCCGGGCTGGATTTTCAGCAAATATTGCAGGAGGAAGTCGGAAAAACCGCCGGATTGAAATTTTCCGCCCATGCCCAGAGCCGCCTGTTGAGCCGCAATATTGCGTTAACCCAGTATGATATGGATCGGCTGGAAAGCGCGGTCAACAAAGCGCAGGAGAAAGGAGCCAAAGAGAGTCTGGTTCTGATGCAGGATTTGGCCTTTATCGTCAGTGTGCCTAATCGCACCGTCATTACGGTAACCAATCGTGAACAAGCCAAGGAGAATGTTTTTACCAATATCGATAGTACGATCATAATCTAACCGCTACCATAAGAACAGACTGGACCCGCAAGGGAAGTCCTGTATTGCCGAGCGACCGAGGCAATACCTTATGGTTTTCGCAAGAAACCATAGAAGGAGGCAATCCGATGATGCGTTCGTTAACCGCTGGTGAAACCGGACTAAGGGTTCATCAGACCGAGATGGATGTCCTTAGTAATAACATATCCAATGTCAACACCATTGGATTCAAATCGGGCCGGGTGACCTTTCAGGAAATCTTCACCCAGACCGTCAAATCCGCCACTCGTCCCCGGGGAGGAGTCGGAGGCACCAATCCGATTCAGGTTGGCTTAGGTCTGAATGTGGGGAGTGTCGATACCGATCTGACCCAGGGAGAAATGGATTCTACCGGAACCGTAACCGATTTGGCGATTGAGGGTGACGGGTATTTTATTCTGAGTAATGGCGCCAGCAATTTTTATAGCCGCGCCGGAGCTTTCGAATTCGACGCCTTGGGGCAGATTGTGGCGCCGACTAATGGATATATCCTGCAGGGGAAAATGGCCGATTCCAACGGCAACATTGCGGTGGGCACGGCGGTTGGAAATATCAAGATCCCCTTTGGTCAAAAATCTCCGGCTAAAGCCACCAGTACCGTGACGTTCAAGGGCAATCTGGATGCCTCGATGGATCCGGCCGGAACCCAGTTGGATACCCAGCGTCTGTATGCCGTTGAAAACTGGAGCGATAATTCGGATACCGAAGGACTGTATGCCAAAGGCAATTCCGATTCCGCCATTCAGGGGCTGATCGCTAATTCCAGTACCGTGATTGTCAAGGATGGTACCGGGAATTCCCAGTATTTCACCTATGTGGCCTCGGATACCGGAGTCGGTTTCAATGATTTTCATTCCCTTCAGGATCTGGTCAACGAAATGAATGCCAAATTCGATGGGAGCTTTAGCGCGAGCTGGAATGAGGACGGCTCGATCAGCTTTACCAATACCTCAACCAATACCAGTAACGAGATATCCTTTACCAGTTCCAATGCCAATCTGCAGTTGGCGCTGGCAGCCGCCAACGGCGACTTGGTCCAGTCGGCCCGAACTACCGACCAGTTTTCCCATATCGCCAAGAACACCGATCTGATGAGCCAGTTGCGCGATAGTACCGGGGATGATATGGACCTGTTTTCAGGTGATGAGATCACGATCCAGGGATTGGTCGGAGAAAGCACCTCCTATACCAACGTGGGTATTCCGCAGCCTTCCCATACCGGCAGCTTCACGATCGCCGAAACTTCTACCGTTGCCGATTACATCAATGCCATCAAGGATACCTTCACCATCGATCAGACATCCTCGCTGAAAAACGTTGAACTGGACAGCGACGGATCGATCAAGGTTACCGGTTACGGTGGTACTGCCAACAAGATCACCTATTTGAATTTCTTTACCGACAACAATGCGGCCGGAAATCGTCAGGTGTTTGACGATCTTTTTGATGCCACCGTCGGCCATTGGAATACCCTGCAGGAAGCCGAAGACGCCCAGTATTCTACGACGCTGACCATTTATGACAGTCTGGGATACGCGCGCACCCTTAACATGACCTTTACCAAAGACACCAAGAATGATAAGCGCTGGTTCTGGGAGATTTCGACGCCCTCCACCCTCGAATCTACCGGCGTGGTCTCCGATGGCGGCACTATATCCTTCAATCCGGATGGTTCGCTGGCCTCATTTGAATTTGAACGAGGGAACAACTATTTTGAATTCTACACGGAAACCGGGGCCGAACCGGTTAAAGTCGCCATTGATGTGGGCGATATCGGCGATGTGACCGGGATTTCACAGTTCTCCAGTACCAGTACCGTGGTGGCCGATTCTCAGGATGGTTATTCTGCCGGTTATCTAACTTCCATCGGAATCGACAGCGACGGTTTTGTTACCGGGGTTTACACCAACGGGAAATCCCAGACCCTGGCCCAGCTCATGCTGGCTGATTTCAACAATCCGGCCGGTTTATTGAAAGTCGGCAACAATATGTATCAGGAGACCGGCAACTCCGGTCTGCCGATCGTCAGTGCCGCCGGTGAAAGCATTCAGGGCGAAATCGTGCCCGGCGCCCTGGAACAGTCCAACGTGGATATCGCGAAAGAACTGACAGAAATGATCGTGGCACAGCGCGGCTTCCAAGCCAATTCACGAGTCATCACAACGGCCGATACGCTCCTGGGTGAACTCGTGAATCTCAAACGTTAATTTCATTGTTAACCTTAACGTTAACCTAAATTAACGTTCGTTTCCTAAGTAAAAACCGGTAGACTCGCCTACCGGTTTTTTATTTTCTTGACAAATTGAAAAAAAAACGTATATTACCAAAGGAAAAGATGCTTGACAGGTGTAGGTCTTAACCGCTATTACCCTCAGGTTGATCCGGATGATCCTACTTAAAAAAATCAATGGACAGGAAATCGTTTTGAATGCCGAATTGATCGAGATGATCGAGGAGACTCCCGATACCATCATCAGTTTGGTTAACGGTAAGAAAATCGTAGTCATCGACTCCAAAGAGGTAATCATCCAAAAGGTCATGGCTTATAAACAGACTATCAATCGGTGTATTCCCGGAGCTGGAGGCGAATAATGGATCTTGCGACGATAATCGGAGTATTGACTGGAGTAGCCTTGATCGCCTGGTCGATCCTGCTGGGCGGAAGTCTGATGACCTTTGTGGATATTCCCTCGGTCATGATTGTGGTGGGAGGTACCATTGCGGCGACCTTAATCAATTTCCCCCTGAAAAATGTTTTGATGGTGGTTACCGTTGTCAAGAACTCGTTTTTTCACACCGACAAATCCCCATCGGATGCCATTACCCAGATTGTGCAGTTAGCGGAAAAAGCGCGGCGGGAAGGGATTCTAGCGCTGGAAAATTATTTGGAGGGAGTGGAAAGCGAGTTTTTAAAAGGAGGGATTCGGTTGGCGGTAGACGGGATCGAGGCCGATACGGTTCGAGCTATTATGGAAACCGAATTGAGCTATTTGGAAAGCCGCCATAAAAACGGCCAGTATATTCTGGAAATGATGGGCAGTTTTTCTCCCGCCTTTGGAATGATCGGAACCCTGATTGGTTTGGTCCAGATGCTGAAAACCATGGATGATCCCTCCACTATCGGACCTGGAATGGCGGTTGCTCTGATCACTACCTTCTATGGGGCGTTGATGGCCAATCTGATCTTTATTCCGTTGGGGGGGAAACTCAAAATCCGATCCGCTCAGGAGATCATGATCAAGGAATTGATCATTGAAGGGGTGATGTCGATTCAGTCCGGGGACAATCCCCGCATCGTGGAGCAGAAACTGAAGGCCTTCCTGGAGCCCAAACAACGCAAGAGTGAAGTGGTGGAATAATGGCCCGTAAAAAGAAAGAGGATTCCGGCCCGCCGGGGACACCAGGCTGGATGGTAACCTATGGTGATATGATGTCCTTGTTGCTGACCTTTTTTATCATGCTGGTGGCCATGTCCACCATTGAAAAGGTCAAGTTCAACCAGGCCGCCGGATCGTTGCAGGGTGCATTGGGGATTGTCCCCTCCAATACCATCGCCCTGGCCAGTAAAAAGATCGATGCCGATAAACCGATCAACCGCCGCAGCAGCCGACAGGAAAAAAAGATGCGGCGGAAGGTACAAAAAATGCAACAAATGATTGATGCCCAGAACCTCAAAAAGGACTTGGATATTTCCATGAGCAAAGAGGGTGTCGGAATCCGGATCAGCGATCCCAATTTCTTCGATCTGGGAAAGGCGACACTCAAACCGCAGAGCTTCGCGGTCCTGGATCTGATCATCGATATTATCAAAACCGTGGATTATTCGGTTCGGATCGAGGGCCACACCGACGATCTGCCGATCCGGAATCCCGAGTTCGCCTCCAATTGGGAACTCTCCGCTGCCCGGGCTCTGGCGATCCTGAAGTACTTTCAGAATAGAGGCAAGATCGATCCGGTCCGTCTGGAAGCGGTCGGGCTGGGGGAGCATCATCCCCTGGTACCCAACGAGGATGATGAATCCCGTTCCAAAAACCGCCGGGTTGAGATTTTCGTTCTGAGCAAAGAGTTTCAGAAACGAACTTTACCCGCTGCCCCATAAGGAGAATTGGCTATGCCCGATGAACGATTGGAAGAAATATCGGATGATCTTGGATCCGGGGGACCCAATTTTATTCAGAAGCTGATGAAAAAAATCCCCCTGTTGATCACCGGCATCATCGTGATTGTAGCCGCTGCCTATTTGTTGACCGTCAAGGTGATTGCTCCGATGTTGAAAGATAAACCGGAAAAAATTGCCTCTACGGTCGAAACCATGCGTCCCAAAGAGAATCCCCAGGAAGTCATTCAGAAAACCCAGGATGGAGAGGAAGTCCCTCAAGAAGAAAAAAAGCCTCTCCAGACGATCTATATTTTCCCTGAAGATTTCATCATCAATCCCCAAATCCGGGACGAGAATGATGAACTGGGTATCCTGATCATCAAGATATCATTGGAAGTTGAGCCCGGGGAAGCGGTCAGCGAACTGGAACAGCGCAATGCTCAGTTAAGGGATAAAGTGATTGAACTGGTTTCGGTCCGCACCATGAAGGAATTGAATCTGCCGGAAACCCGGGTCAGAGTCAAGAATGAGATTATGAAGGAATTCAACCGGATTATGATGACCGGTAAAGTGATCAGTGTTTTTTTCGAGAAGTATCAGTTTCAGATTATGTAGTGATCACCCTCAAGTGGGAGCCGTAAACGCATGAGTGAGATTCTCAGCCAGGAAGAGGTTGACGCTCTTTTATCGGCCGTATCTTCCGGGCAACTGGAAATTGATAAGGTCAAAGAAGAGGCCTTACAAAAAACCGTTACCATTTATGATTTCAAGCATCCGGATCGTGTATCCAAAGATCAGGTTCGGACGCTCCAGATGTTGCATGACGGATTTGCACGGGCATTCAGCTCTACCCTGTCGGCCCATTTGCGCACCATTGTCGATATCGACCTGGTTTCGGTCGATCAGATCACCTATTCGGAATTCATTATGTCCATGTCGGATCCCAGTTGCATCTATATATTCAGCCTGAAGCCGATCCATGGTAATGCCATTTTGGAGATTACACCCCAGCTCGCCTTTTCAATATTTGACCGGCTGTTTGGGGGGCAGGGGCAAACCCTGGAACTGAACCGTGAATTGACCGGTATCGAGCAGATCGTAGTCAGCAAGGTGGTGAATTTTGCGCTGAAGGATCTGTCCAAAGCATGGGAACATGTAGTTTCCCTGGATATGAAACTGGAAAGCCGGGAAACCAACCCCCAGTTTGTCCAGGTGGCTCCTCCGGGAGAAACGGTCATCCTGATTTCGTTCGAGATCAAAACCCTCAACTCCAGCGGATTGATGAGTATTTGTTATCCCTATATGCTGCTGGAATCGATCATATCCAAGCTGAGCGGTCAGCATTGGATCACCTTTTTACGCAAAGATTCGGCCACCGGGCACCAGATTGTGCTGACCAATCGGTTGCTGGAAACCAGAGCGCCCTGCACGATCATACTGGGGAAGACCGGTTTGTCGGTCAAGGATCTGATCGAATTGAATGTGGGGGATGTCGTTAATCTGAAAAAAGAGGTGAAAGACGAATTGCCGCTGTATGTAGGAAATTTCCCTAAATTCTATTGCATTCCAGGTGTGTATAAGGATCATTTCGCGGTCAAGATTACCCGACCGATAAAAAAAGGAGAAGAGGTTTATCTATGAGTGACACGATATTGACTCAAGACGAAATCGATGCCTTGGCCGCCGGAGTGCTGCCGGAAAAGAAGACCCCTCTCTCATCCGACAGCCAAGCGGTGTTGACGGACCTGGAAAAAAATATCAAAGCGCAAATTGTAGCGGTATTGTCCGCCGCTTTATCACTCAGCATCGATTTAGATTCGATCGCTCATGTTCCCTTCGATTCTTCCACGGCCGCCGATTACCTGGATGAGGATCTGATTCTGGCGGCCTCAGCGTTTACTCAGGGCGCTTCCGGAAGGCTTCTCTATCTGGTCGGCCGCAGCGATGCCGCCATGATCGCCGATCTGATGATGATGGGAGAGGGGAGTACCGAATTCCTTCCCGAACATATCGACGCGATGCGGGAGGTCTTCAATCAGATCAACGGTAGTTTGAGCACCAAACTGAATGGAATATACAAATCGGCTTTTTCACTGGCTCAGGCCGAGGTCGAAGAGGTCGACCGCACCAGCGCCGCTACCGAGATGGAAGGGTATGCCGCCGCGGTTTTCAGTTTCAAGGTGGCGGATAAAATTGATTCGCATCTGATCCTGTTGCTGGATCCGGCCTGCGTGACCTCCTGGAAATCATGGCTTGCCCCCCAACCCAAACCGGCTGCCCCTCCATCTACCGCCCAAGCCACTCCACCGGCCTCGCCTCCACCTTCCCGGGACGATAAAGTCCGGATCAATCAGGCCGATCTCCCCAGCTTCGATAAATCCTCCGCTCCCCCGGCTTCGCATGCTATGCCGACCAATATCGATATGCTGTTGGATATCTCACTCCCCATCACCATCGAATTGGGCCGCACCTCCATGCTGATCCGGGATATCCTGGAACTCGGCCATGGATCCATCGTCGAACTTAACAAACTGGCCGGCGAACCGGTCGATATCCTGGTCAAC
>JAGOEH010000126.1 GCA_017997825.1 Candidatus Delongbacteria bacterium | reverse complement strand
TGCCGATCAGAAAAACCCCGGCGATATCGGTCGATCCGACCCCGGTGGCAAAAGCGCCTAAGGCGCCGTAAGTACAGGTATGGGAATCCGCACCCACCACAAATTCCCAGGACTTGACCAGTCCCTGTTCCGGAAGAAACACATGCTCGATTCCCATTCGTCCCAGATCGTAAAAATGACGGATTTGCTGATCGGCGGCAAACCGACGGACCTTCTGAACCTGCTGGGCACTCAGGATATCCTTGCAGGGAACAAAATGATCGGCCACCAGGATGATGCGGTCGGGAAAGGCGACCCGGTTCCCTCCGGCTTTGACAAACTCCTCGATGGCCACCGGAGCGGTAATATCATTGGCCAATGCTTTATCCACTTCCACCAGATAGTATTCACCCGGTGAAACCCGTTCCACTTCCATTTTACGGGCAAACAGTTTTTCAGTCAGAGTCATTCCGTGTGTCATCGTATCCTGATCCCGTTAAATGGTTTCACCGTTGAATTCGGCTGTAAACAGGCTTTTGTAAAGATATCGGTTGACCGCGTTGACATAGGCGGCGGCCGATGCCTCGATGATATCGGTCGAGGTGCCTTTGCCCATAAAATCGTTGTTCTCCAGTGAGAGAACCAGCCGGACCTGGCCGGTGGCTTCCTTGCCCGAGCTGACGGCCTGGATCTGGTAATCCTTTAAAACCGGGCTGATCGACAGGGCTTTATCGATGGCGCAGAACAGGGCATCGACCGGGCCGTCACCGGTGGATGCAGCTACATAGTGTTCCTGATCCTTGCTGATTTTGACGGTGGCCGAAGGAATCAGGGTGTTGCCGGTATGAACATGGAAGTATTCCAGTTGATAACCCTCCTGAATCTTGCCCAGCATACTGGAAATAATGGCCAGAATATCCTCGTCGAAGACCTCTTTTTTCTTGTCGGCCAGCTCGGTGAAGGCCTTGAAGGCTTGATCGAATTTCTCGGGCGAAAGCATGATACCATACTGTTCCAGCTTGATTTTGAAGGCATGGCGGCCGGAATGGCGACCCATTACCAGGGTTTCCGAGTTATAGCCGATATCGGCCGGCTTCATGATTTCATAGGTTTCTTTATGTTTGAGGACCCCATCCTGATGGATGCCCGATTCATGCGAAAACACATTATCCCCGATGATCGGTTTATTACGGGCGATCATCAGGCCGGTGATACTCTGCAGCAGCTTGGAGGTCGGATAAAGCAGCTCGGTCTTGATGCCGGTTTGATAGGCCAGGTAGTCCTGCCGGACCTTGAAGGCCATCACCAGCTCCTCCAGAGAACAATTGCCGGCCCGTTCCCCGATTCCGTTCAAGGTGGTCTCGATCTGGGTGGCTCCGTTTTCTATGGCCGCAATGGAATTGGATACCGCCAATCCCAAATCGTTATGGCAGTGGACCGACAAATCGATGGTTTTGATCTCCGGAACATTTTCACAGATTCCACGGATAAAATGCCCAAAATCGGAGGGAATGGCGTAACCAACTGTATCGGGAATATTGACCGCCTTGGCGCCATGCCGGATAGCGGTCCGCACCACTTCATACAGGAAATCGGGTTCGGTCCGCGAGGCATCCTCGGCCGAAAATTCGATCTGATCGAAAAACTGTCCCGCATAATCCATATACTGCTTGATGCGATCCAGAATCTGGGATTGGCTCATCTTGAGCTTGTATTCACGATGTAAAGGAGAGGTGGCGATGAAAACATGAATCCGCCTCATCTTAGCATTTTTAAGGGATTGCCGGGCCGCATCGATATCCTCCTTGACGCAGCGGGCTAACGCGACAATGGTGGTATTCTGTACCGCTTCCGAAACCCGGTTGACACTCTCGAATTGGACCGGAGACGATACCGGAAACCCGGCTTCAATATAATCGACTCCCAGACGGCTCAGCGCTACTGCGATCTCTACCTTTTGGTCGACCGACATCGACGCGCCCGGAGATTGTTCTCCGTCTCTCAGGGTGGTGTCGAATATCCTGATTCGTTTGGACATTATTCCTCCTTCTTTGATTCCTGGTCAATTAAAACATTTTCCAATCTATGCTATTAATTTTAAAAAGTCAACACCATTTTTCCCTTGACTATTTGAATAAATTGTGTATATTCATACCAGAAACTGAATTAAAATTGATTTTGCCGTGATTGGGCGGAATTGATTAAAGATTGTTCGGATTATCCGGGACAGTTGAATGAAACCCGGAACCGGGAGACCGGTTGGAATCTATGGATCAGGTTTCAAAGGGATAACATAAAGCAAAGGACGGATTATGAAGACCGATGTCAAGAAAGTGGTGCTGGCGTATTCGGGTGGACTGGATACTTCGGTGATCATTCCCTGGTTGAAGGAGAATTATGGGTGCGAGGTGATCGCGTTTGCCGCCAATGTGGGCCAGGAGGATGAACTGGACGGATTGGAAGAGAAGGCCATCAAGACCGGAGCATCCAAGTGTTATGTGGAGGATTTGCGCAAGCCGTTCGTGGAGGAATATATCTGGCCGACCTTGCAGGCCGGGGCCGTGTATGAGGGGCGCTATCTGCTGGGTACCTCGTTCGCCCGTCCCATCATTGGCCGTCGCCAGGTCGAGATCGCCGAAATCGAAGGCGCTGATGCCGTAGCTCATGGATGCACCGGAAAGGGAAACGATCAAGTCCGCTTTGAACTGGCATTCAAAGCCTTCAATCCCAAATTGAAGGTGATCGCTCCCTGGCGGGAATGGCATATCCGTTCCCGGGAGGATGCCATCGATTATGCCGAGGCGCGGAAGATTCCCATCAAGGCCAGCCGAGACAAGATTTACAGTAATGATCGCAACCTGTGGCATATCAGCCATGAAGGCGGTGATCTGGAAAATCCCTGGAACGAACCCCAGAAATCGATGTTTGCTCTGTCCAGCGCCCCGGAAGATGCACCGGATCAGGCTGAATACGTCGAACTCAGCTTCGAGAAGGGTATCCCGGTCGCCGTCAACGGTCAGCCGATGGAATCGGTCAAACTGATCTATTTTCTGAATGATCTGGCCGGAAAACACGGCGTCGGCCGGATCGATATTGTCGAAAACCGACTGGTCGGCATCAAGTCACGCGGGGTCTATGAAACTCCGGCCGGTACCCTGCTGTATATGGCTCACAAAGAACTGGAAAGCCTGGTCCTGGATCGCGATACCGCTCATTACAAGGAAATGATCGCCTTAAAATACGCCGAATTGGTCTATAATGGTCTGTGGTTTACTCCATTACGCGAATCTCTGCAGGCCTTTGTAGAGAATACCCAGAACTATGTGACCGGCCAGGTCCGTCTTAAATTGTATAAGGGCAATTGTATCGTGGCCGGACGAAAATCGCCCTATTCCCTCTATCGTGAAGATTTTGCCACCTTCGGCAAGGAAGATGTCTATGATCAGGTCGATGCCAAAGGCTTCATCAATCTGTTCGGCTTGCCTCTCAAGGTCCGTTCCCTGATCGAGATCGATTGGAACAAGAAAGAGGCTTACCAACGGCCGGATTACAGTAAGTTCAAGCGCGACTGATTCGAATCTTTTCTCCATATCCTGCCTTACTATGACACGAGGATTGACGGATTCCCCCACCGTCAATCCTCTTTTATTATCCCGAAAAGTACAAACAATCATGGAGTTGATCCACCGACATCCCATCAGTCGAACGGATTCGGAGGGGTCTAAGTGGGAAGGGCTAATTCTGTACCATAAGGCCGATCGGCATCAATCCGGCTTATTTCGACCGGTATTTTAAATTTTATCTTGCAATTTTTTTCCGGATATGTTACTATAAAAAACGTCTAACCATAGTGTGAAGACACATCAAGTACCGATGGCGAATCGGTATCAAACCAGGAAAGACAGATTATGCGCCATTCTGATACCTTGCATGACAAGCTGTGGAGCGGGCGGTTTGATGGCCCATCCAATCCTCTGATGGAGGAATTCAGCCATTCGATCGCCTGGGATTGTCGGCTGTTTGAGGCGGACATCCAGGTCAACCGGGCCTGGGCCAAGGCACTGGCCGGGATCGGTGTTTTTTCGGCGGATGAGGTTGTACGGGTCATCCAGGCCCTGGATCAGATCCGGGAAGATGTCGCAAGCGGTAAACTTGAGTTTTCCCCCCTGGATGAGGACATCCATACCGCCACCGAACGCTGGCTGACCGAACGGATCGGGGAACCCGGAGGTCGGATCCATACCGGCCGAAGCCGCAACGATCAGGTGGTGACCGATTTTAAAATCTATATTCGTGAGAAATTGTTCAGGCTCGATCAGATTTTGATTGAATGTATCCACCATCTGGCCGATTCGGCTGAAAACAATCTGACCGTTATTCTACCGGGATATACCCATGTCCGGCAGGCCCAGCCTATCCGCTGGGCGCATTATCTGCTCAGTCTGGCCTTTCAGCTCCAGCGTGACCGTGACCGGATTGCCGATTGGGTCAGGCATCACAATACCTGCCCCTTGGGATCGGGTGCCCTGGCCGGAGCCGCTTTCCCGATCGACCGAGAGACCCTGGCCAGCGATCTGGGATTTGACGCCCCCATGCCCAACTCCATCGATGCCACCTCCGACCGCGATTTTGTGACCGAATGCCTCTTCATCTGTAGCCAGATCATGCTGCACCTGAGCCGGCCGGCTGAGGATTTCATTATGTGGTCCTCCGAGAGCTGCCGCTTTATCCGGATTGCCGATGCCTATTCCACCGGCAGCAGCATGATGCCCCAGAAAAAGAATCCCGATTCGATGGAACTGATCCGGGGTAAAACCGCCCGAGTGGCCGGCAACCTGATGACTCTGATTTGCCTGATGAAGGGAATTCCCCACGCCTATGCCCGTGATCTGCAGGAAGATAAACTCCCGGTCTTCGATAGTCTTGAACAGACCGCCCTGTCGGTCAAGCTGATGGCCGAGGTGATCGCCGGACTCAGCATCGATCCCGGGGCCATGCGGAATGCCTTGGATGACGGACTCTACGCCACCGATCTGGCGGATTACCTGGTCCGCAAAGGCTTACCATTCCGTCAGGCTCATGCCGTGGTGGGACGCCTGGTCGCGATGACAGAAAAAGACGGTTCCAACCTGCAATCTCTTGATCTGGAAGACTACCGACAGGAATCGCCGCTATTCGAATCCGATCTGTTTACCCTATTCAATCCCGAATCTTCGGTTGATAAACGCTGTGCCATCGGCGGTACCGGACTGGAATCGGTTAAAACCCAGATCCATCAGATCCGGAAGCTGATCCAATGATCTGATGAAGGAACGGGGCATTTTATGAGTCAGTTGCATCGTCTGCAATGGATCGACCGGGAGATCCGGGATCAACGCTATCCCAACTGCAGCCGGATCGCTAAGGAATTCTGCATCTCGGTCCGCCAGGCCTCCCGCGATATCGAATACCTGCGTTACTCCCTCCACGCCCCCATCGAATTCTTTCCCGATAAAAACGGGTATAGCTATACCGACACCCGCTTCATCCTACCCAACATCTTTATCCAGCCCGGCGAGAAAAAGGCCCTGCAATTCCTGATCGATCAGTACCAACAGCAGGATAATCCGATGGCCGGCCAGTTGGCTGATCTCTTTTCCAACCTGATCGGACAGAAGGTGATCGCCGACAGTCGGGAAAAGAAACCCTTATCCCCCTGGGAATTGCGAGGATTGGCCCATACCCTGACTGAACGGGAAGTCGAGATTTATCACCAGCTCAAAAGCGCGCTTCAACAGACCCGGGTCACCGGGATCATCTATTACGACCAGAGTAATCAACTTAGCCGGCGGATCATCCATCCCTATAGCTTCATGATCCAGATGCGTCATTGCTATCTGGTAGCCTTCTGCGAACTGCGGCAGGATATCAGGACCTTCCGCTTGAGCCGTATCAAACGGATCAAGCTGTTGGATCGCGAATATCCCTTACCTAAGGATCTGGATCAGGTCATCGCCCGGCATCGGCGTCTGGGATTCGACTGGCGCAAACCCTATCGGGCCGTGCTGGAACTCGATTCTCCCATGAATGAATCCGATCTGGAGCGGTTCCGAGCCTTTAAACCGGAATTGATGGATCAACGCCATTACCGGTTTTCATTTTTTCGTTCAGCTGAAATACTGGATAAATTGATCGGATGGGATCGGAACTTCACCATTCTCGAGCCCGAATGGCTCAAAACCAGACTCAAAACCAAAATTTTAAAAATTCTCGAAAAAAATTCTTAGGTAGGACATCATATGTCATACCCGGGGTATTATACTATATTCCGATGATCAACGGCATCTCCCCGCAAACAGGGAACGATGATCGTTCAGTCCGATATCCGGCCCATTGGAGGACCCGCGCTCGGCGGGATGACGGATGATCCGGTATGCCTGATACATGAGAGCGGATCAGGATCACAGGATCGATCATGATCGGTCATGATCAATCGGTGATCATCATCGATAACGGTTGGTCGAATGGCCGAATCGGAAGGTTTAACCAGAGTATTTAGAGAAGGATGGGATCAAGCCATGAAAAAGTGTCTCGATAACGTGAGGACGATGCCCGGTCCTGCCAGCTATGCCGCAGCGGCCATGGGTGCCCTCGATTATTCCGGATTGTGGAAGGGATCGGTCTCCGAATTCTACTTGCTGACGGGGCTGGCCTTCCATTTCTATGTTCACCGCCATGTCTGGCCCAATTCCTTTTATATGTATGACTGGAACAGTGAGCATTTCATCATGCTGGACCGATTGGGGATTTACAGCGAAGTCGTCAATGTGATCAGTTCACCGACCCTCCAGACCTATTCCTGTCTGATGGAAAGCATGATCGCCCGGATTAAGGATTCACTGTTGGATGATCTTCCGGTCATCGTCTGGTTTCCTTCCACGTATCCGGAATTCGGCCTGATTCACGGCTGGAATGATCATGACCGGGTATGGATGGTGACCGACCATCGCAACAGCGATACCGACCCGATGTTGTTCGATAACCTGGGACGCTCCAGTGTACCCATTCTTTACCTGCAGTTCATTAAATCAGCCGTGGAAATCAATCGGGACAAGAGTGTCCGTGATGCCCTGCAGTATGGTCTGCGGATCTGGAAGCGGCCTCATCAGTTGGAATCGGGATACGCTTCCGGCGCCAATGCCTATCGCTTTTTGATCAAGGCGCTGGAAGAACGGGATTTTAATTCATCCGGGCTGGGATATCTGATCCATCTTTACGCCGGACTCAAATCCCAGTTGCCGGTCAGTCTGCGGGAATTGAGCCGTGATCATAAAAGCTATCGTGATCTGGCCCGGGCCGCTGATTATTTCGACCAGACCGTAATCTGCCTGAAAGAAGCGGATCGGTTGACCGGCTGGCAGGATGATGATAGTCCCCTCAACGAGCGAATCAAGATTTCATCGGAAACGGCCGGGGGCATGATTGAACCGCTGAAAATGGCATTGGAACATGAAACCAAGGCCATGAAAGTCATCGAGGATTGCCTGTGAATGACCTGTGGATGTTTATGCCGGCTTTTATCCTGCCGGGCATGATTGATGACCCGAAAATCGAAGGAGTACCGATCAAGGATGAGAGGAAAAATGAGGAAAAATCCCTCTACCATCTGAAAACTTGTTCTGAGAATGGCGGCGGAAAAGCGAAAAAAAAGAAGGGCTTGAATAATGTGATGTATCGTTGATTGATATGAATAGCGTTGATCCGGTCATTCAGGCTGCAGCCCCGGATCGATGCCGAGAAATGATGGATAGGTGTTCGATAACAATGAAAGGAGATAACCATGAGTGAGATTATCAAATCCCAGACCGGAAGTTTTTGTTGGGTGGATCTGGGCACCCATGATGTAAAAAAGGCCCTTGATTTCTATAAGGACATGTTCGGCTGGAAATCGATGGAAGCCGCACCCCACGACAACTGGAAGTACATGGTACAAATGAGTGAGGATGTGGCGATCGGGGCTATCTATGAGATGCATCAAAACATGAAGGAAAAGCAACTGCCGTCCTTCTGGATGAGCTATATCGATGTCGATGATGTGGATCAGACCTTGGCCAAAGCGGTGGAACTGGGCGCTGTTGTTATTGGTCCAGCCGAGAATGTCGAGAATGTGGGTCGGATGGCGGTATTACAGGATACTTGCGGTGCGGTGGTAGCGTTGTGGCACTGCTTCGAACGGGGAGCCGGCTGTAATCAGAATCGTCCGGGCACGGTATGCTGGAACGAATTGGGGACGCATGAACCCGACAAATCAATAGAGTTTTACAGCCGATTGCTGGGATGGAAAGCTCAGGCCGACGATTGTCCCTCCGGAATGCCCTACACTCTTTTCAAATTCAAGGATCAGGTGGTGGCTGGATTGTTTACCATGCCGCCTGAAATGAAAGATATTCCGGCCCATTGGCTGGTCTATTTCCAGGTAGAAAACTGTGAGGAAGCCTGCCGTAAAGCATTGGTGCTGGGCGGGAAACTGCTCCTGCCGACCAAGGATATCCCCGGCATGGGGAGTTTCGCCGTGATCCAGGATTCGCAGGGCGCCGTATTCGCCGTGATGCAGATGATCTGATCGTTTCGATCACTAAGAAAAAACGCCCGGAGATAATCAGGCTTCCGGGCGTTTTTTATTTTTGGGTGGGGGATTATTGGACTATTCTGATCGATCCAAAGCGTTCGGGGTAGTATGATCCATGGTCTGAGATCTGTGATTTATGATTGGTGATCCGTAATCCATAATCCAGGTGGAATGGATGATCGGGCCTTAAGATTAGTTGCGGCTGATCCGGTTGTATTTTTTCATGATATCGAGGGTCTTGTCGATCGGCAGGGCTTGGATGGTTCGTTGATTGTAGCCGGTCATGGTTTGAGC
>JAGOEH010000125.1 GCA_017997825.1 Candidatus Delongbacteria bacterium | reverse complement strand
GCTCGTCCCGGGTTCTTCTCCGGGCGGATCGAGAGCCGGTATCGGATGCCTCATCGATCCTCCCAGAGAAGAAATAAGGGAAGCTTTAATTAAACCTGAAACCGTAAAGGAGGCCATCCCGAATCAACGCAGGCTATGTCCATATAAGACCGTGCGAGTAGAAGCAAGAAACTGTAATCCCAAGAGAGGTTAAAATGAAAAGAATCTTACTCATAGTTTGTCTGAGCATATTCGCCGTATCGCTGAGTGTGGCGCAGAATAATTTTGTGATCGTGAAAGGCACCAACTGCTATTTTGACCAGGGCAAATTACCGGCCGGCAAGGATGTGGTTGCCAAGAACCAGACCGGAATGGAAATTGCCCGCACCACCGTCACCACGGACGGGGCTTATAACCTGACCCTGTACAAATCGGTCAGCGGAACCGCAGGGGTATTGAATGGCGATATCATCAGCCTGTATGTGGACGGGAAAAAGGTCCAGGCCCACAATGCCGCCGGATATCCCTTCGCGATCGATGATGCCTTTTTCGGACAGATGGAAAAGGATTTTGATTTTACAGCCTATTCGGGTGAGATCATGACGTCGCCCCTGTTCTGCGTATTCAGCGGCAATGCCAGCATGCTGAACTGCGCCGGCCTGCCGGTCAATACCGAAGTGGAAGTTTATTTTAAGGACAAACGCGGGGAACTGCGCAAGATCGGCGAGACCATAGTAACGGTTGCCGGCAGTTACATTGTGAGCGCGTTTGGCGATTTTGAAGGCACCGGCCTGGTTCAGGAAGGCGCCGTCAAAGGCGATACGGTATATTTTTACGTTGACGGCCAGAAATCGGAGATCCTGAACGGTTCCCCGGTTTTCGGCGAAGTGATGCAGGAATATGAAGTCAATTTTGCCGCCGTGAAAGGCCCTCTCAATTCCCCGGCCTTCTGCCGCTATTTTGGGAATGTCAAACGGATGGACGGCACCAAGCCGAGAACCGGCACCGTGGTCAAGGCCTATGACGCCAAGGGCGTACTGTGCGGGATCACTCAGACCGACGCCGACGGCCAGTATTCGATGATGGTTACCGGTAACTATGCGTCCTCGGCCTGTGATGAAGGCGCGGAAGTCAATGAGACCGTCGTTTTCTATCTGCTGGATACCGATGTGTCGGACGCCGAGATCGCCGTGGATTCGACCGATCCGATCAGCCACAAATGGATCAATATGGGCGATCTGAATGTGAATCTGTTCTATTCCAGCGGCTACACCAGCAATGTGTGGAGCACCATCCTCGGCGACAGTATCAAGACATCCGAGAACCAGTTGCTGGTCCGGATCGGAACTGTCATATCAGCCTATTACAAGTCGGGCAGCGAACTGAAGAAGTGCGGAGAAGCCACCGTGACCCGTCCGGGCAGCTTCGAGATGATGATTTACGGGGATGATCCCAAGACCGCGATCCAGGATGGTCCGGCCGAATACGCCCCGTTGGTTTTCAAGGATGCCGACGGACGGATCGGGCGCGTGGTTGCCGCCGCCCCGGCCAGCATGAAGGATACCCTGTTCAACCAGTATACCGTCAAGACCGTCCGCCTGGAATTCGTCCCGCCGGTGGGTGTTGACGAACCGACCACCGCCCTCAAATCGACCCGCCTGGATCAGAACTATCCCAACCCGTTCAACGGCACCACCACCCTCAGCTATGCCGTTGAAAAACCGGGCAAAGTGAGCCTGCGGATCTACAATATGCTGGGCGAAGAAGTGATCACCCTGGTGGATAAAGTCCAGAATCAGGGCGAATACAAAGTGGTTTGGCACGGCGTCGATAAATCGGGCCGTCCGACCCCGACCGGCATGTATTTCTATCAGATGACCACCCAGAATCAGACCATCACCAAACGGATGATGTACCTGAAGTAAATGAAAAGGAAACCTCCATCGGAACCCGTGCGGGTAACCATGGAATCGCAACGTGGTGTGACGACAGCCTTTGAATCGACAGTCTATTAACATCCAGCCGCCTTCAATCATCTAAACCATGATGAAGGCGGCTTTTTTATTAAGATTTTAACACTAAACGGAAAGGATAATCGATGAGAAAACTGACCCTACTCATCCTTCTCACCATAGCTTTTATTTGTACATCTTCTCTGGCGGATGCGGAACTATATATAGTAGTTTTTAATGGAACCGCTTATGCCAAGAATGCCCAAACCGGAGCTACCAATCCCGTCCCCAAAGGGACGGTGATCCAGGTGAGAAATGCGGCTGGAATATGTTTTGCACAGGGTGAATATACTACTCCCAATACACTTGGATTCTTCACGGTAACAGCGGTCGGTGACGATACGGATTCCTCAACGGCCTATGCCGGTGGATTCCATATGAGGGAAAAAATCTATTTTTATATTAACAATAAACTAGCGACTGTCGACTGCCCGGTAGGAAATGATTCGTGTGAGTATTATCGTAATCCGGTTGCACCTTATTTGATGCCGTCATTTGTTTTTGTTGATTTGATGCTGGATACAACCCGGGCCAATGCCACCTTTCAGGGAAGCATTCAGTTGAATAATCAGCCGGCACCGTCCGGAACCGTCATCAAGGTCTATAACCAGACCAAGACCCAGCTTTACGGCCAAACCACCGTCAGCACCATCGGAGCCTATTCCGTCACTTTGGTATCCGATGATCCTGCCACGCCCGGAATCAAAGAGGGCCCCGTTGAGAGTGAGGTTCTGGCTTTCACCATCGATGATGCGGAGGCGATGGTAGTAAGCGGATCGACCATTTTTGCGGGCGGACAGATTATTGCCCTTAATCTGAGCGCGGTTACCAAGCAGACATTGTGCAGCTTCATCGGGGTGACCTGCAAGCTGAACGGCGCCTTGATCGGTCCGTCGGTTCAGATCAAAGCCTATAACCGATGGGGTAATGTCTGTGGGGATACGCTGGGTTCCTCGGCGACTCCGGGCTATTTTGTGTTGAATATCAATAAAGAACTGGGGAGTCACGATGGAGCATCCAACGGCGATACCCTGGTCGTTAAATTCAACGATATCCAGGCTCTCCCGACCAGTACCAGTCCCAGTAAACTGATCTGTGTCGAGAACAATATTAATATTCTGGTCTTTCTGGATGCCCAGATCGATACCACCATCGATACCAGTTTCTTGCCGATGGTTATCCGAGGGAATGTGTATGCCTTGACCGGCCCGGCGCCGGCCTTTGGTCTGACGGCTTATACGGTCAATAACAAGCTGGTCGGACGCGCTTATGCCGATCAATTTGGCGCCTTCCGGATAGCGATTGGTGGAGACAATCCCTCTACCCCCGATAAAGTCGAGGGATGTGCGCCAAATGATACCATAATGTTCAAAGCGGTATTGCCGGCGGATGCTCTGCCTACTCTTGTCACGTCTCCACGTCCTTTAAAGTATACCTATTCGGCGGATTCGATCAGCGGTGTTTTGATCATGTTCCAGAACCTGGATATCGACGAAAATCCGACCATAAAATCATCCGGAATGCAGCTTTTACCGAATGTTCCCAATCCCTTCAATCCCACCACCGAACTTCGGTTTCAATTGAGCGAAGCCTCCCGGATCACCCTGAGTGTATATAATGTGTTGGGTGAAATAATCCGAACGATTCACCAGGGAACCCTATCGGCCGGGGATTATACCATGAGCTGGGACGGCCGGGATCAAACCGGGACCATCCAGCCGGCCGGGATCTATTTTGTCTGCCTGAATAACGGCATTAGCAATCAGGTTCGCAAAATCTGCCTGATGAAATAATATGATTGAATGATGTCCCGCTGTCGGAATAGACCCGATAGCGGGGCTGGATGCAATGGAGTAAAAAAAATTTACTCCGGGGTGAGGGTGCTGTTTGTAACTCCTTGATAATCAATAACAATTAAAATACGGTATATAAAATGCAATTAATTTGGGGTATGAATAAGGTAAACTATGGTCTGGTTTTGTGTTTCATTATATTGATAATGGTTCCATCGGCGATGATTGCCGGTGTTCGGTATCTGCTGGTCGGTATCAGCCGGTATGAGGATCCCAGAATTGAAGCGCTTCAGTATTCGGTCAATGATGTTACCTATATCCGGCAGGTTCTGAATCTTTCCGGGTATGATAAATCCACGGTAACGATATTGACCGATCACGATGCGACCTGGATGAATCTGCGGAAGGCTCTGTTTGCCGCTTCCGGACCGCAGGATACCCTGGTATTTTATTTCAGCGGGCATGGGTATCACCGGTTGGTGGGCCAACGCTTTCATCAGATGATTGCATTGTATGACAGCGCTCCGGATAATCCGGGGAGCTGCCTGTTCGAGGATGAATTGTTTCTGTGGTTGACGAAGACCCATTATGAACGAAAGATCTTGTTTTTCGATTGTTGTTTCCCCCCGGATTTCAGTTACCGGAAAGATGAAACGGATGCACCCGGCTCAGATCATCCTGGAATCGTTGTTCTATCGGCCACATCGCCGGAAAAGAAGACCTGGGAGATCCCGATGCTGAAACATTCCGTTTTTACCTATATCTTGGGAAACGGTCTGAAAGGATTGGCCGATATCAACCGGGATGGGCAGATCATGATTCCGGAGTTGGCGGAATTTATTCGGGAGCAGAGTGCGATTATGCAGAATACCCCCAAGAATCCGGATATTCCGGTGATTGCCGGTGATCGCGCCATGATTGACAGCACCGGATTCCGCTATCGCCCGAATGCCGGCCGTCTGGGCATTGTGATGGCCCGTGACGGAGGATATGGCCTGGTCGATCTTGGCCGTTTAGCCGGTGTCTCGGACTTTATGCAATTCTACAATGATCGAAACGGGCAAAGCTTCAAACCGGTTCAGGTCTATCCCCTGTTTACTCAATTGGCACTGGATAGCACCATCAATCCCGGTGATCTGCTGCTGCCCACTCAGGATGAATCCCCGGGAGAATTGATTCTGGATGTCGTCCCCTGGGCAATTGTCGAACTGAATGGTAAACCTTATGGATATTCTCCGGTTCGAATCAAACCCCTTTATTCCGGTGAGTATGTGCTGAAGTTAAGTCATCCCGAACGGGGCACTCAAACCCGGACGATTATCCTGGCACCGGGAGAAATTAAACGGCTGAAGGTCAAACTATAATGAAGCGATACTATTGCTGGCCGATTCTGGTCGGGCTGGGACTCATTCTTTTTGTGATGTCGGCCTGGTATGAAGAGTTGGAATACATGGTATACGATCTTAAAACCAGGGTATTGGCTCATCCGATCACCGATTCGATTGAGGTGATCGCCATTACCGCTGATGACATCCAGCAGGCCGGACAGTACCCCCTTTCGGAAGACTATCTGGGCCTGATGTTGAATTCACTGGAAAAAGCCGGAGTCCGCCAGGTTATGCTCGATATCTATTTTTCACCATATCCCTCCCTGCTGACCGAAGGGTCGTTGCTTGAGCAGTATCTGCGCATCGCCGGGATGAATATCGTGATGGGCACCCCACGGAATGAGCCGAGGTTTCAAGTCCCGCCCGGAATCAATCTGAAGTCCGGATATTCTGCGATTAACGCTTCCCGTGATGGGTATGTAAGAATGATTCCTCTTGATCCGCAGGGTATGCCCTTCATGACCGATTTGCTGGTTGGAGGAAAAAAAATTAACCCGGGTAAAGAAAATTTACTCGTGCCGCCCTATCGGGATTTGCAGGATTTCAAGGCGACAGGATTTTTCGACGCCTTGAAATTATTGGATCAACCGACAACCCGCACCCGATACCAGGGAAAGATTGTTTATTTAGGTTATCATATTCCAGGTGTTTCCCCGTTTTTTCTGAATCCGGGATCGGACGAGCTCCTTTCAGGGCTGACTTTACAGGCCAATTTCGGTAATTCCGCCATGACCGGGGCTTATTGTGTCAAAACGCCGATCTGGCTGGATATGGTGCTGACGTTGGTCCTGATGGGATTAGGTGCGGTTTTGGGCCTTAGGATGGGCGCCGGCCGGGGATGGATGATGGTTGCATTGAGCTGGCTGGGAATGACGGTCATCAACCTGATATGCCTCAAGTTCGGTGGCCTTCAGGTTCCTTTATTATATCCGGCCCTGTCGTTGGCTGTCATTTATACGATGGTCTATTTTATCCGTTCTCTGACGGAAGAGAAACGGTTGCGTCAGGAACTGCAATCGAGTAATGTGCTGATCCAGAATGTAATGCGGCATTTCTCGGGTCTGGCCATTCTCTTTACTCCCGATTGCGAAATCTTCTATTCAAATTCTAATGATGCCGTTTCCCGGAAAATGATCGGCAGTGATAAAGTGCGTGAAAATCTGGGGGCGTTGGGACACAAGAGGGTCGGTTCGATCTGGTGGGAGGAAGCCGAGAACGGACGGATTCACCGGTTTAACCTCAACCTGGTGCCTGAATTGAAAGAATTGGCTGGACAGGATGTGATACTTTTATTATCCTATGATATTACCGAGAATATTGAATTAAGGAATAAACTGAAAGAGCAGGAGCATTTGGTGTCGATCGGACGGATGGCGGCGGCGATCGCGCATGAAATCCGCAATCCGTTGGCCGGCTTGGAATTGACGGCCGGCACGATCCGCGACAAGGTCAAGGACCGGCCGGAGGTCGCAACCTATGTCAATAACATGAACCTGGCCATCAAGAGTCTTAACCGCTTTATCAGTGAATTTCTGGAATTCAGCCGTAGTATGAAGCTGAACCGGATCAAAATGGATCTGGTCAGGGTCATTCAGGATTCTCTGTTTATGATTGATTGGTCATCCAAATCGATCACCGTGGAAAAGCATTTTCCGGATAAGCTGGAGATGATGGGGGATCCCGACCGGCTGCGGCAAGTGGTGATCAATGTAATGAATAACGCGGTACAAGCCATTGAAGAGAAAGGGAAAATCAGCCTGGAACTGGAATCCGGAGAGCGCGAGGTGCTACTTCTGATTACAGATACCGGAATTGGGATTTCGGATGAGGATCTGCCCCGGGTTTTTGATCCCTTCTTTACCACCCGGGCCGATGGAACCGGATTAGGCCTGGCGATATGCCGGAAAATAATGGAGCTGCATGACGGCTCGATGGTTCTGGAAAGCCGGTTCCAGGCCGGAACGCGGGTCGTGATGAAATTGCCGATCGGGGAACAGGGGACGTTGGTATGATGATTTTAGTGGTGGATGATGAGATTTACATGAGGGACTCGATTGCCGCTATTCTCCAGGATGAAGGTTATTCGGTGAGTGTGGCCGTCAACGCGGATGAGGCCCTCAAACAATTGGAAAAAAAGAAGTATGATATGGTGCTGACCGATCATCGGATGCCGGGCCGGATGGACGGTATGGAGCTGTTGCAGGAAGTCCGGCGGCAGGATCCCGAGATGGCGGTCTTGATGATGACGGCTTACGGAAACGTTGATCAGGCGGTTGAAGCCATGCGATACGGGGCATTTGATTATCTTCAGAAGCCATTCCAGCCTGAGGAATTAAAAATTCGGATCCGCAAGGGAGTAGAGGATATCCAGCGGCGGCGTGAAGTGGAACTCCTCAAATCCGAGAATAATATAAAAAAATATGATATGATCGGTATTTCTCCAGCCTTAAGGGAGATTCAGGCCAATATCCGTGAAATTGCCCAGACCCATTTCCCGGTTCTGATTACCGGCGAAAGCGGAACCGGCAAGGAACTGGTGGCCCGGCAGATTCACCGGCAGAGTCCCCGCCGTGATAAGCCGTTTGTAGCCATCAATGTTTCGACGCTCAATCCCAATCTGGTGGAAAGCGAATTGTTCGGTCATGAAAAGGGGGCATTCACCGGAGCGGTTTCCCGCCGCATCGGAAAATTCGAGCTGGCCTCCGAAGGAACCCTGTTTCTGGATGAGATCGGAGAGCTTTCTCCCGATATTCAAACCAAGCTGTTGCGGGTTTTACAGGAGAAGGAATTCAACCGGGTCGGCGGGAATCAACTGCTGAGCACCGGAGTCCGGATCGTGGCCGCTACGCTGAAGAATCTTCAGTTGCAGATCCAGGAAGGTGCTTTTCGTGAGGATCTCTATTATCGGCTGAATGTTTATCCGATCCACGTCCCTCCGTTGCGGGAACGGCCCGAGGATATTCCGGCCCTGACCGAGCACTTTGTAAGCAAATATGGGCCGGAACTGAACAAGTATATCGAGCGGATCGAACCGGAACTGTTCCGATATCTGGCACGCTATAACTGGCCGGGGAATGTCCGGGAACTGGAAAACGCGGTTATCCGGATGCTGATCAAATCCCATCAGCCCAATCTGAGTCCGGACGATCTACCGTCGGATCTGGCGCATGACGGCGCTTCCGGCCAATCGCTTTCCATTACTCATACTCAGTGGACGATCGTCGAAACGGTCGATCGATTGCTGGATCAAGCCAAACAGAAGGCCGGTACCAATCCGGTCATGGAATATATCGAGACGTTACTGGCCCAACGCATGTTTAACCGGATCGGAGAGAAAAAACGCGCCGCCGATGAGTTGGGCATATCCAAACCGACCTTTTTTAAATGGTATCGAAGAGAACTATGAAAAAAACACTGCTCAGCCTGATTCTTTTGCTGGCCGTGAGCGCAGTCTCCCCGGCCATGCCCCTGAAAGCCAGAGTGGTCAAGATTCATGGCCAGGTCCATCTGAACCATCGATGGCTGAAACTGAACGATGAAATCGAACTGAACGAGAATGACACCCTGACGGCGTTTTCCCGAAGCCAGCTCCGGCTGGAGATCAAGGATTTATGCCAGTTGTGGATCAAAGACAGCAGCCAGTTGGTGATTCAGAATCTGGATTTTCAGCTCCGATTGGGTATGATGCGCCTGCTGGTTCCAAAACAGACCGGCCGTGAAGAAAAAAGCTTCCGAATCAGTGCCGGTCAGTTGATGACATCCGTTATGC
>JAGOEH010000124.1 GCA_017997825.1 Candidatus Delongbacteria bacterium | reverse complement strand
ATAGGAATCCGGCAGGATGTGCAGTTCCATGTTCAGAACTCCTTTGTTCATTATGAGACTCAATGAGTCATGCTGATTATTCCGGAGTCCCGGCTCAATCGTTCGGGTGGTGGTTGGCCGATTGTCGAATTTATTGGGCTGTTCCGACATGATCGTCAGCCGCATGATCAGGGATAGCGGTAATGCCCGATGATTTTATTGGAAAAAAGGCAATCCTCTACGACCTGTCCGGCTCCGATATTGTGGACAATCAGATTCCTCCTCCCTGCGGAAGGTCCGCTGCCTGCGGAAGGTCCGCTGCCTGCG
The DNA here is from genome assembly GCA_017997825.1 of Candidatus Delongbacteria bacterium. GTDB lineage: Bacteria > JAGOEH01 > JAGOEH01 > JAGOEH01 > JAGOEH01 > JAGOEH01. The sequence continues at coordinate 8,650 of JAGOEH010000124.1, read as the reverse complement.
GAATCACTATGCACCATCGAAAAAACTCCGGATTCTTCTCCGTAGCGGTTGACCACGATTCCGATATGGGTGATGCCTCGGCTTAGATTCCAGCAAACGATATCACCGGGTGAATAATCCTCGGCATGATGGGTAATAGGCAGGACTTTGCCGTGTCGGGTAAAAAAGGTCATCAGGTTGGGTACCCGTCGGTGATCTATATTATGATCCGGTTTGACCGGTCCCCAGATCCGGGGGTAAGCGGCCCGTTCAGCTAAAATGTCCTGATGAACTCTCTGCTGCAGGTCGATTCCCAGCTTGCGGTATGCCCGGATGATGACGTCAGTACAGACTCCTTTATCGCTGGGAACATCCCCGTTGGGATAGTCTATAGCATAATAGGATGGATCATAGACCACATGCTGGGCGGTCAGTTCCAGGGCGGCTTCCGACAGGCGATGGTAAAAGTCGGGGGGTGAGCCGTTGATTCCTTTTTCGATCAGCCATAGACCGATGATCAGTCCGACAACGATTCGTCGAAACAGTGCGGGAAAGGAGCGGGTGAGTAACCGGAACCGGGTTTTTATCAAGGCTGCTCTGTCCTGGCTAATCGATAATATCGAAGTTTGACCAGATCCATTCCGTCAGCCCGGGCATGGGGGATAATCTGGATCGGTATGAAATCATAGGTGATCAAAAGCCTCAGCATCCGTTTGTTATCGGCCATGACCGAGGCGTCCATGCTGTGATAACCGGCTTGCCGGGCTTGATTCAGACACGCCTCCACCAGTTTCCCTCCGATCCCTCTTTGCCGTTGATCCTGTTCAATTATCAGCAGAAACAGTTCAAATCCCTGAAGCCGATCGCTCTTGATCGCGGCTATCCCATTGAGTCTGTCATCCTGGATATAGCCTATATACTCCAACCCGTTTTTCCGATGGCTCCGGGTTAGATCTTCAATAGTTGGGCGATCAAACCCAATCATGGAATAACTGAGATACTTCAGATCGGAATCCCGGTTCAGATTGCATTCCAGAAAATCGTTAAGATTTTTGAAATCCTCGATCCGTTCCAGCGGTTCAAGATACCGTATCATAAGGGGAGACTCCTTGATTGTCGGTGGTTGGTCGTCAATCTGATTTATTCCGTTTCCAGGTAATGACGGATGGTTTTCAATACCGCATGTTGACAGACTTGACAATACGGTTTTTTACCCTTGCTGAACATGATACAGTCGATCATGGGCCGATAGAGTCCTTCCGAACAGTATCCGGCGCCTTCAAAGGCTCCAACCTGACCGAAAGCCTTGCAGTTTTTCAGATAGGCTTGGGTCTGTAGGCCTCGCTCCCAGTCTGTTCGGTCATACTCGGCGATGGCCGAATCGATCAGGGCTTGGTCGGCGCGATTCAGTTTCAGTTGCCGGATGGCTTCATTCATGGCGGCCCGTTTGATCTGCCACAGCGAATCGCTGTGGTCAAATTCCTGCTTTTCCCATGGGGTAGGGAGTTGGATACCGGGACTCAGCAGATCTTTCCATTTCATCCGGGTTGGATCAAGCAGAGCCGTGATGTTGGGTTCGACCGGTTCGATTCCGCGGGGATAGAAATCGTTATAAGCGGTGCTGGAGGTATAGTATTCATCGGCCAAACCGGCGAACGAATGGCCCAGCTCATGGACCAGTATATAATCGCACCACTGATTGTCGCTGGTAAAGGTACAGAAAGAATTATAAATTCCGCCGCCGCCGTAGCGGCTGTGGTTGACCATGATGATGACCGCATCATAAGGCACGTGGCCTGCGATATCTCGCATGCTTCGATTGTCCTCGGTCAGCAGATAGCGTTCTGATCCCAGCGAATTGAAGGTCGCCCCGAGCGAGGTGGATTTGTAGATAGCGGCTTCCGGTTCGTCGCATCCCGACTCCCGGCTGGGTTTCAGGACTCCGAATATGTTCAGATCCTGCTGGTACGAATGATACGGTTCGGCGGCCAGCAAAATATCAGCCGCCCGTCTGAGATCCCGGCGGAATTTTTCGGTCTGCCGGGTGGTATAGCCCTCACCCAAGATAACCAGATCGAGCGTGGTGTGAGGATCGCCATGTTCTACTACCTTCTCCACTATAACGGCTGGGTCGCCCGGCTCTTCCCTGATGATTCTCCAATCGGACGGATCAATTACCGTCTCGAAAATTGTTTCCAGGGTGTTGTCCTTTTTCCGGTGCTCAATGACCAACCGGACCGGGGATTTGGGACTGGGGATCAATACCGATTCATGATAGGATTTAACCGTTTTTTTGAGTCCATCATCACTCAACTTGTATTCCCCAAAATAACTGTCATTCCCCCGGGAATAGATCAGTTCTCCATCGGACTGACCATAAACCTTGGTGTAATATCGGCCGTTATTGAACTGATCGATCAGGTTGGTTCGGCTCCCGGCCCAGATTCCCGATTGGTATATCCGGTCAATCACGATCAACTCCATCTCGGCGTGCCCGATATGTAAATAATCGATCCGCATGGTTTTATCGATGAAATAGTCCTCAAACCGGAGGGTACCGGCCCATGCCACCGTACATAACGCAATTAGGATCCCCAGTGCTTTCATAGGTCACTCCTACTCTTCGTATTGTGTAATTATCCATCGACCTGCCGGTCCGAAACCGATCACGATCCGCCTTGGATTCTGCTGCCCGGCTGACTTTTTCTTTTCAATATAACTGAATTCATCCTCAATGCAAGCTGTTTTTATAACCCGAAGATCAGCGAATTGATTCCGTATGATGCTGATAACTCGTTGCATTGATGATCGGATCCGGCACTGATTGGGATATCCCGGTCAATGATGATTGATTTTTTTTGGAGTTGACATTTAATAGTAATGGAATTAGATTAATAACTTATGGATAATCGTGATAATAAATCCGGGAATGACAGGATGGTCTAGATGATTGCTTTATTATCTCTTTTAATTGTTATTTTCATTTTTTTGTTAATCAGTCGGATTGCATCAATGGCGTTGATGGTGACGGGATTATCTCGTGATGCCGCTAGGTTCCAGGTCAGATCAGCCTATACCGGGGTTGGATTCACAACTAAGGAAGCGGAACATGTGGTTTCGCATCCGGTCAGACGGCGGATTATTATGCTGTTGATGTTGATCGGGCATATCGGATTTATAACCATGGCGGCGACTATTGTTTTGTCGATTATTCAGGCATCCCGTGCCGAACATTGGTGGATTCATTTTATCTGGTTGATGGTTGGGATGGTGATAATCGGCCTGGCGGCTTTTAGCCGACGCGCTGAATATCGTTTGAATCGGGTGATTGCGTGGGGATTGAGGCGCTGGAGCAAGCTTGAGGTAAAGGATTATGTTGCTTTATTGCAATTGCATAATGGATACGGCGTTTCCGAAATCAGTGTCAGAGAAACGGATTGGTTGGCCGGACGATCACTTGAAGCTATTGCGCTTTCCAGAGAGGGAATTCTGGTTTTAAGTATCATACGCATCAATGGTGAGTGTATCGCGGCCCCCAAGGGAAGCGACCGGGTAAACCCCGGCGATACATTGATTCTGTATGGATTGATTGATGATCTTGATGAATTGGACAATCGGCCGGCCGGAGAAGCAGGAGATCAGGCTCATCAGCGAGCGATAAAGCGACACGAGAATCACTAGATTGGTTTGAGTTTCCATCTCACTCCAACCGAATAGGTTCTGTGCGGTTTAATATCCATCTTGATGGGAGGCTTTGTGAAAAAGACCATTCAAAAAGTACTGATCGTGGGTGCCGGTAATATGGGATGCCAGATTGCCGCCTGCATCATTCGTTCCGGATTTCGGGCGGCCTTGTTTGATAACGACCAATCGGCACTCGATCAAGCCCTGAAAACTGTGGCCCAGTATGCCCCGGGATTGGATTTCAAGGCCTCGACCCATTGGCCGGATTTGATATCGGATGTCGACCTGGTGATCGAAACGATATCCGAAAACCTGGCACTCAAGCGCAGTCTGTTCAAAATGCTGGATAAAATCATGGAACGTGATGTGATATTTACCTCCAACAGCTCCGATCTGCTGCCCTCCCAGATTGTTAAATCGATCCACCGAAAAGAACTTTTCTGTGCCTATCATTTCCATGCCCCGATGTTTGGAGCTAGGGTGGTCGATATCATGCCCCATCCCGACACCACCGACGCCGTAATTTCCGTGTTGACCTGTTTTACCCGCCAAATGGAACTGATCCCGGTCGTATTGAAAAAGGAGCATCCGGCCTATATCTATAACTGTATCCTGAACTCCATCATGGATCGTTCCGTGGAATTGGTCATCCAGGGGGTCGCCGATATCGAAGATGTTGACCGTTCCTGGATGGGGAACACCGGCATGACGATCGGGCCCTTTGGAATGCTGGATGTGATCGGCCTGGATACCGCCATGGAGATTACCCGGCTTCGGGCTCGAAAAAAACCTTGTATGCGATCCGGTATCGCATTTTTCAATCGCTATGTCAAGGAAGGGAAATTGGGGCTTAAAACCGGCCAGGGATTCTATCATTATCCCAATCCAAAGTATCAGCGTCCCGATTTTTTGAGTTGATTAATCAATCCATATCCTGTTCCGGCGATCGGACTCGAGTTTCGTTCCAAACGGGAATGACTGTCATTCCTGCATTATTAATCATAATATGGGGCTTGATTTAAGCCTGACTATGGGTGAATACCCGAAAGGAGATCCGCTATGATGTATGTCCCAACTATACTGGCTGGTATTATTTATGTTGGCGGTGCGATTTTTACACTTCTTTTATTGTGGCGATTGGTGAAGGCGGTGGAACGGATTGCCGATAACCTGGAAAAAAAGAATTGACGGATGGTTCGGAACCAGAAATAGAAGAATGAATCCGGAATTTTATCTCAGATCATCTTTCCCGACCGATTGTGTCAAGGCGGATTTTGGCCGTCGGTAGGGAATTCTTTGATATGCTGTTTTTAGGTATGGGTTGGTAGTTGTTGGGTGTGATCCGTACAAGGGGGAGACTATGAGATGGAGATGTTGCAGATTATGGTGTATGATGCTGATCGCCATGCTGATCGCCATGCTGATCGGTCTGACCTGGTCAGGCTGTGCCGATTCCAAATCGATACCGGTCGATACCGGTTCTCCCGATCCGCGGGGAGGTCAGCGGATTGAGCCGCTGGCTTCGATTCCTAAAGGAGAGCGGCTCATTTTTGTCAAAAAAGCCAGCCGAAAAATCTATATTGAACCCGATTCGATCGAAGTCGGGACCGGGGATATCTGGTCGATGAATCCGGACGGCAGCGATCCGATCCAGCATACAAATCTGTCTCAGGAGTATTTTGTAACCGATCATCCCCGTTTATCCTACAATGGGCAGTATTTGACCTTTACGTCGAACTACCGTAGCTGGAACAGTTGCTGTTATACCGATATCTTCAAATGGGATCTGGTCGCAAACAGGATCGATCGGGTTTCGGGGGATGAATGGCCTCCCGACAGCCCTCCTACCCGATACACCACGGTAAAAATTCTTTGCGAGGCCACCGGAGTACGGTTGTCCGCCAAGGGATGCGGGTATTTTATCTACCCCCAGCAGGAGGTACAGACCGACAGTGGAACCTATTACCGCAGCTATTTGAAGGTCCCGGCCAGTACCTCGATCTGGATAAAATCGGAGAAAAGCTCCACCTATGGAGACCTGGTTACCGATTACATGGTCTCCAGCGGGGATAACGAGGTGGTGATCGGTCCCGATCCTTATACCGAATCCGGTACCGTCTTGATTACCCAAAAAGGTCACATCAACGATCAGGGAAAGATTGTCGGAATGACCAGCGGAAAGCTGACCATGTGGAAGGAGGACGGCACCATCATCTGGGAAAAGAATATAGGGGGGCACCAGTGGGGATTCAGTGACGATCCGGTCTGGTCCCACGACGGAAGCAAAATTGCCTTGTGCCTCGGTCTGACCGGATATGCTAATTTTCTGGCCATCCATACCCCACCCGAATCGGAGCAGATTCCGACTCCCATCGTTGGGGATCAGACCGGCAATTCAATCTGCCAATGGCCTGCCTGGTCACCGGATGATCAGTATCTGATTTTCTGTTATGGACCGATCGGAGGCCAGGGAATCAATCCCAATATCTACCGGATTTCCGTCAATGGGGGAATGCCGGAAATGCTGACTCACTTTAACGGATATCAGGCGGCGTTCAATCCTTGTTACTCACCGGATGGTTCGAAAATCGTCTTTACGGTGATGACGTGTAAAACCCGATCCTTTAACGATTACCTGGATTTTATGGTCGGCAATATCGAATCGGCCACTATCTGGGTCATGAATCTGGACGGATCCGATCTCCGACAATTGACTACTGACGGTGTCTCGTATAATGCCACTTGGGGAACCGTTCAATAAATCTTCTCTTTCCGGCATTATGTCTGAAACATGATTCAGGATTCAATGATTTGGATCAGCCTAATCAATTATCTAATTGGAGCTGAATCGGATGAGCATAGATCAGCCGGTTCTGTTCTGAACCTGATCGGGATTCGCCTATTTTTCGGCCTTATTCAGATCCTGTTCGATATCGCGCTGAAAATTCCAGGTCAGGTAATCCAGTTCGATCGGCAATCCCAGTTCGAGAGTGGGAAGGAACTGCACCTGAACCTTGATTTGTGACGGCCGGCATTCCAGCAGGTGTCCCCCATGCTGCTTGTCGGCCGACAAAAAATGGAGATGCAGTCCCGGAACGCTGACCGAACCCATAAAGGGCGGGGTGTAAAACCCGACCAGGGTCCCATCGATTCCGGTAAAGCTGAAGGTCGGCTGTTCCCGGGCAACGTCCACCAATGGCCGGTAGTTTTCCTGTTTCGGCACGGAACGGGTTTTGACCGATTCGAACCGACCATCGATCCGCAGCGCGTAAAAAATATTGGACGACGGCAGAAGATTCAGCAGCCACTTTAAAAAATCCTGATAATCGATTTCCCGGTCCAATTCATCCTGACTCTGAGCCTTAAAAAAAGTTACACAGGCAAACGGCGTCAGCCCATCCTCCACAATATGGTTGACCCGGCCGGTGGCGGGAATCTGATAGATTTCACCATCCAGCATCACCATTTCCCCGTCCAGATTGTTGAAGGTCCCAATCCCAAAATCCCCGTGCTGCCGAATTTTGGAAAACGGGATCGGCTGTTCATAAATGCCTTCCACCAGGGCATTGACGGGAGCGCACATGTACAGTTTGTTTTGGTCCATAAGTTTGATCTCTCTTCCGGAAATGGTTGATTCAAACCCTTTCTTCAGCGCGGGTAAAATTTATAACCGGTACTGAGTTTTTATACTATAATAGGGCAATTCAGCCGAAAGTCAAGCTGTTTTCCATGGATAAAGCCATGATTGTAGTTTGGAATGGGACCGTTTATGACCCGAAAGATGGCCCACAATATAGAAAAAATCGGATTGATGATTTTTTGACTTGACAAAATGCTAAAAAAGTGTATAATGATTCAGAATGCGAGATGTAACCTCAAACCCAAGACGGTGAGATGACCGATTTATCGATTATCCGACATTCTTTGACCAATTGGTGGTGGTGGATAGCTGTGCCCTAGCTGTCCGTCAATCACGTGATTGATAAAGCGTAAAAGGCTGTGGATAGCTTCGGCTCCACAGCCTTTTTTCATTTAAGGCTGTGTTCATAACGAACCCGGCCTTTTTTTTTGCCCGAAATTTCACGTTTTCATTCGAAAGGAATTCTGCATGATCCAACCGCCGTACCAGGTCAAAACTTACAGCCTGGAAGTTTTCAGCGATATCGAGACTCCGGTTTCGGCCTATATGAAACTGGCCAACGGGGGATTATCGATTCTGCTGGAGAGTATCAAGGATTCCCAGCGCAAAAGCCGCTATTCGGTATTCGGGATGAAACCGATGCTGATTTTCCGCCGTCGTCCCGATGGCACCGAGATCGAGGATACGGTGAAGAATGTAACCCTAAGGCCGGAAGGCAATCCGTTCGATCATCTCAAAATGATCCTAGCCTCTTATACCTTCGATCGTAAAGAACCCTTCGAATGCGGCTTTATTGCCGGGTACATTTCCTACGACGCTATCCGCTATATCGAACGGATTCCCGATCAAACCGCGGATGACCTGAATATCCCGGAAATGCTGATGTTCATTCCATCCGAAGTGATCTTGTTCGATCATGAAACCCATCGTATGAAACTGCTGATCCATTCGGTTCAGGATTCCTCCGATCAGCTCACCCAAGAGGAAGCCGAGCATCGTCTCTATGCCATGATGCATCAGCTTTCCTATTCAACACCCAATTTTCGGGAAATCCCTCCGGAGGCCGAACTGCCGCCGGCTCCTGAGGTGACTCTGAATATGACCCGCCAGGAGTATCTGGAGAGTGTCGAGAAAGCCAAACAGTATATCCGGCAGGGGGATATCTTTCAAGTGGTTTTCTCGCGGCGCTTTCAGGCGCTCATCCGGTGCCGGGCCTTTGATATCTATCAGATGCTGCGGCTGATCAATCCGTCTCCCTATATGTTTTATCTGAATACCCCGGAAGGCTTCAAAATTGTTGGATCCTCTCCCGAAACCATGGTTAAGGTGAGCGACGGACGAATGACC
>JAGOEH010000123.1 GCA_017997825.1 Candidatus Delongbacteria bacterium | reverse complement strand
CCTTTAATCTGTCGGATATACTCTTCCTCACGCACCACCATCAATTCATCCGTTTCCTTATCGCGATAGAGTGGTCTCCACTTGTAGCGTTCGCAGAAGTATTTCAGGCAGGTCAGAAATAAATCGATATTTTTTTCCAGGAGAAGGGCATCCGGTTTGGAGAATTCGCGCTTCAGATCACGGCGCCAGATATCCAGCAAGGAATTCATCAGCGGCTGATAGGGCGGTTCCATTTTTAAGTCCCGGCAATAGTCATCCATAATCCGATAGAAGTTATCGACTATAAATCCCTTGATGATGCCGTCATTGTAATGGAAACAGGACATAAACTCCAGGATTTTGATATAGAGAATAGCGAACATGGCGGGAAACCTGGATAGAATTTTGATCAGGGTGGTGAGATGGTCAATGATTTCAGGCACATTATAGAGTTCACCGTTGATGCCGCGGGCCATGGTACGTTCAAAGGTTTCCAGCTCGGTTTCGGTCTTGGATTTGGTACGGGGTGCATCCTGGATCGATTTGAAATCGTCATAGGAATAGATGCCGTTTTTTAGAAAAAGGATAACATGATTTTTAATGGCATGGGTAGTTTTGATGACTGTTTTCCGGTGATTAAAGGAAAGGGTCAAACCGGATTCGAGGGCTTTATCCAGCAGATCGACATAAAGTTCGACAAATTGGGATCGGGAGTTTTTTTTGATGATGGTCAGAGCTACGGTTATGGCATAATTCAGATCATGGTATTTTTTGAAGTTTCGGAATAGAATGGAATCGAAGGCGGTGGAAAGGGCGATGATGTTACCGCCTGATTTGTAGAGATCCAAGGCCGGGAGTTTGAGCGGGGTATATCCCTGATCATCGGGCTGCCAATGATGCCAAGCGATCAGGAGGATAGCATGCTTAAAAAAATAATCACCTCCCCGCAGGATATCCATCGACGCGTCGATATGGTGATGAAGGCGTTGTTCCTTCAGATCGGGATCGAGGGTTTCGCCGAGTTTTACGCTGTCATCCAAACCGACGTCGCAATACAGGGTCGCATCCCACAATATGAGATTTTTGGCGGGAGATTTGAATTCGGAAGTCAGTGAACCAATCGCGGCTGCCAGAATGGCTGAACGAAAATAATGCTGATGGAATTCCGGATAGGCGTCTCGCTTGAGGTAGTGTTTATCGAGGAAGTTTCTAAAATCATTTTCAATTTTGTGGAGGGTTTCCTGCATGATAACCAAAAAAATCCCCCTCCGGCCGATGGTCAGAGGGGGTATTTTTTATAGACCATATTGAGCTTTGTTGCATTTGCAGAGCTTCACGAATGATCTGCGGAATTTGACATTTCCATTGCTATCCTGGGGGGATATGACGAGAATGGGCTCGGTGATTTCACCGCAAATCGGACAGGGTTTTCCGGTCTTGACTTTCTGAGCCTTGGCCAGACGAGCCTGAGATCCACCTTCTTTTTTAGCCATGATTGGCCTCCTTCTCCATAAAGATGACCCGATTATTCTGTATTGTAAACCGGGAGTTCACCAATTGATTGATAATGACAGGATAAAAACGATGTTCAAAGACCAGGATCTTCGAAGCCAGGGAATCAGGGGTATCGTTTTCATCCACGTGAACAGCATATTGAAACACGACAGGACCTCGATCGAAATCCGGAGTGACCAGGTGAATGGTGAGTCCGGAGTAATGGCAACCGGCCTGAATAACGGCCTCATGGACATGATGTCCATAAAAGCCTTTACCCCCGAAGGCCGGCAGTAAAGCCGGATGGATATTGACGATGCGGGGATAGAACTGATGGATCACCGCTTCAGGTACTTTTTTAAGATATCCGGCCAATACAATAAACCCGATTTCATTTTCCCGCAGCGTGTTGACAATGAAATCCTGATAAGCGGCGCTGGTGGAGAAATCACGGCGGGAGAGCACCACCGAAGGAATCTCATGCCGGTGAGCGAGTTGTAGCGCACCGGCCTGAGAATTATCGGTTATGACCAGAGCGACCTGGGCCTTAAGGCTGCCCGAGGCGATCGAATCAAGAATGGCTTGCAGATTCGAACCTCGGCCGGAAACCAGTACTGCCAATCGGGTCATATTATTCTTTGATATTCAGACGCCCGTGGACTCTGGCGCCATCTTCGATGACAATATGAGGAGCTTCCATATCTCCCCGCACAACTCCACCGGTTTTGACCTCAATCCGGTCATCGGCCTCAATGTTGCCGTCAATTTCTCCATAGACCACCACCGAGTGGACATGGACATCGGCTTTGATCAAGGCGGTTTTTGACACATAGAGCTTGCTGGCCAAATTGATCGATCCCTCAAAACGGCCTTCATACACAATGTCTTCATTACCGCTTAACTCGCCGATGACATTGAACTTCTGACCGATCATCGACTTGTTGGAGAGGCTTTCCGAACCGAACTGGTCATCGACATCATTGAAAATCGTTTGCATTCTTTTTCCTTTTCCGGTAGAAGATGGCTAATATAACAATAAAACACCTTTTGTCAAGCCAAATTTTAGATCACTGCCGAGGGAGGAGCCGGTTCATCGGCCCGTCCGGCGTTGTTGACCGGGATACGGATCAGGATCCAACCGATCAGGGCAAAAACCACCAGACTGGTCAGGAAGGAGGGATGATCGAAGATGGAGAAGGGGCGTTTATCCATGAACTCCATGCCGGCAAAGACAAGCCCGATCAGGGCCTCCCCGGCGATCAAGCCGGAAGCCAGCAGCACTCCGTTGTTTTCGACCCTGGCTTTCTGGGCGTCATTGAATTGACGGCGGGCACTGACTCGTTCCACAATTCCCTTGATGACTCCCCCGATAAAGATGGCGAAGGTGGTTTCGAGTGAGAGATACATACCGACACTAACCAGCATCGGGCTTTTGATCTGCATCAGGATAAAGGCGATTCCCATCATCATGCCGACGATGATCAAAGGCCAGGCCATCTGGCCTTCCACGATTCCTTTGGAGAGCAGGGCCATCAGACTGGCCTGAGGAGCCGGCAGGTTCTTTCCGCCGAACCCTTCTCCCCCCATATTGATATCGCCCTGATTGATGATCAGGAGAGGGATAAACATGACCAGAGCGGAGAGAAGAACGCCGAAGATATCACCGATCTGCATTCGCCATGGGGTACCGCCCAGGATATGTCCGACCTTGAGGTCCTGCAGCATCTCGCCGGCTACGGCTGTAGAGACGCAGACGACGGCCGCCACACCCAGCACGGCGGCAATACCGGTCCGTCCGGTCATCCCCAGAGCCACCATCAACAGAGCGGCCACAACCAGAGTGGAAAGGGTCAATCCGCTGATCGGATTGTTGCTGGAGCCGATAATACCGACCAGATAACCCGAAACCGCCGCAAAGAAGAATCCGGCGATGATCATGACGATGGTGGCAACCAAAGCGGCTAGTACATTCTGAGAAAAATAGAAATAAATGATAAAAGTCAGAATACCGGTCAGCAGGATACCCAGCATCACCATTTTGAAATTAAGATCCTGCTCGGTTCGGATAACCGTCGATTCGGAGGAAGCGGCTTTTTTGATATCACCGATCGATCGTTTTACACCGGTGATCAGGCTTTTACGCATTTTAAAAAGTGTAAACCCGGCGCCGACCAGCATTCCGCCGATGGCGATCGGGCGAACCACAAATTTCCAGGCATTAACGGCCATGGTAATCCAAGTGGCTTCCCCGACCGGTGCGTCGGCCGGAATCAGGTTGGGTCCGAGAAAATAGGTGATAATAGGCACAAACAAGCCCCAGGCCAGCAGACCACCGCTAAAATTCAAGGATGCCAGTTTGGGACCGATGATATAACCGACGCCCAGAAAGGCTGGGCTGACACCGGGCGAGCTCAATAGAATACCACTCTGTCCCGCCGCTTTCACCGTTTCGGTCGAAGATTCAAAGAGTTTGAATTTCAGATCGATGATCGAACGGGAAAAGGGAATGAATTTTTCCCAACTGGTCGCAAAAAAATTCATTTTACCGAGGGTCTGAATAACGGCACCGACACCCATCGCATTCAGCAGGTACTTGGCGCCTGTTCCGCCCCGTCGTCCGGCCTTATGGATTTCGGCTGCCGCCACCGATTCGGGAAAGGGCAGCTCCACATCGTCCACCATGACCTTGCGTAAGAGGGCCACAAACATGATACCCAATACACCGCCGGCCAGCATGATGGCCGAGGAGGCAATATAGTGTTCAACGGTCGCGAAATTTCTCCAGTCCAGTAATACATCACTGGCAATAAAAAAAGCCGGAATGGTAAATACAGCCCCGGCGGCGACCGATTCGCCGATCGAACCGACGGTTCGGACAAAATTCTCTTCCAGGATCGTTCCCTTGAAAATCCGCAGGAGCGCCATTCCGATTACCGCCGCCGGATAGGTGGCCGCGATGGTCATCCCGGCTTTCAATCCCAGATAGGCATTGGCCGCGCCCAGGACTACAGACAAGATCAATCCGATTATTAACGCCCGGAGTGTGAACTCCTTCATCGTAGTTGCCGGAGAAACAAAAGGGACAAACTTTTTCGGTTCCGACACAGCTTCCTCCTTCAGTTTTTAAGATTAAACCCACGATTTGATAAAATTATAAAAAAAACAGCCTTAGAAGTCAAGCAGATATTTTAACTATCCGCCGGATGATGTAAAAATTGCCCCTCTTATCTATAGTTCCGGAATCAATTGAAATCTCCGGCCGGTTTCTAATCTGATTTACGATCCATCATCAATACCGGCCGGAGAGATGATATCAACCAATTTCGATTATCCGGAGGAGGATCCGGCCGGAGGTACCGAAAGAAAAATGATCCGGCCGGAGGATAGATCGTTTGAATTGGGATTCGGTTCCACATCGAGCCTGACAACACGGGCCCCTGCAAAGCGGCCTTCCAGCATGGCCAGGGCCAAAGGATTCTCGATCAGACGCTGGATGGCGCGTTTGACGGGGCGAGCCCCGTAATGGGGATCGAAACCGGCATCTTCAATCAATTGAATGACCGAGTCGGTATACTGCAACTCTTTTTGTGAGGCTTCCCTGAATCGGAGAGAAAACTGATTCAACTGGAGTCGGACAATTTGTTCGATCTGATCGCGGGTCAAAGCATGGAAAAAGACGATTTCATCGATCCGGTTCAGGAATTCAGGCCGGAAGTGCTGTTTGAGTTCCGTCATCAGGTCGGTTTCTACGGTGGATTCTTCCGTATCGGACGTTTCCAACAGACGGCGGCTGCCGATATTAGAGGTCATAATGATCACGCTATTCTTAAAGTTGACGACCCGTCCCTGGCTGTCAGTCAGCCGACCGTCTTCCAGAACCTGGAGTAGGATATTGAAGACATCGGGATGGGCTTTTTCGATTTCATCCAACAGGATGACCTGATAAGGCCGCCGGCGGACGGCTTCGGTCAGTTGGCCGCCCTCTTCATAACCGACATAACCGGGAGGTGAGCCGATCAAGCGGGTGACGGCGAATTTTTCCATATACTCCGACATATCCAGCCGGAGCATGGCCTGATCGGAATCAAACAGAAATTCGGCCAAGGCGCGGGCCAATTCGGTTTTTCCGACGCCGGTCGGCCCAAGAAACATAAAGGAGCCGATCGGTTTTTTCCGATCATGCAGACCGGCCCGGGAACGCCGGACGGCGTTGGAAACCGCTTCGACGGCCGCCGCTTGTCCCACCAGCCGCTGATGAATCCGCTCTTCAATCCGGACCAGTTTGTCCCGTTCAGTCTCGATCATCCGGCTGACCGGAATCCCGCTCCAGACCGATATCACTTCCGCGATCTCCTCATCATCGACCGTATCCTTCAGCATCTTTTGGACCGATTGTAGCTCCTCAAGCTGATGATTGCGAATTTCAAACTGTTTCTGCAGATCCGTTAATTCACCGTATCGCAGCTTGGCCGCCCGTTCATACTCCATTTTCCGCTCGGCATTCTCGGCTTCACGTTTCAACGACTCCATCTTTTCGAGAATGGTCTGGATAGAAAGCATGGTTTCCTTTTCTTTGAGCCAATGGGCCCGGAGCTGGGTCCGTTCCTCATTCAGCTCAGCCAGTTTACGTTCAATCTCCTTCAGTTTGGTTTTGGCGGTCTGATCCTTTTTAATCGCTTCTTTCTGGATTTCGAGCTTGACGATATTTTTTTCGACCACATCCAGTTCCGTGGGAAGGGAATCGATTTGGATCCGCAGGTTGGCAGCGGCTTCATCGATCAGATCGATCGCTTTATCCGGCAGAAATCGATCGGTGATATAACGATCGGAAAGGGTGGCGGCAGCGACAATGGCCGAATCGCTTATTTTTACACCATGATGGATCTCATAGCGTTCCTTCAGACCGCGCAGGATGGCAATGGTGTCATCAACCGTCGGCTGTCCGACATATAAAGGAGCAAACCGTCGTTCCAAGGCGGCATCCTTTTCGATATACTTATGGTACTCATCCAGGGTCGTCGCCCCGATACAGCGCAGTTCCCCACGGGCCAGGGCGGGTTTGAGGAGATTGGATGCATCCAGCGATCCGCCGACATTTCCGGCCCCGACAATAGTATGCAGCTCATCGATAAACAAAATGATCCGGCCGGAGGAGGATTCAACCTCCTTGATAAAGGCTTTGAGACGCTCTTCGAACTCTCCGCGGTATTTGGCCCCGGCCAGCAACTGACCGAGATCCAAAGCCACGACGGTTTTATGTTTCAGGCTTTCCGGAACTTCATCATGAAATATTTTTTGAGCCAATCCCTCAACAATAGCGGTTTTTCCGACTCCGGGCTCACCGATCAGAACCGGATTATTCTTGGTGCGGCGGGATAATACCTTGATAATCCGCCGGACCTCCTCCTCCCGTCCGATCACCGGATCGAGCTTACCCTTGGCCGCCAACTGAGTCAGGTTGCGGCTGTACTTCTCGATCACATTGAAACGCGACTCCGGATCCTGATCACTGACCCTCTGATTGCCCCGCACCTCCTTCAAGACCTTCAATATCCCGTCATAGGTGATCCGGAAATGCTGAACCAGCTCAGATACCGGACTCCCTTTCAACTCCGGCAGGGCCAATAAAAAATGCTCCTGGCTGATATAGTCGTCGCGGAGAAAATCAGCCTGCTTCTCGGCCATCTGAACCCATCGATGGGCCGATTCCGATAAGTAAAGCTGCGTCACCGGACGATCCAAACGCGGCTTGGCGGCAATCAGGTTGCCGAGTTCCTCACTCACCATCGTCGGATCGATGTTCATCTTCTGTAAAACAGCACGGCTGATGCTTTCCGAATCATCCAGCATGGCCGCCAGAATATGCTCCGGATCGATCTGACTATGCTGACGGCGGAGCGCCTCTTCCTGCGCCCCAACCAGCATGGCTTGACTTTTCTGGGTTAGTTTATCCTGATTGATCATTATACTCCTCCAGGTTTAGGTGTTCAATTCCTCCATTGATCAATGCATCTATCATGCCTGAAATCTATACGCCATTTCAGCAGTGTTTTGTCATTATAACCCAACCAGGGCTATTCAGGGGATCAAAAGGGGCATAGCATGCCAAAACGGCAAGTCAAAGACGCAGGAAAGCCTGTCTATTCCAATAGAAGGCAGCCATGCTCTATCGGAACGATCAATTTTAGGGTTGACTTTTGGACTGGAGCTGATCATATTGATGGGATGACCGATGTAAAAGGGATGAATGGCCGAATAGCGGAATCAACGGCAAGAAGTCGAAGAATAACAGTAAGGATGAAGGAATAGCAGGATGGAAAAAAAACGGTTAGACATCCTGATAACGCTCAAAGGATTGTGTTCATCCCGGCAGCAGGCTCAGCGTTTGATTGGGGCCGGGGGAGTGAGTGTAGCCGGCCGGATCATCAAAAAAGCGGCCTACCCGGTGGATTGGGAAGAAGAGATTCGGATCATCGAACCGGAGCGGTATGTCGGACGGGGAGGATACAAACTGGAAGCCGCCATCCGGGAATTTGGGATCCCGGTGGAAGGGATAACGGCCATGGACATTGGATCCTCGACCGGAGGATTCAGTGATTGTCTGCTTGGTCTGGGGGCCCGGCGAATTATTGCAGTGGATGTGGGGCACTACCAGATGGCCGAGAAATTGCGGCGGGATCCCCGGATCGAGCTGCATGAGGATACCGATATTCGCTCGCTGGGATCCATTTCGGATCGCCCGGATCTGATCGTGATGGATCTGTCCTTCATTTCTCTCCGGCTGGTGCTTCCCCATGTGGTACAATACAGTCAGGCCGGTCGAACCCGGGTCATTGCTTTGATCAAGCCGCAGTTCGAATGCGGGCGGCCCGGACTGGTCAAAAAGGGAATCATCCGGAATGAAAGGCTCCGCCACCGTATCGTCCAGGATTTGCTGGAATGGATCCAGGCTCAGCACTGGAAGGTCCATGGACTGATTCCCTCCCCTATTGCGGGCGGAGACGGGAACATAGAGTATCTGGTTGATTTGAGCTTGACCTGACAATGATCCCGGGGCCGTAACCGGGATTAGTGAGCCTTTCCAAAAAATACTTGACAGAATTAAAATAAGTTATAAATTGACTATACATGGTAATCGGATCAACCAACACCACAATCCGTTTTTAACCCCGGCAACCCGAAGGAGTTCATCAATGAAATGGAAAAAAATCCTGTTGATCGTTATGGTATGGATGACTGGACTGAGCCTTCTTCACGCCGATTTGATCAAAAAACCAAGCTATAGAGGAATGGATGTTCTGAATCAGTATCAACGCCGGCGGATTTTGCTGGGATTCGGATTCGGAATTAACCAGAACCTCTATCAAGCCTCGACGCACCTGAATTCCGATTTCACCAAAAACCAAGAGACTATTGACCTGAGTTCCCTCGATGACACCTATGGAGAGGGGGACGGCAACGGTCTGTCGTTGACGATCTGGGGG
>JAGOEH010000122.1 GCA_017997825.1 Candidatus Delongbacteria bacterium | reverse complement strand
CCGGTACCGTCGCTTACAATAAAAAGCTTTCCGAGAAACGGGCCCTGGCGGTAAAAAAACGGCTGTCCGAATTGGGAATTCCATCCGCCACCCTGAAAGCGGTCGGGTATGGGCCCGATCTTCCGATCGCCCCTAACGATTCGGAAGAGAGCCGGGCCAAAAACCGTCGGGTCGAGCTGGTTTTTCAATAATCTTCAAGTTGGGAGGATCGGATACCATTCGACTGATAGACCGGTTCAGCCAATCCTGATTGATCGGTCTCAGGGCGTCAAGGATGAGTAAGTACAGATAATGAATCATCCCAGCATTTTTCCGGAGTAATTATTTTGATTTCCACTTGACAAGTGATCGTTTTTGAATTATAATTGAATGAATGTTCAATCAATAAAAAGGAAGCGATGATGACCCGTAACAAGAGTGTCAACCAAAAGATGAAAGATGACCGGCGGGAGCAGATCATGGCCCAGGCCCTACACCTGTTCGCCACCCGAGGATTGGCCGCCACCCGGATAGCCGATATCGCTTCGGTTGGTCGGTTTTCACTTGGATTGATCTATCATTATTATCCTTCCAAAGAGGCCATATTCACCGAGCTGATTCAGGAGGCTTTCCGCAAACTGAACCAGGCCTGCCGCGCTCTGGAACAAATGTCCTTATCCCCGCTGGAAAAGATCCGGCTGGCGATCACCGAGTTGCTCAAGGGACTGGAGCGGAGTCCGGACGCGGCCTGGTACTATATGCTGATCGCCCAGGCCACGGTTTTGGAAACAATCCCGGCTGAAGCCCGAATGGTGATGGAACAGGAACGGGGCTTACCCTATGAGGTGCTGACCCGCATCTTCCGGGCCGGACAGCAGGACGGATCATTCCGTAATTTCCCGGCCGATCAGATGGCCCTGATGTTCTGGACCTCCATCAATGGATTGTCGATCTATAAAGCCATGCATTTTCATGAATTCAAGGCCCCGGATCCCGAGATTCTGCTTTCCATGTTTATCCGTTCCGGAAAATGAAAAGAATGGAAGAAAGGATGTTATGATGGTTGATAATCGGGATAATCGTGAGGAATTTATCATGAAACAGGGGAATCATCTTAACGGATCTGGCCGGATCAAAGGGTTGATCCGAGTGAGGAATTTATTTCAGGACTGAACATAATAAAATTAACCATTAATGAATGGAGCGATAACGATGCCTAGTTTGCGAAGCCGCATGATCAATTTTATGATTCGAAACCGCCATTGGCTGCAATTTAGATTGCAAAAAGAAAAATTTGATATGAATACCTCGATCCAGGGATTTCGGGATCAATGTGAAAAGGGTGCCCGGCGCTATGCCAAGGTACCGGAGGGAGTCATTATCCGGGAGGAGATGATTGCGGGGACGCGCACCAACTGGATTGTCCCGCCGGGAGCCGATCCATCCGGACTGATCATGTATGTACATGGCGGCGGGTATGTATCGGGTTCGTGCAGCGATCATCAGGGATTTGTAGCCAAACTGGCCGCTAATTGCGGGGTGACCAATCTGGTGTATGAGTATCGGCTGGCGCCCGAACACCCCTTTCCGGCGGCACTGGATGATTCGGTGGTTTTGTATCAAGCCTTGTTGGAACGTGGGTATCTACCGGAGAATCTGATGCTGGTGGGGGAATCGGCCGGTGGGGGATTGACGCTGGCTATTCTGTTGGCTCTGAAAGAGAAGGGGATTCCTATGCCGGCTGCCGCGGTTGCCATTACTCCCTGGGCTGATCTGACCTGCAGCAGCGCTTCCTATATCACCAAAAACAAGCGTTCGGTAGCTCCCCTGGATTCCTGGACAGTTTTCAGCCGCCATTACGTGGCTCATTATGATCCCCGCAACCCGCTCATTTCACCCGTGTTCGGTGACCCGGTCGGCTTGCCTCCTCTGTTGATCAATGCCGGTACCGATGATGAACTGTATGAGGATGGGGAGCAGTTCGCCCGAAAAGCCAAGGCGGCCGGGGTGGATGTCACTTTCCGGGCCGGAGAGGGCATGATCCACTGCTATCCTTTGCTGGCTCCCATGTTTCCGGAAGCCGTCCAGGCTATGGATGAAATCTGCCGTTTCATTCGCAATCACATGAGGTTATGATGGTTAATTCCGATCCTTCTCGCGATATTTTTGATCTTGAATATCGTGATTGATTAAGATAAAATCATAGCTATATAAATATAAATAAATGTAATGTTTTGCTTGAAGGAATTAGCTAGATAAATCGCATGGAGTTAGTTTATTAATAAAACTATTATATAAACCTTAAAACATAGAATTAGTCCTTGACAGGGTTTGAAAAATAACTTATATAAGTATAAAGATTATACTTTCCAGATTAATGGTTCTACTCAGGAGAAAGTGGTAATGTTGGTTTTTCAAGAAACTCTCAAGAAACTCTCTTTACCATTATTCAGTTAACTATTGCTATTCATTGTCGGTATACATTCAACTTATTAAAATCTGTAGTGATTTGTTTATCACGTTTTGTGAAGTGATCTGGTATGAAAAATATTTATACCGTGAGTTCGTTCGATTTGTCTAACCATTTTTATCGAAGTTTATGTAAATTGCATATTGTAATCAGTACTGGTTGTTCGATAACTATGGAAAGGAAAAGCAAGATGTTAAATCGCATGAAATTTACGGCCATTCTTATAGTTCTGATGGTTTCAGCATTATCGAGTTTATCATTATCTCAATACCAGGAAGAATTCACAAATGTACAGTCAGGTAAAGAATTTAGAATGTCAAAAGATGTAAAGAATCAGGCTATTCATCGAGCCAGAGGCGAGTTTGGAAAATTTCAACCAAACTACTCCCGTAAAGAAAGCTTGAACCGTTATAATATTTCCGAATATGCAAAAAGTTTTCTTGAACCGTACTCGGAATTGTTAAAAATCGATACCGACAATCTGGAATTTATTAAGGCAGATACTGGTAATGGTTGTTGGTATATAAAGTTTCAACGTACTTATAAGGGGATTCCGGTCTATCGATCCGCTATTGGATTTACAGTGGAAAAAGACGGAAATGTATACATGATAGGGGCCGATTATTATCCGGATATTACCATGAGTACAAAAGCGATGATTACTGATGACCAGGCAATGGAATCAGCACTATCTGATTTTAATACCGATTCTAAAAGTGAGACGATCAACCATACCATACCCCAGTTGGTAATCTATCCACAGGAAAAAAGTGATTGCTATTCCTATGATTTGGCTTATTATATTGAGCTGCAATCAATAAAAACTCATCAACAGTATGCCTATTTTATCGATGCCGAGAATGGCGATATCATTGCAAAAGAAAGTCAAGTCCGTAAAGGGAATTGGAATATTCATGGAACTATTTCAAAACAGTATTATCCGCAGAATCCGAATGATACACCTGTCAACTATGGGACCTGCGGTGTCAAAATATTTGATGTAGGGGGTAATTTAGAATCAGAGTTTACGACTAATCCTGGAGGTTTCTATATTCATAACTGGAATTCAGCTTATGATGTCAAAGTGCTTGGATTTGGTCCCGATATGCAGTCTTCCTATTTTAGTTTCTCTGATGGTCATGATTTATCTGTTGAACAAGCATTTTTACCATCGTCTTTGATGACATATAATCGTTATTTTTGTACCAATGAAACCAATGTATTCTATCATCTCTGCACTATCCATGACTATTTTACCGAATCTCCATATAATTATTCAACCATGGATTATTTAATGGCGATTGAAGTTCATGCCGGATCTGATGTGAATGGTGCAGTCGTGGGAGATAATCGGATATATTTTGGAACAGAAGACGGTTATCAATGGGCTTTATACGCCGATGTAGTTTATCATGAGTATACCCATTGTGTTATTCAGAAACTTTATGATGGTTTTATTAGGGGTTCACTACAAGGATATGCAATGGATGAAGGTTTTGCCGATTATTATGCCGCCGCTTTGACGAATGATCCCTGTCTTGGAGATGGATTAAATTTTACTCGAAATCTGAGTAATGACTACCGATATGGGTTCTATTCAGATTCAATCCATTACCATAATTATGGACAAGTGATTGGCGGAGCCTGTTGGGATTTAAGAAATATGGGAGGAAATTATTCGGCATCACAGGTTGATTATTATATCTTCCAGGCCTTGATGCGTCAACCGCAGGCTCACTATTTTGCCGATTATGCAGAAAACCTTCGAATGACGAATCCAATTTGCGATTTTGTTAACATGATGGAAACGGCATTCGAGGATAATCATAATATTCCAGTGGCAGATGAATGCATCTCGCCTCTTCCTAAGAATAGCCATCAGAATGAAACCGTTTCATTGAATCTCACTATCAATAGTTACCCAAATCCGAGTAATGGGCAGGTCAATATTGTTTTTAACAATCAGAAGGCCGGCATGATTAATGCAAATATTTACAATATTATGGGTGAAAAAGTCAAGGATTTGTTTGAATCGTATTATGATTCCGGCAGCCATAGCTTGACATGGGATTGTAAGGATCACTATGGAAACAGTATCAAGTCGGGGATTTATTTTCTCAGGGTCAACACCGATGAAGGATGTATTGTTAAAAGAATTTTAGTTATTCGATAGGGTTTGTTTAGCCATGGTTCCGGATTACAGATATCTGGAACTATGGTGAATTCGGCTCAGATTGATTATATTGGAGGCAACATGAAGCGGTTCAATCTCTTTTTAATAATAGTCATCCTGATTGTTTCCTGCAGCAAGGACCATGATCATGAAGAAACAATCAAATGTTATTCGCCGGCTTTACATATCGGTTATCAATACCAATTGGTGTCAAACCTGGATGAATCCATCTGGGTTATCTGTTCGATCGTGGATACGGTTTTCAGAACCGATGGTCAAAAGGTCTTTGAGATTAAAAAAGAGTATTATTCCGGCGAAATTAATCACGATTACATATTCCATGAAGATAGTTTTCTGGTTTATACTGAATTGGATACGATTCGCAATTCTGCCGGCACCTCGGACAGCCTGCCTGGTAATCCATTCTATGAACAGAGAGTTGCCAAAAGCAATCCGGAAAATGGCGAATCCTGGGAGAATATAAAAGGAGATGATGAGTGGGGTAAAACCTATATGATTGCCGTAAAGAAGGATATGATTGATACTCATCTGGGATGCCTTCATGATGTTTTTAGTTATGAACTGCATTTTTACTATGGTAACGTTCATCTGATGACCGTTTACTATGCCAATAACATGGGACAGGTCGGGGCAACGCTGTATTATAACTACCCGGAGCTTGATTCGTCTGTTCTATCGCTTTCGTATTTGAAGATCAATGGGAAGGAATATGGAAAGAAACCGGATAACGCCCGGGTACGAAAGATGCTTCTTAACACTGAGAAAGATAAGTTTTATGTTGATTTGTTGAGAAAGGCGTCCGGCTGTATTTATCCTAATCCGTAATCGATAACGGAATTAAAGTTTAGTCATAACTAACTGTTTATCGGATGACTTTACATGGATCTATGATTGTTACAATCGAATAACCGGGAGAATCGAATGAAAAGGACTTTTATTCAAAATTGCATCATTTCACTTGTATTTTTTATCCTTCTATCCTGCAGTAAGAATGAGGATAGCTCTGATTTTAGTAGCGGTCAAATCCTATTTTCAACCGGACTGTACAAGCAACCTCAAATCTATCGCATCAATAGTGATGGTACCGGTTTGGTCAGGCTGACCGATGGTCATGGATATTATCAATCTGCTCATTGGTCGTGGGATTGCCGACTGATGGCCCTTTATTCCGTGGGAGGCCGGACCGATACATTTGGGGCGGATCATGATATGATCTATGTCATGGATAGTCAAGGAAGCATTGTAGATAGTATGCATGGGGGATTTTTTGAGGACGGACGTTTTATTTGGATTGGACAGACTTTAAAAATTTGTTATCCTAAAACTCTGATCGGATCGTTTCGAGGTTATTCTATCCATGATTGCTCTCAAAACCATGAAAATTCCGATACACAATCGCTTACCATTCAAAATGATTCCGCTACCGGTGATATGATGATTTTTGATTGCCATCCCAATCATAATGACCGATTTTTACTAAAATATCAGATGAAAGAGCAAATTGTTATAAAAGATAAGGTATCAACCAATTATTACTGGCGTTTTGGAGAAATCGATGCTCAAGGGGAAATCATACAGACATTCTGTCGTCTGGACCAATTCAATATCGTTAAGGCCCGATACTCTCCCGATGGCAAGAAAATTGCCTACATGAAGAATGCCAACAGTATAACGATCAGTTTATTATCCAGTCCCGATCGGCCGGTCGATATTAATTTTGAACCATCCGTCGGATATGCGATCACGGCTTTTGAATGGGCTCCGAACTCGATTGATTTTGCATTGAGTCTCAATCAGGGAACACAATCGGGAATTTATCTCTATGATGTCACTAATATGATTTTGACTCCGGTTATTGTCAGTGATACAACCATATATTTATTGGGCGATTATCGATGATCCTGCCTGAATGGAAATGATCGGTGTTTATTCGAATCATTGAGTATTCGTTGTACTGAAACATAAAAATTAGATTATAAGCAAGGTTTTTTAATGCTTTTATTGTTGATACAGGGTTTATTAGCTTTATCTATACGTTGATCAATTGTTCATCCATAGTGCCGGATCCAGTGATCAGGTCCGACCGGCAGATTCATCGATCAGTTGCTCCAATTCATTGATGATCACGGATCCTTCATACTTGAGCGCCCGGCGGCGAGCCGCCTGTCCCATATATTGCCGCAGTTGGGGTCTATCGATCAGAAACTGAATCTTAGCCAGCATGTCAAATTCAGAATCGGTAATAAATCCGGTTTCACCATTGATAATCGCTTCCGGGCCATAGATTGAAAACGCGATAACCGGCAAGCCGCATGCCATGGCCTCGACAATCACATTGGGGAATCCCTCATGGATCGATGTCAGCACAAAGATATCACACCCCGGCAGAAATTCCGACAATTCCTGCTGGGACATCGTGCCCGGCAACTGAAGATTGGTGATCACTTCCTTGAATTGCTTGTTTTTCATCATATCATAATAATAGCGGCTGCCTATCCAGATAAATTTGGTTTTCGAAATCATTTTCGCGAGGTTGGCAAACAGAAAAGGCTGCTTGTGAGCCAGCATCGAGCCTACTGTCACAATCCGTAGCGGATAGTTTTTGTGCTCCCGGGGTTTGAAGCGATCCATATTGTAGCAGAGGTGAACGATCGGAACCCGTTTCTTGGCATTTTCTTCAATATCGTTTCGGATCTGACTACTGATCGCAAACGGGACATCCGTGTTGTGCAGAATCAACCGGCTGATTCGCTTGCTCGGGTAAGGATAGCGGTTCACTACCGCAAACAATAGCTTCTTCCGATCGAATACCCATTTTCTGAACATCATATAAATAATGGAAACCTCATCAATTGCCCCCCCGATCACGATATGATAGCGACGGCTGAAAAACAGAATGATCAGCTTTTTCAACGTCTTCAGAATATAATGACGGGTCGACAGCTTGATGAAGCGAATGTTGGATTTTGCTTTTAAATCCGGATCCGGTTGATCTCCATTCAAAAAGATACTGATTCGGTATTTCTCCGGATTGAGATATAAAGCCCATGCTTTGGCATCACGGTCCTGGGCCATAATGGAACTCTCTGAAGCATCCCCCATGAAAAGGATTTTTATCGGACGAGGCTGAGGATTAGGTTTGGGTGTCATTTCTTTACTCGATCGCTTTCATTAATCGTTTGGAGTATTCCGGCCGAAAACTTACTTAATTAAACATTTGACAGATCAGGCTGATGTGATATGACAGTCAAAATATACACATTAAATACAGTTTGTCAAGAGCCAAGATGGATAGGGGGATGCCGATCCATCCTGTCCAGGGTCGATCGAATATGAAAACAGCAGGGGGAGGCCTGATTATCAGAAAACTGATAATCAATTCAATGATTTGATGATCTGCTCCATCGAGATCGGCTTTCCTGTATGACGGACCGTGATCGATCTACGGATCTCTCCGAATCGGGATTTGATGTGATCGATAGGGGAATGCTTGACTCTCTTTACCCTGAGTTAAGTTAAAATAGTTAACCCGGTAAAAAAAATGAACCCGGAATCGGGTATGATCTCACATTATTTCAACCATCAATCATCGATTGGAGCGGCGTTCAAGATTTATGACAATTCAGGTATAATAAATGCACTTATAAAAACTATCCAGATTGTTTTTAGATTTTATCGATTGGCTTGCTCTGATAGATAAAGAGATAAATGCTTAGTAAGGTAAAGTTTATCAATGAATAGCATGATGGCTATTCATACTGTTGGCCTATCAATCCACGGGGAGGACAGAATGAGAAAACGGCATTCATCGGGAGATATTATACTATGGGGCATGATCCTGATGCTGATAGGGAGCATGATCGGGATTGATCCTGTTATGGCGCAATCCGGATTTGATCCGGCCGCCTACCAGTTTTATCTGAAACAGTGTCAAAACTTGAGCGGAGAGGATCTGCAGCAGCAATTCAAGCCGACTTCCCCTCTTTACAATTCCACTGATGATACCAGTCTGGCCCGGTATCTGTTTTTGGATTCCGTAGATCACTATTACCGGCTGACCCAAGCCGAACAGGAAATACTGAAACGCCATCATTTTGTGGTGACCGAACGCTGTAATCATGATGATTTTGGTTCCATGCTGCATGAAATCTATGGCCGCGATCTGCCGGTCTTTGTTTCCACCGACATGGTCCTGAATGCGCTGCACCTGAATTTTGACCAGATCATGATGAGTGTCGAAATCCATGCCCTGGAACCGTGGCTCCGGGAGTCTTTAAACGGATTTAGGTCGGCCTTTCCGGCCTTGTATGACCGCTATCGCTCGGAGGACGGATTGTCTCTCCCGCTGCAGGATG
>JAGOEH010000008.1 GCA_017997825.1 Candidatus Delongbacteria bacterium | reverse complement strand
ATTCGAGTGAATAGGGAGAGGTGCCGGACAGATGGTGCAGGATTTTGGCGGCGGCGATTTTCCCTCCGAAGAATGCGGCACTGGCATCGGCAATCTCTTGAGCATCTCCGGCCTGGAAACAGGGGAGGCCGACCCGTTCGGCCTGTTTTACCAGCTCGTCAACCGGGGTCAGGCCGACTCCGATCAGCACTGTATCGACTCGGATATTCCGTTCGGAGCCGGGAATAGCCTTGAATCGTGAATCGATCCCGGCGATGGTGGCTGATTCCACCCGATCGCTTCCCCGGCATGAGATCAGGGTGTGGGAGGTTAGAACCGGGATTCCCAATCGAACGATCTTATCTCGGTGAACCCAATATCCGCTGACCTGGGGCATCGCTTCGATGACGGCGGCCACCTCAATACCGGCCTGCAGGGCATGATAGGCCGCAATCAAGCCGACATTGCCTCCCCCAACCACCAAAATGCGGTTGGCGGGGCGGATCAAATCCCGATTCACCAGCGTTTGGAATGCCCCGGCACCATAAATATTGGGCAGATAAGCGCCGGGAAAACTCAGCATTTTCTCCCGAGCCCCGGTAGCATTCAGCACGACCTTGGGTTTGATCCTTCGATACCCTTCCGGGGTCGATACTCCGACCTGCTGATCCTCAAATATTCCCACCGCCATAGCCCGGGTCATGATGGTAACTCCGGTTTTATCTTTTAAGCTCGCGGTCAAGTGGCGGGCGATCTCGAAACCGCGGGTACCCGCATAACAATCCCGGATCGATCCAAAAAACTGATGGGTTTGGAGGGTTAGTTTCCCGCCCGGTTCCGGTTTGTCATCCACGATGATAATTCGGTAGGGATAATCACTCAAAAAAAGAGCGGCTGACAGTCCGGCCGGTCCGCCGCCAATAATCAATACATCACAGGTTTCTATCCTCGATTCCTTGAACAGAGTCGGACCGGGTGAGGGCGGATTCAGAACCGGCAGCCGATCCAATGGCTCCAGTACCATATCCGACAAAATTTCGGTGACGCACGCCTTGACGGTGATGCCGTTCGCCATGATTAGGCATTGCGAACATTGTCCATTGGCACAAAACAATCCCTGGGCCCGGTGGTCCTTGTGATGATGGCCGATTACATCGATTCCGTTGGCCATCAGGGCACTGCTGATCATACTGCCTTTAGACGCCTGATAGCAGGTTCCTTTATAAAAAAAATTTACTAGCGGAAGTGTCGGAATCTCCAAAATCGGATGATGCTTTAGATAATTTTTCATTTTAGTCCTCGTTGAATCGATTCACTTCGGATCGTTTCGAACCGGAAAGAGTACGTTGCACTTGAGCTACCTTCAGATACAGATTCACTATAATTTTTGTCCTCCAAATATAGAATTTATTCAATCCAATGTCAAGTTTAGTATCAAGAAAAAAATGGATTAAAAAAACATTTATATTTTTCCTTGACTTTTGAGCCATTTGATGGTTTATTTATGAATAATGAATGATGAATAATAATAGGATGATGTCGTCTTGATGAGATGGATGTGGTAGCCTTGAACTATGGATTAACTAGGGAGATCCGGGTTGAGTAAGCAGCAAATCGTTACCCCTGAGATAAACAGTACGATTGAAGAATTCACCCAGCTATTAGGTAAACTGCCAAAAAATCAGCTGGCATTGATCATTGACTTTATTCTTTTTATGGATTATCTGGTCGATAATTTCTCCAAAGAAGAGGTTCAATTCTTTCTTGAATTTATAAAAAAGAGGGTTTTACCTCGTATTGATTCCGGGAGTTAGTTTTCGTTAGTTCGTCCGCTTTTTTTGCTTGTTTTTTGCATTTATTAGGTTATATTGGGGACATGAAGTCATATTCTATTCTATTTTTATGTGCATTATGCTGGATTGTGTCTGAGCCTTTATACGGTCAGGCGATCAATGCCCCATCCTTTCGGATGGTGGATATTGATGGTGATACCAGTGATTTGAGTAAGATATCCGATACCCTGGTTGTGATGAGTTTTCAGCGGACTTATTCTCTTTATTCCAGACTCCAGATCGGTGTTTTCCGGGATTGGCAAGCGATGATCTCCATTCCGGCCCAATTTTGGATTATTTCTACCGAATCGACCCCGCTGGTTCGATTGTGGCGGGATAGTTGCGGTTTAGCCGGAGATAATTTCAACTATTTCGGCGGAGAAAAGTCGCTTTCAGCTTCGCTAAACCATTTGCCGGCCATGAGAATATGTTATAATCAGAAACAGTATCTGAAGCATGAAGGCTATCTTTCACTGATTGGTATGGATTCGATCTGGATGACGGTTGATTCGATGATCCATTCTACGGGGGGAGAAGCTTATCGGGCATCCAGCGGAGCAAAAGCGAGCAAGTGCCGGATTTATCCGAATCCATCCACCCATTATTTCCGTATCGATATGCCGTCCGGGGTGTCGGCTCAACGGCTGGAGCTTTATACTATGTTGGGACAGAAAATCAGGGAATACCCTATCGTCGGCAATCAACAGGAATTCGAGTGGAGTGATCAGGATCCTTCGGGATTGTATCTGATCCGAGTGGTTACCGCCGACCAGTCCTATTCCGTGTCACTGATTCATTTTAAAGAGCCATAATTTTTGGAAGTGAGTACCAACCTGTGAAATCTTTTCTAAATCGAATCCATTTACCGGTTTTTATTCTATTGATATTGGTTTTGCCGGATTGCAGCAAAAATAAATCGACCACCTCAAGTGATGGTGAGACTGATTATCAGCCCCAGTATATTTCTGTAACTCCCGGACAATCCGATACGGTGAATTATTACGGAAGCTTGATTTTAATCTTTGATCATTCTCAAATAGCGGACAGCTTGATTCTGAAGATTGAAAAGGTTGATCCGTCCGGTTCGCTTCCGGGGGAATGGAGTTCCTCATTGATTTCATTTCAGGTAACCCTTTTTCATCAAGATACATCTCTCTATCCGGATTTTGCTGTTCCGGTGGAAGTGCACGTTATTCCTTCCAAAATTAAGAGTAATCTGAATGTTTATCAGTTGGGACTGGCCAAAATAAGTCAAGATTCGGTTTCAAGTTTGGAAACCTTGATCAATCGGCGTTATAAATCGGTTTGGAGCAAGGTCAACGGATTGAGTGGTACTTATTCCCTAGGTTTGTTGAAGGAGGTCGCCGATTCCCTCAAAAATGGAGTTGCCATTGATTTACCGGTTACGACCAATGGATTACCGGCTCTTCCCAACTATTCATTTCCCGAAGATGTACCATTATTTTATTGTTATAATCTTTATACGATCGAGAATCCCAAAAAGATCAGCATGCCGCTGATTCTTTCCAAACACAGCGGGATCTGTTTACCTTCCGTGATCCTGAATTTTTCAACCCATTCGTCCAGTCGTGATATGGATAAGCTATGGAGCGATGCAGCTGAACGAACCTCCCATATCCAGTTGATATTAAGCAAACTCAGCGAATTCGGCAGCTCCAATTTCGATGGTATCAGTCTCAACTATTTTCATGTGGTGACCTCGGATCGGATCCCTCAGTACTTTGAGTTTCTGGATGAACTTTCATTGCGGTTTTCAGAGGTTTATCCCGATAAAAAACTGATTCCGTCCTTGCCGTATGAGTACATGGACCAGCTGGTGGATGTCGCTTTCTGGGACCGGATCGATCATCTGAATCTCCAGGTTTTTCCCTTGCAAACGGGAGAAACGGGGCGAAACACCCTGAAAAGCCTTGATTATGAAACGATAGAAGAAAAAATCTTCAGCCTGCAGTCCAGAATTCCATTCCGCAAGCTCTATTGGGAAATCAATCCTCAAATTGTGGTCACTTCTTCCGATTCCGCTATGGTTTATTCACCATCCTCTTTATTCGAATTAAGCGGGATATCCCTGAATCAGCCTAATGTCGTTGCAGGGGATGCCCTCCGCTTGCTGTCGAACCTTGATTATTATACCAATTCCTATGCGGCTTCTGCCTGCATTCTGGAATGGGATAAACACAAACTGCTGTTTTCATTACAACCCAAGGACGCCGCTTCAGTCTATTTTTCTACCGAGTTGAGCCTGGATTGTCTGATAGAATTTTGTCAGAAAATGAATATGGGGGGGATTCACCTGATTTCACTCGAATCCGACGATCGATGGGATATGGCATCCCGATTACGAAATTACTTCTATAATCGCTTTTATACTCTGGCCACACTCTCCAAAAAGAGTTATCAGTTCACGGCCCGAACTCATCAGCGAGTCTATGATACGCTTTGGGCGGTGAAAGATACTTTGGCCCAAGAGGTTATCCTCTATTCTGATCAGGATTATGATTATATCGTTCAAGATGGAATGAAACGGGGCGATTCTTTGAAAGTGATATTGTCTTTTAATCTGAGCGACAATTATGTCATTGTTGACACCCTGGCGGTGTTCAATCGTAACGGTAAACCGAGGTTCGATTATATCCCGTCTTATTCCGTGAATACACATTCTGAGCTCCAGGATACGATCAGATGTATCGATCCTGATCAGGATTCCATTTCAGTTCAGGTTATTGATCCGGCTGGATCGGCATCGGTCGAAGAAAAAGACGATTACTGGGTTCTGCGGTGGAAATTGAATGGTTCATCTCAGGCCGGCCATATGATTGATTTTCATTTGAAGGTATCCGATTCGGTTTCGTCCCGTGATTTGGAGTTTTCGGTATTGTTGACCGAGCAGCAGGAGAAGGATGTGACGGCAGACAATGGAACGATTCTGCATGTCGTTTCGCCTGAGATGATCTATCTTCCGAAAGCGAAAACCATCATCGGGAATGATACGGCCTTCCAGGTGGTACAGTGGGACAGCAGCTATTCCAATCAGATTCTGGTCCTGAAACCCAAACAGGTTGAATTCCTGGTCTACACCCGTTTTTTGAAGGATCAGCCGGCCTGGATCGTCAAAAAACATGATCCGGCAGCCATGAAATTCTATCGTGATACCGCAGCCTATTCCGCCGGAGATGTTATTTTCCAGGGATTGGCAACCGATTATTCATCTCGGGATGAGACTCCGATGGAATATGGTGATCAAGGGGATTTTTATGCGGGGATTTATGAGGTATCCAACCGGGAGTATTTGAATTTTGTATTGGATAATGGCTATCAGGAGCAGCGTTATTGGAGCGAGACAGGTTGGCAGGTCAGACAGCAGAATGGCTGGAATCAACCCATGGGCTGGAACAGTATGGATTATTATGGCCAATCGATGTCTCCCTTGGCCGAGGGGCCGGCGGTCGGACTGTCATATTATGAAGCAGATGCTTATGCCAAATGGCTTTCTGAAAAACTTCAGGCCGATTATCGAATCCCGACCGAATCGGAATGGGAGCGGATAGCCGCCGGACCGGCCTATGCGGATACACTGATTCAATCGGATTTCGCCGTCAGCTATCCCTTTCGGCCCTATCCATGGGGATATACCTTTTATCCCTCTTACCTGGTGTGTTCCTCCGAAACCGATACAGCCAAGGCCGAAGCATCAGACTCCAGGTTGTCGGGCCGTAGCATCGATGGAGTTTGCCATCTGCTCGGAAATGCCCTGGAATGGACCTCCACCTATTATAATTATCCCCGTTCCAATCAGGTGAGTACCCGAATGGTGCTCAAAGGAGGCGGATTTTTATTCAAGAATTATACCGATATTTTTCATAATAAAGTCCGTTTCCGTTATGGCCCGGAACAGCGTCGAAAAGATAGTGGTTTCCGTCTGATCCGACGACCATGAGTGCTAAAATCTTATACCTGCTGATATGGATTATCGGCTTTTCAAGGAGGCCTTCATGTTGAAGCCAGCATCATTACATCCTGGTGATACGATTGGTATTGTTTCATTGGCTAGTCCTCCCTTTCGGCCAAGCGCCGTGGAAGAGGGAAAACGCAATCTTGAAAAAATGGGATTCAAGGTCGTTCTGACTCCGGGGATCGGTGATGTCAACCGCTATCTGGCCGGCAGCGATCAGGCGCGGCTGGATGCTTTTCATCAGCTGATCGCTGATCCGACAGTTAAAGCGATTATGTCGACCCGCGGCGGATACGGTTCAAGCCGTCTGTTACCGAAACTCGATTTTGATTTATTAAAGAAAAATCCTAAAATTATCATCGGTTATAGTGATATTACCTCTATTTTGACAGCGGTCACCCGAAAGCTCGGATTAGCGACTTTTTACGGCCCGATGCTGACCTCCGATTTGACCGATTCCGTAAGTTCCTATTCGACTGACTTTCTGATGAATCTGCTGTGTCACAGAAAATGTCCCCTGGATATCACCGCCTATCCGGATCAGAGCAAAGCCATCGTCTATCATGGCGGAAAAGCCGAAGGTGAATTGATCGGAGGGTGTCTGACCCTGTTGACCTATACGATGGGAACCCCTTATGAGATCGATACCCGAGGACGAATTCTCTTTATCGAGGAGATTGATGAAGCGCCTTATAAACTGGACGGGATGCTAACCCACCTGATCAATGCCGGGAAATTTCAGGAATGTGCCGGAGTAGTATTCGGCGAACTGGTGGACTGCAATCCCCGCAATTCGGGGTATCCGATGGGATCGTTCCATTATGAGGAAGTGATTCAGGAACGATTGGGAAATTTGGGGATTCCGGTTATCGGAAATCTCTGTTTTGGCCATGGCAGCCACAAAGCCACCCTGCCGTTGGGGATTCGAGCGAGTTTGGATACGGCCGAAGCGAAACTCTCGATTATTGAATCGGCGGTGGAATAAAGGGCTGTAAATAGCTCCAAACCTGCGCATTAACCTGCTGCAGGTGCTGATTAACCACCATAGTATTGGATTTCATCCGGCGTAATGGCTCCGGTTCGGATACCAGACGCCGGATGGTTTTTAATAATTCCGTTTGATCTTGAACCTGGATTCCCGCTTGATTCTGCAGGATAATTTCAGCCTCCTGGGGACAATTGGCGATGTAGGGACCGAACAGAACCGGCACCTGCATTAACACCGGTTCCAGAATATTGTGGCCTCCATAATCGGCCAGGGTTCCACCGACAAAACCCAAAACCGCGGATTGATACGCTGGAATCAGTTCGCCCATAGTGTCCAGGATGATGATGCGAACAGATGAATCCGGAACCATTCCCGAGGGGATACCGGTTTTTAGTTGATAAGGCAATTTTATCTGCTCGAGCCGGATCCGGATATTGGGTAAACGAGACATATGGCGTGGGGCCAGGATAATTTTAATCTTCTGATAATCCGATAACAGCTTTTCGATGGTATTGATGATATCCGATTCCTCTTTTTCACGGATACTGCCGAATACGACCAGGGGGATTGCGGGACACCATTGTTCGATTTCCGCCAGCGGGCGGTTAGTGTGACTGATCCGCTTCAGCAGACTTCCGTTTTTAATATGAGGGAGAACATGCAGGACCGAGGGTTCGACTCCCAGTTCAAGGAATCGTTGGGCGTCAACCCGGCTTCGGGCTAATACCAAATGGAAATCGCGCAAGCAGGATTTCCAGAACCAGGCTGTGAGGCGGTAAAAGGTATGGCTTTTATCGGAAATCCTGGCATTGATCAGGATTCTGGGTACCTGGGCCATGTCCAGACTATAACAAAGGTTTGGCCATAATTCGGTTTCCACGATTACGATACAGGCAGGTCGAAGCCGGAAAACCATCAGAGCAATGCAGGGGAAAAAATCGACCGGTAACAGGCAGGAAAAAACACCTTCGGGATAGGTCTGTTTGATTTTGGCTTGGCCGGTTTCCGAAGTTGTGGTGATCACGATCGGGCATTGAGGGTATTCGGCCCTGATTTGGCGGACCGTCGCGTCAATGACATTGATTTCACCCATCGAAGCCGCATGGAACCAGACGGGCGAACAGGAAAAAAACGGAACCCTGAAGCCGCCTAAACGGGGCAGAATGGAGTGTTTTTTTAGCAGACACCACGCCCATAGGGGGATCAAACCGATGATGAAGAGGACGCTGAAAATCAGATTATAGAAAACAGCACTAAAGATTTTGAAGCATCGATTCAAGTTCATGAATCTGTTCCTTGGTGGATGGTTCATCGGACAGAGAAATGCGGTTGGAAAAGGCGATGCGGATATGGGCTCCCGGCCATGGAATCATAAAGCGGTCCCAGGAATGCAAGCGGATGGCCTGGGGGGTTTCAGCTTTGGCCAGTACGATCTGAAAACCCGTTTTACGTGCCAGATAGATCAGGCCGGACTGAATCCGGCCGGGCGGTCCCTTGGGTCCGTCCGGTGTGATGATGACATCTTGTTGATCCTGCTGCAGGGTATGGATCATCTGCAGCATTCCCCGTGCTCCGCCCCGGGTGGTAGATCCCCGGGCCAAGCGATAACCGATTTGATGGAGAATGACGGCGATCCGTTCTCCATCCCGGCTTTCACTCACCAGGACCTGTTTCTTTAAGTGGCGGGCCAAAAAAATCAATGGGAATATCTGGGCATGCCGGAAGGCAAATATGACCGGTGGACGGTTCCTTTTCTTTAGATTGCCGCCCGGATCGATAATATGATAGTGGTAGGTGTAAGATAGTAGATAGACGGCCAGTGTGACCAGACGGCGATAAAGCGTTTCGAATACGGGATGGTTCACCATCAATGGCATGACCCTTCCAGAAAAGAAGCAATCAAATCGGCCGCCCGGGAAGCCGCTCCGGGTTCTCCCAATTGCAGCCTGATTCGGTGTAATTCCTCTTTCATGGCCTGATAATCCGCAGGAGAGGTCAACATCCGGTGACAAAACGATTCCAACCGTTCGACGGTTAACTCATGCTGAATGTATTCCGGAACTACCGATTTTCCGGCGATTATATTGGCGATTCCAAGGTAAGGGATCCGGATCAGCCGTTTGGCGATCCAATAGGTGATGGAATTGACTTTATAGACAATAGCCATTGGTTTTTCAAATATGGCGGATTCCAGCCCGGCTGTACCGGAAGCGGTAATCACCAGATTGGTAACGGCCAGGGATGAATAATAATCGTCCGTTTCGATGATTCGCACCGGGAGAGATGGATCGGACAAATAACCATCCAGGACGGTGGAAGGTATGGTCGAGGCGCGGGGAATCAGAAAAAAGCAGGGGGGAGCGAATCCCATCATGCGTCGGATCAATTGGGTGAATACCGGCATCAATTGGGATACTTCCTGCATCCGGCTTCCCGGTTGAAGATTGATTAGGCGATGATCGGCTGGAATCCGATATTTCAATCGAAAGGCTTCCACGTCGGCTGTTATCTGCCGTTTTTCAATCAATGGATGACCGACGAAATGAGCGGTAATCCCATAGCGTTGATAGAATTCCTTTTCAAATGGAAGGATGACGATCAGTAAATCGACCCGACGTTTGATTTTTTTTGCCCGATTGGATCCCCAGGCCCATAGCTGGGGACTGATATAATAGATGACCCGGCAATTCATTTTTTTGAGGGTGTGAGCCAATCGGAGATTGAAACCCGGGTAGTCGATCAGGATGGCGGTTCGGATTTGATGGGTTTTCACATGATCGATGATCCGGTTGAAAATGGATCGGATCGTGCCGAGGTGTCGGATGACCTCCCATAGACCCAGAAACGACATCTGGTCGATCGAGTAAAGGAGATCGACACCTTGTTGATGCATTAGAGGACCTCCGATGCCTGAAAACTGAAGATCGACCGAATGAGTTTTCAGATGCTGGAGTAGTAAACTGCCTTGAAGATCTCCAGAGGCTTCGCCGGCGATGATCAGGATTTTTTGCATGGCGTGGCCAGGAGGTGGTTGACACAATAGGCAGCGGCCGACAAACCGATCATGGCCGGAACAAAAGGAGTGGAACCGAGGGTATGGCGAAGGCGTCCTCGGGATTCATCATGCTCCAAAATCTCTTCCGGGGAAGGTGGAACCGGAGGAACCGAGGTTTCGGTAGAGAATACACAGGGAATACCCTGATCAATCCCTTGACGGCGCAAGAATTTTCTTATTTTGCTCAATAGGGGACAACCATATGTCTCCGACAGATCGGCGGTTCGGATCAAATCCGGATTATTGCGGCCGCCGGCACCGGCACAGCATACAATGGGCAGTTGATGGCGGACGGCGTATGTCAACAGTCGAACCTTAGGCTGTAATCCATCGATAGCATCAATAATAAAATCGATACGGTCGGGGATAATGGCCTGATAGTCGGTCTGATCCCGCATGAATTGCGCATGTATCGTGATTTTTACCTCAGGATTGATATCCATCAGTCGTTCCTTCATTACCTCCACTTTTAGACGGCCTATCGTCGATAGTCCGGCTCCGATCTGCCGGTTCAGATTGCTGATGTGGTATCGGTCAAAATCCACCATGATCAAGTCTCCGATACCGCTGCGGACTAAGGCTTCAGCGGCATACCCGCCGACTCCGCCCAGCCCGAATACGATCAGCCGACTTTGCTGTAACCGTTCAAATCCTTCCTGACCATATACCAACCGGTTCCGAGAAAATATCGCTTCAATCGATGGCCGGCCAGTCATGCTCATAGACATCCGAAAAAATCATCTCTTCCTTGTTGAATACAAAATAATCATTGAAATAGGGAGCTCCAAACCAGATGTTGTGAACGACATACTCTTCCGGTATAAAATCAGGATGGGAAACCAGATAACATACGATTTCTTTGCTGGGATTAAACGGATTATAAAAATGAAAAATGACCTGAATCGGAGAACCATGGAATTCATGACCGAACATCACGATTTTTTGGTAATTATATTCGATTTTCATCCGCTGAAGCAGTTTGGCAATGTGAATATTGGAGTCCGGTGTTCCGACCAGGATGATATGACCCAGACTGTCGTCGGACAGATCGATCGTTTCAGCCGGCCGGATCGGGAAATTGATCTGTTCCATGCAGGGGATGGAAGTCAGGGTGTTCAGGAATTTTTTCATTTTCTTATCAATACTGTTGCTGATCACAAAAGTATGCCATTCCTTGAATGCCTGAACCAGTCCCTGTCGGGGAGGAGTGATCTCCAACGGGGTATATTTACTGATTCGTTCGATTCCCTGCTGACCGATTTCAAAAAAAAGATCTTTTTTCATGACTTTGGGGATTTCGACCGGCATTCCATTGACAATCAGCTCGGTCGTTTTTTTAAAATTCATCAGATCCTTGATGAACATGATGTTTTTGATGTTTTTAGTGTTCAGATAGATTCGATCGTCCTGCTGATGGATCTCGATCCGCATCAGATTTCGATTCCGATGGGCCTCCTGGATTTCCATAAAATCAAAGCGGTTGTATTTCAGATCCCCGGTTTGATAGACATGGTTATAAAGCTCCTTGGGTTTACGGCTGTGCTTGAACAGAAAGCTCAGGATCATATCATGGTTGGCGGCGATGTCCCAGACGTTATGATTCATATTACTGAATTCAATATAGACTTTGGTGAAACCCAACGCATTAAGGTCAGAGAC
This sequence comes from Candidatus Delongbacteria bacterium, assembly GCA_017997825.1. GTDB lineage: Bacteria > JAGOEH01 > JAGOEH01 > JAGOEH01 > JAGOEH01 > JAGOEH01. The sequence goes on along the minus strand of JAGOEH010000008.1, from coordinate 30,573 downwards.
CAATTGGCGTGAATTTTCGACAGAAATGACGGAATCATTGGTTCCATGAAAGATATAGAGAGGAATATCCTGAACGTTTTCCAGGTAATTGTAATAATTGTAGAGATTGATCAGGTGTTTCTGTTTATGGGTCAGGCGGCTCATCACAGTGTTCGGGATCAGTTTGACCATATCGTAGAGAGGGCATAAAATAGCGCCGGCGGCAAAGTAATCCGGATAATGAGTCAGAAAATATAAAGCTCCGGTTCCCCCCATCGAGAGCCCGACCAGATAGATACGGTTTTCATCGATATTGTACTTGGATTTTACGATGGCCAGGGTGGTGAAGAAATCCTCTTCGGCATAGCTGTCATATCCAATGGATCCGAATCCGTTGATGGCCATGAAAATACATCCGCGATCCGGCAAATCCATCATGTTTCGCAGTGAGGTCGAGTCCTTTTCATGCGGATTGTTTCCGAGTCCCAGCAGGCGGCGGAGTTGCAGGTAATGATTGGAACCCAGCCCGTGCAGACCGATAACCAAAGGACAAGGTTTATCCGGATGATATTCCTTGGTGACATACAGGGAATAGGGGACCGGATTCCCGGTCTTTTCATGATAATAGGCCGCCCGGATATACCCTGTTTTTTCTTTGAACGGATCCTTGCGGTGTCCGAGGTTTTCCAAACCGGTTTCAACTTCTCTGACCAGCTTTTGTATCAAATGGTAATCATTTTCTCCATCTACCGGATTAGCCCAGATCTCTTCCAGAAAAGTAATATTGTTTTCCAAGGCCGGCAGAACGGTCCGGTAGAGTTGTTCCTGTTTGGGATCTACTTTCAATTCTTCCTTCAGCAATTTCAGCTTTTTATAGTATGATTCGATCTGTTTATAGAATTCCGGCATCAGAATGAAGAAGCCGACCTGATTGCGTTTCTGGTAGAGCAGACTTTCGAACACCAGTTCAATAAAATAAAAGCCCGGCGCCAAATCGAGTTCCACCCGGTTGAAATTAAACCGAAAAATATTCTGAGGCAGATGCTTGAGTTTTCGATCAAAACATATTCGATGGTCTTGGGTGGAAATCTGGATCGATGCGGTCATGGTATCGGGAAATACACAGGAATTCAGCTCGGAATGGAGAATCAGGTTGAGTTCATCCAGATCCTGGATGTTTTTATTCTGGATATCAACCTGTAGCGAATCGAACAGCGAACTATGAGCAAAATCTATATCGTCGCTTTCATAGGGAATCAAAATTTTATAGTCTTTTAAGGGTAGATTGTTGTAATTCATCAATTTGATGGAAAAATCCCAGTTGGCGTTATTCTGGAGGACCTCCAGCAGGACATGATTGATTCCTTTGAGTAGAGAGATTGGAATCAGAAATTCCTTCAAATCCTGATCATTGCGGTTGGGTAAAAAATCGATCAGTAGATTGCCGTTGATCCATAACCGCAGGTTGGCTTTCCCTCCATGCTCCAGCAGGGCGGAATAGTCATTTTCCATCTCAATAGCGGTATAGGCTAAAATACAGTAATTAGCTCGGGGAACATTGTACCTCTGATTGAAATCGATCGTCGGCTGAGATGAATGAAGATAATCCCAGTGCGATTTGTTTTCAAAATAATAGTGACCGATTTGATCCAGACTGGTCAGTAATTCTCGGCGGTATAGATTAAGGAAAAACTTGTCTTTGATGGGCTTGGAACACATAAAGGTTCCAAGATAGCCTTCTTTGGATTCATTGAAAGCTAAAAATGACATAGATGGTACTCCTTTACTTTGATTATCGTTATCCTCAAGGTGTACAATTGGGCTGCAAGGAAGGGTTTCAAATGACAATTGGAGTTGATCGGGATTCCTGGACTTATTCAAAAAGCCATGTCCTTACATCAAAAAATCTCACAAGCTAAATAATATGTTATCTTGTGAAAGGTTATCACTGTTAGAGTAATATATAAAAAAACTATAAAACAGTCAAGTCTTTTTTTTGAATCAGTTAGGTCTTGATTTTTATAAGGAAGAAGTTTATATTTCTTACCGATCGGTTGCGATTGAGGGTGAGAACCGATAAAACGAATCAGGATTTTCAGCCGATCGGATAGTCAGAGTGCACCAGTAACAGCCACTTTTAACCAAGGGGAAACGGTGAAAGTAGTCATTGTGGGTTTGGGTGAGGTTGGATCCTACCTGGCGGAGATTTTGTCCAAAGAGAAACATGATGTAGTTGGAATCGATATGGATCGCCGCAAACTGAGTGTGCTGGAGGATTTGTACGACCTCAAGACCATCGAGGGATATGGAGCGTCACCCACCGTATTGAAGCGCGCCGATATCCAGAATGCGGATATCTTTCTGGCCGTCAGCAATAATGATGAGGTGAACATTGTAGCCGCCCTGATTGCTCAGCGATTTGGAGCTGGTTTTACGGTAGCTCGGGTCAGCAATCCCTATTATTTGGATGAAGAGGAGTTGGGCGATTATGGCATGATCGGCATCGATCTGCTGATCTCGCCGGAACGCCGGACTGCACTGACTATCTTTCAGGCCATCGAATTTCCCCAGTTTCTGAAGGTCAATACCTTGTCGGGCGGTAAGGTCCATATCAACCAGTTATTGGTTTCCTCTCATAGTCATTTCGCCTATAAAAAGATCAAGGACCTCGAACTCAGTAAAGACTTGCTGATTGTCGGAATTATCCGTAAGAAGAATTTTCTGTTTCCCAACGGAGATACGACCCTGTTTTCCAATGATACGATTTTCATGGCCGGCAAACGGGAAGCGATGCAGAGTATTGATACCCTGATCCCGATCCAGACCAACAAAATAAAACGGATTGTGATCCTGGGAGCCAGTGCCATCGGTTATTACCTGGCCAAACTGGTCGGCAAAAAAAAACGCTTGGTTCTGATTGAACCCAATAATGATAAATCAAACCAGTTTGCTCATTTGCTGCCGGACTGTCTGATCATTAATGGCAACATATTTGAATCCAGTTTTTTGGAGGAGATGCGATTTAATGAGCATGATTATGTGATTGCGGCTTCGGAAAATGATGAAATCAATTTTCTGGCTTCCATTTTGATCAGGGATCATGGGGTCAAGATGATCGCCTGTATTAACCACCAGTCGGGATTGCTGGATACAATAGAAAAAACTGGGATTCAACAGGTTTTCAGCCCGCGTCTGATCATCAGCAACGATATTTTGAGAACGGTAAGGGAGCGGGATCTGATCTCTGTTCAATCAACCCGAAACATCTCGGCCGAGTTTGTGGAGTTCCGGGTTCAGGCCGGTGCTCCCATTATCCAAAAGAAAATCAGCCGGCTGACTCTGCCGCCAAAAACCTTATTGATATCGGTTGTCCGTGAGGATGAGGTAATCATCGTACGAGGGGATGTGGAACTTCACGCCCAGGATAAAGTCGTCGTTCTATGCTCCCATCATCAGATCAAAGAAATTGAGAAATGGTTTAAAAAAGCATGAGAATCAAAGTCATTTCTCGACTGATGGGATTGCTGATTATCTTTTTAGCCTGGAATATGTTGCCTTCCATGCTATGGTCGATCTACTATAATGAACCGGTATGGCGTGATTTTGTGTTTTCCATTGCCCTGTTTACCGGAATCGGGTTGGCCATGATTGCCTTTGGCCATGATCAGACCAATACCAGCCTGTATAAAAAAGAAGCTCTGACGATTGTAACATTCAGCTGGTTGATTGCAGGATTGATGGGAGCCTTCCCCTTTTTCACCAGCGGATACATCCCGCATTATGTCGATGCTTTTTTCGAAACCATTTCGGGCTTTACAACCACCGGGGCCTCCATATTGTCGGATATCGAGGTTCTCCCCAAGGGACTCCTCTTCTGGCGAAGTTATACCCATTGGCTGGGGGGGATGGGGATCATTGTGCTTTTCCTGGCGTTGATCCCGTTTGTCGGAGCCAGCGGCAAACGCATGTACCAGTTTGAAGTGCCGGGACCCGATGTGGAAGGACTTAAGCCCAAAATTCAATCCACCTCCATGATCCTATGGGGAATCTATCTGGGGATTACGGTGCTGATTCTCCTACTGCTGCGACTGGCCGGAATGAACTGGTTCGATTCCTTTTGTCATACCTTTGGGGCCATCGGGACCGGCGGTTTCTCGACTAAGAATCTCTCAATCGGGTACTATCAGAATTTATGGATTCATGGTATTATTCTTTTAGCCATTATCCTTGCCGCTACCAATTTCAGTATCCATTATTATTTTATCAAACGCAAGTTCAGCTTGGTATTCAAAGATTGGGAGTTCAGGGCTTACTATACCCTGATGCTTGGTGCCAGTTTGGTGATTGCTTGGATCCTGTTCAGCCAAAATATTTTCAGCAGTTTTTGGAAATCCTGGTTGTATGCCGCTTTCAATAGTATATCGATGATGACGTCAACCGGCTACGCAACAACGGATTTCGATCTATGGCCGGTCAATGTCAAGATTATCATTTTCATTCTAATGTTCGTCGGCGGATGTGGGGGATCAACATCCGGCGGAATTAAAATCGTCCGGTTTCTTATCCTGTTTAAATATGGTTATAATCAGATTGTTAAGTCCTACTCCCCGCAGCGCAAGTTTATTCTTCGGCTGGGTGATAAACTGATCGATCGGGATGTAGTGAAACGGACCATGGTTTTTTTCTTTTTATATATCGTGCTTTATATCGTGGGAGTATTCTGTATGTCCTGCTTCCATGTTGATTGGATGACCGCTTTTTCCTCGGTAGCCGCCTGTTTTAACACCGCCGGTCCCGGATTTTCCCAGGTCGGACCGATGGTCAATTACGGCTTTCTACACCCGGCGGCCAAACTGATTCTGACCTTTTTCATGATCGCCGGCCGACTGGAAATATTCGCCCTGCTGGTCTTCTTCATTCCCGATTTCTGGAAACGCTGAAATCCCATCTCTTTCCATCTTCATTTCTCTTGGTATCCCTCTGATTGATCCTTGGCATGATCCCATTCAATCCCCTGTTTTATCATTCGGGAATGGTGCGTTTGGCCATTCCTCAGGAATCGGAATTCCATCGTAGGAAGGTTGAGTTTGAATTCCCGGATTTGCAGGTGTTAGTGTTGATCGTTTTTTCCCATTGAAACGATCGGGATCTCTGATTCGAAAAGATGCCCTGGGTGTGATCGGGCATAGTAAATGCAATAAAGACTCCCAAGAAAAATCTTTACGAGGGAGGATCCTTATGCGAAAACTTGTCTTGTTTCTACCCTGGCTGCTGGCCTGGATCACGTGCGGCAACAACGGCCCCATCATACAGGACAAAGAACTTCAACTCAGTAATATCACGGTCTCCGATATTACCCCTGAAACGGCAAAAATTACCTGGAAGAGCAATCTGGAATCCACCAGCCAGGTTTTTTTCGGCACGGACCAGGCCCTGGCCCGCAGTACATCGGAAAACAGCACCCTGGTCACCAATCACCAGGTCACCCTTTCCGGATTATCCCCCAATACCCTCTATTATTATAAGGTATCATCCCGGGATGCCGGCAACAACCGGAAAGAATCGGCCGAGCTCAAAACCTTCACCACCGAAGCGATTTCAACCACCGGTCCGGTTATCCGGACTATCCAGATTGCCTCGGTGACCTCCTCTTCGGCAATTATTGCCTGGGAAACCGATATGGAGGCTGATGGTATGATCGAGTACGGAAAAACAACTGTTTATGGATCAACGGTGCAGGATCTGGATCATTATACCCTGAGCCATTCTCTCAATCTGTCCAACCTGGATCCTAATCAGCGCTATCAGTTCCGAATTACCTCCAAGTCGAAATGGGGATACTCAACCACCTCCGAGAATCTTTATTTTGACACCCGGGATCTGGGAAAGCTTTATTTATCGCCTTCCAGTATTACAACCAATGTCGGCGATACGGTCCGGGTGGAACTGGTATTGGAGAATGTCACGGATCTGTTTGCCTTACGATTCAAATTGACGACCCATACCGGGTACTTGGACTATATTGATAAACGGGACAGCACCCTGATCAGCAGTTCTAAATACGGTAAAATCAGTTTTCTGAAGGATCCGGCTTACAGCAACGATCCGCTCGGATTTGTCGCGACCTGGACCATCAAGTACAATGGTGATCTTCCGATTGGAACCGAAGTTGATCTGGAGAATCAGAAAGGGGTGGTGTGTGTGTTGATGTTCAAGGCCTTGGCGGAGGGTGAGACCAAATTTGAGTTTTCGCAGTATGAGCTATTGGATGCGGCTCAGAATGGGATCAAGATTTATCAGCCGTCGTCAGTACCGGTTTATATTAATAAATAAATCGGTTATATAAAAAAAGGTTAAAGTTTTATGTGGAGCGGTCGATAATTTACAATAGACGACCTTACACCGATAACTTAGGAAACGAACGAATATAAGCCGAGAAGAAAGGAGGCTGACCCAACCTAAGTCTGATCAACCTGCGAGAGTAGAGATTCATGTGTTTTGCCGCGGAGAGCGCGGCAAAGGTATCCAAAAGTTCAAGGAGGAACGGCAATGATATCTAAAAATCTCAAAGTAGCGCTGGTGGTCCTCATCGGCCTATTGATAGTAGGACTGCCGTTTATAATGACTGCGCAGTCATTGAGTTCGAAGCCTCAGCCCCTGGTGTATCGCTACACGGCCTGGTGGGATGGACTTCATTATAATGTTTTGTCCGGCAACCGTCCGGATATGAAATTGGTGCGCCCGATTCTGAACCAGATTTCGGGTCATTTTGGAGCGGTAACCGGTGTGGCGGAATCGAGCGAGCTGCCGGGAAATACCGATTATTCGGTTGACGCTTCTGTCGGTTTCAGTAACCGGTCGTTGAATTTTGCCCCCCGGATCCTGGAATCGGCTCTGGCGGTAGCGGTTTATGTCGATACCACTCTGGGCTATTTTGATGATGGGGGTGCCGGCACCCTGACCCATTCGGTGGCTGACTCGTCCCGGGCCTATGTGGCGCTGGTCGCCGATGGAGTTGGCCGGGATATCAAGGTCTTCGAACCCAACCTGTATCGGATGGTGTTCGATTCGGCCGATAATCCCCAGACCCCCTTTATCGACAGTTTGACCCGGACCACCGGTAATCTGGGTACCGTTCAGATCGAACTGGCCGATGCCGGATTCACCCATTCGGCTTATGGTGGAACAGCGGTTCCGGCCGGTACCCATGACATGTGGGATATCGTCGAGAACTCCGAAGTGGTTAAAGTCAACGGGACCGTCTGGTCGAGAGTCGCCGGTAATCTGGCGGCGCTTCCCGCTTCGGCCACCTGTTATACTATTGATTATGGAACCGGTCTGATCACCCTGCGCCGGTTTGAAACTACTGCTGTTGTTACGGTTGAGTGCGTGATGGCTCCCGATCTGGTTACCACTGATCTGGATCCGGGTATCCGCTACGGTTCGACCATCTATGACAACTATTTGGCTGACAGTAACCTGAATGCGCTTACCGCAGCTAATTCGCCGAATATCGCTATTCCGTTGAACAACGCCCATGACAGCTATTTCTCGGCCTGGAACCGGATCAGCGATATCGATGTTATGCCCTATTCGGCCGGGATGGAATCTGCCGATCAGATTCATCAGTTCATTAATATGTATGTGTTGGATCAGAATGCACCCAACGATTCATCCTACCTCTTCTGTTATTCCCGCGCCAAGTATGACCGCGGCTTTACCAGTCTGTCACTGCCTTATTCCCAGCGCTATCGGGGAAGTTTTACCCTCCCGACGGCATTGTCGGTAGTCAGTGCCACAGCGACTAATCCTGGGGTCAATACCGATATGGCACCGGCTGCCAGTGCGGCTCCGGCGGCTCATTCGGCCAATTATGTGGTCAGCGATTCGATCCGGATGTTCGTCACCGATGCCGGTTCCAACCGCATTGTGATCATCAACGGTAGTATCGGTTTCGATGCCACCATCAATACCATCGTTCCCAACTGGCCGACCGGTTATCCGGATCGTGACGGGGAAACGCCTTTTAATTCCTCGTGGGCTCCGACCGACGATGCAACCTGTAATGAAGCCTATCTGCGCTTACGGACGGCTTTCGGCGGATCCCGACTCAACTTTCTGCCGGATACCTTCCGGACGACTCTGAACGGGAACATCGTCAACCAGGTTATCTATTTCAACCGCCAGGAAGAATCCTTTTCGGTCAAGGAATGGCCGAAGGTCTGGGTGGATGAGGATAATGACGGAACCTTCGAAAATCATGAAGTCTGGCAGCGGGTTAAAAACCTGACGGTAGTTGGTGATACCGGCGCCTATCAGTTGGATCGCTTTGCAGATCCGGACGGTGTGTTTGCTCCGGGTGATGCCTTCAGCGAATTCGGCGGCGGTAAACTGCTGTTCGGTAATGGCGTGCATGGACGCAAACCGGCCTCCGGCAGCTCCTGGAATATCAAAATTGCCTACTATCCCTCACCGGATATGTTTGTGTTCGATAATACCTATGCCGACAGTACCGCCGGGGCTTCGGGACAGATTTCCCAGCCGACCGGTATTGCCGGCCGTTACAACGAGCTGACCGGTAAGTTGGATGTGTATGTCGGTGATCGCGGGCATGCCTGCGTCAAGAAATTCACCTGGGACGAGAACGCCGAATGGGCTTATAAGTTCCGCTACGTATCCAAGTTCGGTGAAGGATTGGATCCGGTCTCGGTCGCCGTCGGCAAGTATCACAAGAATGAATTGACGACTTCCACTGCCGATTCGTCGGATGTGTATGTCTATGTAGCCGATTACTCCCATGATAAAGTCTATGTGTTCCGCGATGATCAGGCTCTGAATCCGGCCAGCAGTTCGGCTCCGACTCAGTTCCTGGTTCTGGGCGGTACCGGTACCGAACTGGGCCAGTTTACCCGTCCGACCGATGTCTATGTGGTTTCGGGTGAACGATTCAATAATCGTCACGGCTATGCCGCCACCGGAACCGGCGATACCCCGGGTACCAAAGGAGCCGTCGGTTATTACGGTAACAAGCTCGATCTGTATGTGGCCGATTGGGGCGGAAGCAATAGCGGTCGTGTTACCCGCCTGGAAGGCGTCACCAACCGCATCCCGACCATTACCGTCAGTTTCAGCGGTTCCGGACGCTGCGGGGATAATGAGTACATCTTCCGCCATCCGCTCAGTTCATTCGCCGTCTCCTATACGGTTACCGATGATGAGCTTTCCAGCTGCAAAATTGATCTGTACTGGGCTCCCACCGATACCTCGTCTCTGGTTAACTGCACTCAGATCGTTTCCGGTCTGTCTGCTCCGACCAGCGGAACCGGTGCTTACAACTGGACTCCCAATGAGATGGTTTTGGCCGGTCTGTTGACGATTCCGGATTCCGGCGTGGTCCTGGGCATCATCACTGATGTCTATGCTCAGACCGGTTACAATTACAGCAGCCAGAAACTGATCCTGGACAACAGCACACCGACCATCAAGTTCCTTTCCGACTACCGTTGTCAGGGAACCCCCGGTGACTCGATCATCGTGGTTCACGAAGGTGAAGGTAACGGCTGGGCCGGTGAAGACGAAGCCAACATCGTACTCTACATTGACAATCCGGATCAGATTATCTTCTTCAATGTTCAGGCTACCTTTGATACTTCGGTCATCAAGATCATTGATATCAAGGTGGGAGAAGCCCTGACCAATGTCGGCGGTGATGCCTATGAATTCTACTTCACTCCGAGTGTGGAAGAAATCAATGCCACCGCGACCTTCGCCATCACGGGCGCCGTCAAGTTCCCGGCTACCAATGAAGGCGTTTCCTGTCCGGGCGCTCTGGCCCGTATCAGCTACAAGGTCGATACGCTCGGCATCAATACCACCGATAAAGCCGCCGTGGATTCGACCCGGTTCATCAAATCCGATCCTGGAACGGCCGGTAAGGGTATCACCATGGATCTGGATAAGACCTTCATGATCCGCAATGTCAAGAATGGTAATAATATCTATGATACCCTGGTGGTCAAAGATTACAAGAATGCATCGTTGTACATGACGCTGCTGGGCGATATCGCCGGTTCCAATTACTATAATACCTTTTACCGCGATCACCCGGCTCCCAATATGATTCCTGATCCTGACGGACGGATCGATAATGAGGATGTAATGGCCTATGTGTTTGCCTGGAACGGCGTTGTCGATGACAACGACGGCTATCAGGATCCGTTGGCCGATATCTTCCCCTCTTTCTCATGGAAGAGCGGGGTCCGCGCTCCGTATCTGTTCGCTCGACCCGATTGTTTCTGGGAACCGGACGATGTAATCACCTTCGGTGAAATGTATTCCTGGTTCAAGGGATTCAATCCGGCATCCTCCGGAACCGTACTGGCCAAAGTGGCGGCTGACGCTGTTCTGTTCGATGAAAAAGCAGCCGATCCGATCCAGTTGAAGTATGTGGCCGGAAAGTTGACGGAAGGACAAGAGGCCATTTTTGACCTGGTCGCCAAGGATGTCAAGGATCTGAAATTTGTAAGAACCATCTTCAATTTCAATCCGGATGAACTGGAAATCGTCAATGTTGAAGAAAAGAGTTTCCTGGGAAATGATGGCACCACCACCATGCTCTTTAAGGATGCTCAGTCCGGTAAGTTGGATCTGGCGGCTGTCCGTATGGACAACCGGAAATCCGGAATCAACGGTTCCGGCCAGATTATCCGTTTGACCCTGCGGGCCAAGAAGGCCATCACATCAGAATTGGTCTACAAATACCAGATGTTCGATTCTCAGACCGACCTGACCAGTGAAAAGACGCTGATGTTCGATACCAGCCTTCTGAACAAACTGGGTGTGCCGAAAACCTATCAGTTGTCGCAGAACTTCCCGAACCCGTTCAATCCGACCACTGAAATCCAGTTTGCTCTGCCGGATAATGCTCAGGTCAGTCTCAAGATCTACAACATTGCCGGAGAATTGGTCAAAACACTGGTCAATGAGGAACTGAACGCCGGAAACTACACCTATCGCTGGAACGGTACCAACGATAATTCCAAGAAGGTTTCCGCCGGAATGTACTTCTATCAGATCAGTACTCCGAAATACAACGAAACCCGGAAAATGGTTTTACTCAAGTAATCCAAGATCTGAATACCGTCGGATCGGACCGGGTACTCCGGGCCGATCCGGCCTTGTAATCATAAAAAGCTCCGGCTGATGTTCAGTCGGAGCTTTTTATTTTGTGCGCCCGGCAGGGCGCACCTGCTTGGAGGTGTAAGTCCTCCTGTGCTTAGAGCCGTATCTATTTTTTTCTTGATATTTTTTCGCTTTTGATTATATTGATAGGTATTGCACCGTGCCGGCTCTATGGTTTTAAGACTGAATCCATTAACCTTTCATCCTCCATCCAGAGTCCAATGGCAGACGAGTATATTAAATTTGAGAGTCATGGCCTGGTTCTAATCATGACTCAGGATTATATGCAGGCTTATTTAATCATCAAACCGGATGCCGATCCGGATACCGTGACTCTTGATCATTTAGCAAAACTGTTGATGACGGCCAAAATCACCAATGGGGTGATCGATGCCGCTATTGCCCGGATTATAACCAGTAAAAGCCGATCGGAAAAAATATTGATTGCCCAGGGACAACCGATGAAGCCTGAGATCTGGGATCATCTTGAGTTCTATCTGGATTTTAATTTCCCCCACTTACCCCGCATCGTCGAAAACCAGCGGATGAGTTTTAAGGATATCCATTTGATCGAGAATGTCGTGTGTAAACAAATCCTGGTTCAGCGGATAAGAAGCAGCCAAGGAGAAGAAGGGGTAACCGTTCAGGGCGCAAGGGTTCCTTTTCCGATTGAAACCGTTCCTCTTCCCCAGGGCCCCGGAACGGAGATTTCACGGCATGATCCCAATTTATTGGTCGCCTCGGTCAATGGTCACGCTTTTCTTAACGGCGGAAAGGTGTGTGTTTCTCCTGAGTATACTATTCATGGTCATGTTGATCATTCGACCGGAAATATTCTTTTTCTCGGGTCTCTGACGATAGAAGGGGATGTCAAGGAAGGATTTGAGGTGAAAAGTGGAGGCGATATCCGGATCAAAGGGTTGGTGGAAAAGGCGGAAATTGACTGTGGTGGAGATTTATGGGTTGAGGGTGGGATAATCGGAAGTCCTCATACCAAAGTACGGACGCGAGGAGATTGCCGGGCATTTTATGTCGAAAATTGTCAATTGGACTGCGACGGAAGCCTCCAGATCGAAAAATACTGTCATCACTCTCATCTCAGAATTGGAAAAAACGTACAGGTGGGCCGGCCGGAAAATGGATACGGTGCTATCATCGGTGGGAATCTTCAGATTGCCGGTAATCTCCGCTGCGGGAATCTGGGGAATCCCCATAACACGGCGACATCAGTTATGTTGGGGATTAATCCATTTTTAAGGGCTGATATAGAAAAATGCTATCAATCGATCAATAAACTGATTGTTGAGCAAAACCGGCTTCAAAAAGAACAGGATTCTATTACGCGGATATTTGAATCCGGATCTCCGATCGACAATCCATTTTCTTTGGATGAACTTCAGGCAAAGCAGTCTAAAATTCTTCTGGAATTATCCGGAATCCAAAAAATGATCGATAGCAAAAAGAAAGCATTTCAGGCACTGGAAGAGGCTTATACGCGCCATATTATGGAAAATAAAGATAGGGTTGGACAGGTTGAAATATATCAAACCCTTTATCCCGGAACCGTTTTGAGAATTCGGGAGTCGGAGTTTCATTCGCCTGATCCCCTTAATCATGTGGTTGTTTTTGAGCATCTTACTCAAATTGAGTGGAGAACGATGGAGTAGCGATGGAGATTGGCGGTGTGCTGGGAATTCTATCCGGTATCGTGCTGATTATGATGTCGATTATGCTTGGCAGCTCGATCATGGTGGTCTGGGAGTTATGGTCGGATGGAATTCATAGTTGTTCAATCTTCGGTGGAATGATGAGACGATCGAGAGGAAAGGAGTGATCATGGAAAAGCTGATCGGGATTGATTTGGGGACAACCAATTCAGTGGTGGCGACATTTGAGGGTGATAACCCAATGATTATTCCCAATAATCGGGGTGGACGCTTAACCCCTTCCGTGGTCGCTTTCAGTAAAGAGGGTGAGATCCTGGTTGGACAGTCCGCCAAGAACCAGGCAGTTATCAACAGCGATCGTACGATTTCGTCCATCAAACGTAAAATGGGCAGTACGTTTCAGCTTAAAATCGATAATCGTCATTACTCTCCGGAAGAGATTTCAGCCTTGATTCTGCGGAAATTAAAAAAGGATGCGGAGGAGTATCTCAACTGCGAGGTCCGGCAGGCGGTGATTACGGTTCCGGCTTATTTCAATGATGCTCAGCGCCAAGCTACGATCAATGCCGGCCGGATTGCCGGTATCGATGTCATCCGGATTATCAATGAACCGACCGCCGCCGCACTGGCCTATGGTTTGAATGATCAGGCCGATCAGGTCATTGTGGTCTTCGATATCGGGGGAGGAACCTACGATGTTTCCGTACTGGAAATCGGGAACGGAGTTTTCCAGGTACTGGGAACATCGGGCAATAATCATTTAGGCGGTGATGATTTCGATCAACGTCTGATGAACTATGTAATAGAAGAATATAAGAAAAGCGAAGGCATCAATCTCCTTGCCGATCGGATGGCTCTTCAACGCTTACGGGAAGAAGTGGAAAAGGTTAAAATCGAGCTTTCGGAGACCCCCATCGCAACCCTCAGTATTCCGTTTATCACCGCCACTCCGGCCGGTCCTAAGCACCTGGAAATGAAAATCAGCCGCACGGTCTTCGAAAACCTGATCGCTGACCTGGTCGATTCCATCGAGAACCCTGCCTTACTGGCTCTGAAGGATGCTAAAATCACTCCCGATATGATCGACAAGGTTCTTTTGGTGGGAGGGAGCACCCGGATTCCAGTTATTCAGGATAGAATTGCCCGTCTGACCGGAAAGGAACTCTCCAAAAATGTCAATCCGGATGAATGTGTGGCATTGGGAGCTGCCATTCAATGCGCCATCGTCAAAGGACTGACTCATGGTGTTGTCTTGGTCGATGTGATTCCCATGACCCTCGGAATTGAAGTTGAAGGCGGCGAATTCATTCCGATTATCCCTCGCAACACGGCAATTCCGGTCAGCAAAACCAAAATGTTTACCACTATTGCCGACGATCAGGAACTGGTGGAGGTCAAGATTTTTCAGGGCGAACGGAAAATTGCTTCAGCCAATAAACATCTCGGGGATTTCCAATTGACCGGTATCCGTAAGGTTCAAAAGGGTGTGCCCCGCATTGAGGTAGTATTCGATGTTAATGTAGATGGAATCCTGCATGTTTCCGCCCGAGATGTCGATACCGGAGCCAACCAGACTATTGTTATCAAAGATGCATCCGGTCTAAGTGAATCACAAATCCAAAAAATGGTCGAGGATGCCAAAATCTATGAGCAGCAGGATAAAAACACCATTCAGCGAATGAATTTGCTCAATCGGGCGGAAGGATTGATTCTGGCCGGAAATAACCTGCTCTGCTCGATCCGGGAAAACAATCTTCAATCCCAATGTGGCGACTATATGCTGGATCTGAAGGATGGATTGGGTGAGCTGGAACGACAAAAAATGAAACAGGATAACGATAGCCTGGATGCCATGGTTGAAAGCGTGGAAGCTCTTATCAATCATCCTCCGGTGACAATCAGCAATCATACCCTGTCTCCATCCGAACCGGATGTCGTCGAATCGGATGTGAAGGCTACGGATCTCCAGCAGGAAGATTTAGAGATACTGGAACAATAGGAAAGACAGATGACGGTAAAAACTTATGAGCATTGCTATCGGGTACTCCGGCTTCCGGCTAATGCTCCTTTTGATATGGTAAAAAAAGCCTACCGACAGTATGTTCATCTTTATCATCCTGATGTCTGTTCGCCCAGTCAAAAAAATATTGACCGGTTTAAAGAGATTCAGGAAGCCTATCTGATTTTGCGGGATTTATCCCTGCGTTCCGATCTGATCGTCAAGGAGCATCGGGTCCATGCTCCCGAACGGCCTGAAATTGCTTTGCAAGATAAACCCGAATCGAAATGGAACGACTACTCATCGCCGCCGCCTAATCAGCGATCCCGGTTTTTAGGATTTTTCAGCTCTAAAAAGGATAAATCGCGATACAGCGATATCGAGGTTGACATTGTGACTCGGAATTTGCCCACCAAGGCTTTGATTGAGCGATTGGTCAACTCGGATAACCCGTTTGTGAAGATGGCGGCCGCCAAGTCTCTTTTTCCCCGTAAAGATGCCAGAAACCTGCTTTATTTGCTAAGTGCCTGCAACGATCGGAATTCCGATGTCAGTGAGTTTATGATCGAACTGCTGCGTAATTATTTCGATTATGAAGGATTAACCTGTCTGAAAAAAATCTGGCAGATCTCCTCTCAGGCCCAAAAATTTAAATTGATCCTCATTTTGGAAAAAATTGCCGACCCAAGGATAACCTCCGTGATTTCCGAGATGGATTTTTCGCATTCTTCATTTCTTGGCCGAAAGCTAAAACGCTTCTTTGCCCGTTTCGGACGCTCCCGGTTCACGGTTTTTGACTGATTCGGCAAGATTTTCCTCATTCTTTCCCCTAATTCCATCTTTTCATTTCGGCATGTAATATGCACTTAATCAGGCTGAGGCCAAGCGACCACTAACCGGCCTTGGGAGTCATTATGCTGAAAAGTGTCTATCAGAGTGCCTATGGATTGAACAGCGCCGCTTTTAAACAGGATTTGAAGGCCAATAATCTAGCGAATGTCAATACTACCGGATTCAAAAAAGATAATGCATTCTATCGCACCCTACAGGAACTGGAAAACAAGAAAAACGGCGTTCCACGCTGGGAAGATCGTTCCATGACTGATCAGACTTATACGGATTTTTCTGCCGGTCGGTTTCAGATGACCGATAATTCGTTGGATATGGCGTTGGACGGTCAGGGTTTTTTTGTGATTCAAACGTTCGCGGGAGAACGCTATACCCGAAACGGTAATTTTAGTTTGAATCCCGATCATCTCTTGGTTAACGATCAAAACCAGCCGGTGATGGGAGAAAACGGGCCGATCCGGATTGACGGAAAAACGGTTGCCATTGGAGAAAACGGACAAGTCGTAGTGGACGGTGCGCCGGTGGACCGCATTCGGGTGGTGGATTTTGAGAAACCGTATGCGTTGAACAAGATCGGGAACAATTTGTGGGCGCCTCAGGATGCTCTGGCGGTTCACCAGTCTTCCGACGCCAGGGTTAAACAGGGTTTTTTGGAGGATTCAAATGTCAACGGGATTGAAGAAATGGTCGATATGCTCGAATTATATCGGCATTACGAGAGCGGTCAGAAAATGATCCAATCTCTGGACGAAACGCTGAACACCCTGGTTAATCAGGTGGGAAGACTGGAATGACCTGAAATTATGAATAATAAAGTGAGGAAATTATGATTCGAGCCATGCGGTCAGCAGCGACCGGGATGATAGCCCAACAGTTCAATGTGGATACCATAGCCAACAACCTGGCCAATGTAAACACTACCGGATTCAAGAAGAATCAGGTTGAGTTTCAGGATTTGCTTTATCAGACCATTCGGGCGGCGGGAACAACCTTTGTGCAGGGAGCGGAAGTCCCGTCCGAATTGCAGGTAGGAAATGGAGTTCGAGTAGCGGCGACTCCCAAAATGTTTACCCAGGGAGATGTGTCACCGACCAATCGGGATCTGGATATCGCCTTGAACGGGGATGGATTTTTCCAGATTATGGCACCGGATGGGAATGTCTATTATACCCGGGACGGTGCTTTTGAATTGAATGCCGATGGAACCATCGTCACCAAAGACGGCTATATTCTGCAGCCGGAGATGGCGATACCGGAAAACGCCACCGAGCTGACGATCGGGGCGGACGGTACCGTCTCGATTCTTACGGCCGATGCCGCTGAAGAAACCGTCTTGGGACAGATTGAACTGGCTCGTTTTATCAATCCCGCCGGCTTGAAAAATCTGGGACGGAATCTTTATACCATTACAGCGGCTTCGGGTGATCCGATCTTGGGAATGCCCGGCCAGGACGGGATGGCGGAAACACTCCAAAAATACCTGGAAAAATCCAATGTCCAGATTGTCGACGAAATGGTGAACATGATCACCGCTCAACGGGCTTATGAAATCAATTCCAAGGCGATCACCACATCGGATGATATGCTGTCGATCGCCAATAACCTCAAACGGTAATCAATTATGATCAGTAAGTCTTTGATTCTGTGGATGCTGCTGGTGATCCAGCTTCAATCCTCGGTTCTGATCTATTGTAAAAAGGAAGCGGACCGCCATGATCGGCTATGTTTAAACGATATAGCCGCTTTAGCCGGCCGGCCGGTGACAAATGAACTCAAATCCGCCGGACTACAGTCCATTGTCCATCAGGAATACTTACTCCGATCCGATCTGGAACAGTTCATTCATCACCGGTTTCCGACACTCCAATTCAGGATGTTCGGACCGGATACTATCCGTCTTGTTTCGCGTTCCCACTATTTTACCCAGGCTGAGCTGAACCGCCACGTGATCCGCTTTATTGCATCACGTATGAACTGGTCGGACAGCCTGATCCGGATCACCTGTAAAAAGAAACTGGATTTCAGCGGATTATCCCGCCGGGTTGACTCGGTCAGTCTTCATTCCATTCAGACCTTGCGCAGCGGGGGAATTTCCAATTTGACCCTTGGTCTGTTTCATGATACTCTGTGCTTGGCTTCGTATCGCTTGCCGATTGTATTTACCCTTCTGGACAGTTTCCTGACGGTCAAAGAACCGCTTTCGTCCGGAATCGGAGTCATCGATGACCTGTTCACCAAAACGATACTGCCGATTAAACCCGGTTCCCGCACACCGCTCAAATCCGTGCGGGATATATCGGGAGCCGTCAGCCGCCGTCCCCTTCAACCCGGCCGGTTGCTGTATGAACGGGATTTTATATTTCCGGTGATTATTAAAAAAAATCAACCCATTGATGCCCGGTATCAGATCAACGATCTGCAATTGACCGCAAAGCTGATTGCTTTACAGGACGGTAAACTGGGGCAGATCATCCGGAGTATGAATCCTGACAGCCGTCAGGAGGTTCGTGTCCGGATAACCGGTTCCGGAAAAGGAGAGATTGTATTATGAATCGAATCATGATAGGATTGCTGGTGATTGTTTCGGTCATTCAAGCGCAGAGCCGGAATAAACCGTTATATTCGATGTTTTCCGACAATAAAGCCCGCAATATTAACGATCTGATTACCATTATAGTGACGGAGAAGGCCAATGCCACCAATTCGGCCACTAATAATTCCTCCAACCAGCAGCAATCCAGTTTTAATCTGGGCCAGGGGAGCGGAGGATGGGCCAAAGCGGTTCCCAGTTTCGGGGCTGGAGCCCAATGGAGCAATGCCTATGAAGGAACCGGGACAACAGCCAAGAGCGGCAGTATTCAGACTACGATAACGGCCAAGATCGTTCGAATTTTGGATAGCGGTAATTTTGAGCTTTTAGGCACCAAAAAGTTATCGATCAATGGAGAAGAGGAGTTGATCAATATTTCCGGGGAGGTCCGCCCGGATGATATTACGGCGGATAACACGGTAGCTTCCTCCAAACTGGCGAATGTGGAGATCAGTTACAAGGGAAAAGGTCCTATGTACGACGGCGCAAAGGCCGGGATCATAACCCGATTACTCAATTGGTTATTCTAAGGAGTTGATGATGAGACGGATTGTCTTGGTACTGTTGATTGTGATCACTCAGATGAGGGCGGAGGTCCGGGTGAAGGATGTGGCCAAGATTCAGGGCGTCCAGGAAGTCCAATTGGTCGGGTATGGATTGGTGGTGGGATTGCGGGGAACCGGCGACAAGCAGCGGACCGTGTTTACCGTTCAGTCGATCACCAAGATGCTCCAGCAGATGGGGGTGGCGGTTGACGCTAATAAATCCAGAGTAAAAAATGTAGCCGCGGTTATGGTAACCGGAAAGATTCGTCCTTTCAGTAAAAAAGGCAGCAAGTTCGATGTTCAGGTTTCATCGATGGGCGATGCGACCAGTCTGGAAGGGGGGACCCTGATCATGACCCCACTGCGGGGGGCGGATAATATGATCTATGGCGCCGCCCAGGGACCCTTGTCGATCGGCGGCTTGAATACCGGAGCCGGCCGGAATGAACGGCGAAATTATGAATTGGTAGCATCGGTGCCGAATGGCGCCATCCTGGAACAGGAAATTGCGTTTGAACTGACCGAAGGCATCGGCGCGGATAATTATCTGAATCTAAGCCTGAATGAACCCGATTTTACAACCGTAATGCGAGTCAATCAGGCCATCGATGAAAAATTCGGACAACCATTAGCCATGGCCCAAGATGCCGGATTGGTCAAGATCAAGGTACCAGCGGAATTTAACCATACCCAGGGGATTGTCAAGATGATCTCCCTGATTGAAAACCTGACCGTCATCCCGGATGATGTGGCCAAGGTGATCATCAACGAACGGACCGGGACGGTGATTTCCGGCATGAATGTCGGAATATCCAAGGTGGCTATCTCTCACCATAGTATTAGTCTGCAGATCGGAACTGCAGAAGGAGAGGCTCCTGCACAAGCTCGTGCCATTGTGCTGGATGAAAAGGTTAATGTGGAGGAATTAGCTAAAGCGCTGAATGCGATCGGGGTTTCCGCCCGTGATATGGTGGCCATTTTCCAAGCCCTCAAACGTTCCGGGGCCCTAAAAGCCGATCTGGAGGTCATGTAGGATGACAATCAATCCATTGCTCAGCTCATCGGTCAATTCCACCCTTTCCAATTCCAATGACAAACTGAAATCCGTGTGTGAGCAATTTGAATCGATTTTTATGAGTCTGGTGTGGAAGATCCAACAACCGTCGGATCCTGAGGGGCAGCTTTTTACCGGTGGAGTAGGGGAGACCATGTTTCGGGATCTCTTGATCGATCAGTTATCGGATCAAATGTCCAGAACGCATCAGACTGGATTGGCGGACATGCTGGAACGCCAGTTGAATCCATCGTCTGAACCATCCTCTGTAAGGGAAGATTCGGCCTTGATCAGACGGAATCAGATGCTGACTGCTTATCGGAAGGCTGCACCGTCGGCCTTGATCTCTTCTCCCTCGATCTCATCACCGGAAACCGCTTCAGATCTGTCGAAGGCTTTGGGAAAAGGCTCGATTGAGGACTACGATTCGACAATTCGGCAGGCGGCCTCTACCTATTCCCTTTCGCCGAATCTGATTAAAAGCGTGATTATGGCCGAATCCTCCGGCAATCCTCTGGCTCGATCCCCCAAGAATGCTATGGGACTGATGCAGATTATGCCTGATACCGCCAAAATGCTGAACCTGAAAAATCCCTGGGATCCCAATGAGAATATCATGAAGGGAAGCCAGTACCTGGCCAAGCTGCTGGAACGGTTCGATCAGAATGAGGAATTGGCGTTGGCGGCCTATAATGCCGGCCCGGGTAACGTGGAAAAATACCAGGGAATTCCTCCATTTCCAGAAACACAACACTATGTGACTAAAGTTTTGAATTTCAAAAAGAGTTTGGAATGAAAAAACGGAGTTTTATGGATGCAGAAAAATGCTCCGGTGTCGATTATTACGTAAAGGAGTAAAGTATGAGTGAGCTTTGGAATGATTTGCTTCACACCCTGCAGATCGAGATGGATCATCTGGAACGGTTGAAAAAGAACCTCCTGCGTCAACAGGATTTTATCATGATGAATCAGTCCAGTCTGCTGAAAGAATCGCTGGAACAGGAAAAAGAGATCCTGTATAAAAATTTCCAGGTCGAACAGTACCGGATCCAGTTGATGAACCAGATGAAAGACGCCGGGATGATACCGAGTAAGGATTTATCGATCGATCAATTATCAGAGTCCGTTCCGGAGTCTATCCAGTCGGAATTTTTGAGTCTGAAGAATAAAATCAAAGCCGCGGCTTTTGAATTGGAAGAAATCAATACCCGTAATCGTCTGATGATCAACCGGGCCTTGAACTGGGTCAATGAAGAGTTTAAAATACTTACCCAGAATCCTGAGCGTGCGACTTATCATCAAAAAGGGGATTGGGTGGACCAACAGCGATTATCATTATTTAACCGACAGGTATAGGTTATTATGGGCGGATTATTCGGAAATCTGGAAACCGGCAAACGGGCGCTGAATGCCCATCAAGCCGCCATCAGCACAACCGGACATAATATAGCCAATGTGGATACCGAAGGCTATTCCAAACAAAATGTCATCGTGGAAGCCAGTACCCCGTTGAACCAGATCTACGGTCAGGTCGGCAAGGGAGTCGATATCAAATCGATCACTCGTCAGAGCGATGATCTGCTGTTTAACCATTTAATCGAGTCTACCAGTCAAAGCGGTGAATGGGAGCGTAATGAAGCCTTGGCCCAGGAAATTGAGGCTGTTTATAATGAACCCTCTGAGTTTGGTCTGAATACAACTCTCAGCGATTTTTTCAATTCCTGGAGTGATTTGGCCAGTAATCCGGAAATTAAGTCCTTCAAAATGAATGTGGTTGAAAAAAGCCAAACGCTGGTGGATAGTCTCAATCGCCTGGATACTGAGCTGTGGGGGATGAGACAGAGAATTGAAGACCAGATTACTGACCGGGTATCCAATCTGAATAATTACGCCCAAGAGGTTGCCGAATTGAATGTCGGAATCGCCCGGATCGAGAATACGCAGAATCAGAGTGCTAATGATCTTCGGGATAAACGGGACCAGCTGCTGCTGAATATGGCGACCATCGCCGATATCAAAATCAAGGAATATGATAATGGAATGGTCAAGGTGACACTCAATGGTCTTTCCATTGTTGAAAATGATCTTTCGTTTGAGCTGAAAACAGATAAAAGAATGACCGATAATGAGTTTGCCGAAGTCAAGATTCTAATGACCGATTCTAAGGAACGCCAAGTCACAATATCCAGTGGAGAACTGAAAGGATTATTGGATATTCATGGGGATTTTCTGGTTGATCAGATCCGGAATCTGGATCAGTTGAGTCTTTCCATCGCTGATGAAGTCAATCGAATTCATCGGAACGGGTACGGGAGTGAAAGTAGTGAAAGCAGCGGGGTGCTGTTTTTTGATCAGCGGACTACCGGTGCCGGTGATATTAAGCTTGCCGATCCGATCAGGCTGGATGCGGGGAATGTAGCTGCCTCCGCCACCGGGGCTTCGGGAGATAATCAGATTGCATTATCCATTGCCGAACTGAAAAATAAAAAAACAATGGATAATCAGAGTATGACGTATAGCCGATTTTATGAAACGATTACCAATGAAATCGGTCAAAAATCCCAGATCGCCACCAGCAATAAAAAAAATCAGGATACCTTGACCGAACAGGTCAAAAATTTCAAGGAAACAATGTCCGGAGTTCAATTGGATTCTGAACTGACGACCCTGATCCGTCTGCAAAGCTCCTACCAAGCGGCTGCCAGATTGATCACCACGGTCGATACCTTATTGAATACCGTCATCAATACGATGGCACGTTAACGATTAAACCCGAGGTGATTAATGAGAATTACCGACAATTATATCAGCCGGCTTTTTAACCGCAATCTGAATACCAATATGGAAAAGCTGGCCAACCTCCAGGAAAAAATCGCTTCCGGAAAAAATATCAACCGGCCTTCGGACGATCCCGTCCAAACGATACGACTACTGGAAATTAATAATCGGATTGCCTATAATGAACAGTACAATAAAAATATCGGGGAAGGCAGTAGTTTGCTGCAGTTTACCCAGGAAGCCATCAGTAATTGCCTGGATGTGATGGACACGGTCTATGATATCGCTTTGAAGGGGGCCGATGTTGCCGTGGGTGCCGATGAAAGGGCCTCGATGGCCTTCCAGATCGATCAGCAGATTCAGGAATTGATCGATATTTCGGCTCAAAAATACCAGGATAAATATGTTTTCGGAGGAGCCAGGACAACCGATAAACCCTATCAGGCCTATACCACAATTACTAATGAAGCGTTTACGGTCAATTCCGGTTATGATTCAATCCAACTGACTCATTCCGATATCCGAAAGTCCGATCTGATCTCCGTTAGGGATGCCAACGGACAGGAATTAGAAATCGGGAAGGATTATGCCCTGGATTATGAGCAGGGCATTATTACAGTTAAGAACAAAGAGGCGATGACACCCGGGGCCTATACCATCAGTTACCAAACCTATGATGTCAATTTTGATGTGGAAAAAATCGAGGGTGTGGATGCCAATATTCGAGGTATCAATCAGTACTATTATCAGGAAATCGATGATGGGATTAAAATTGCGATGAATCTTCCAGGCTCCGAGGTTTTTGAGGGAGATGTGGATATTTTTCAAACCCTGATCGACCTGCGTGAAAGTTTAAGTCAAAATGATCAGGAGGCCGTCAACGGAAGTCTGAAGGATGTTCAAACCGGAATTCAACAGTTGACCAATGCCAATGCCTTAGCCGGTGCAAAATTACAGCGACTGGATTTGACGTCGGATCGGTTGACCAATAACAAGCTGACGCTTCAGCAGCAAAAATCCGGGATTGAGGATATTGATGTCGCCATGGCGGCCCTGCAGCTCCAGCAATTTCAAAATGTTTACCAGGCCGCGGCCTATGCCTGTCAAACTATTTTTGACAGTTCCCTGATCCGTTTCCTAAGCTAACCCAATAATAGTTTCAATCCATGATGAACAACCATCCGATTGTCCGCGAAAGCCCGATCTGTTTTCCGGAAGGAATGATCGGTCATTCCCATTATCGTGATTTCTATCTTTACCATTTGGATGAAGATTCTCCCTATCACTATTTAAAATCGATCCATGAACGGAATTGGTCTTTTCTGGTGATCGATCCGTTGTGGTTTTTAGCCGAGTATGAGGTTCAATTGGATGAGAACGAAAAGGCGATCATCGACCTGGTCTCGGATGATGATTTACAGCTTTTATCGCTGGTGGTGATTCCGGATGAGATCGAACTGGTATCGGTTAATCTGAGAATGCCGATCTGTCTGAATCGATATAGTCTGAAAGCCTATCACAAAGTGCTTCCGGAGCAGTTCCCGGTTAAATTCTATATTTTTTATGAATTGAATGATCTGAAGAAAAGACTGGCTGCTCAATAGAGATTCCATAATCTAAATCATGGTATCATTGGGGGGAATCTTGCCGCTGATAGGCAAAGCGGAGGGATTCAGAGCGGAGAGGGGGATTTTAGAATCGGACAATTTTTTATTGGGTTAGGAATAAAAAACGGTTTTTTTTGATTTTTCCGTTAAAGAAAGTTTATGATACGCCGATATATACTATAAGGTCGTAGTACAATCAAGTGTAAGGTGTAAGGTTACTGGTCTGACGTGTCGGTTAACAGAGGTTAACGAAGGAAAACCAGGAGGAGTTAAGATGCGTATAAATACGAATATCATGGCTTTAAAGGCGTACAACTCGCTTTTTGTCAATACCAAGGAGTTGTCGACTACGCAGGAGCGTTTGTCTTCGGGCAAACGAATTAACAGTGCGGCCGATGATCCGTCAGGATTTATTCTGGCCCGTAAATTGACGGTACGTGCCGATGGATTGGCGTCGGCCAGTGAGAATATTGGAAATGCACGCAATGTGTTGGGTGTGGCTGAAGGCGGCGCCAACAGTGTTTCCAAGCTGCTGGAAGAGATTCGAACCAATGTCGCCAAAGCGGCTGATGATTCGCTTTCCGATGATGAACGGATCGAAATCCAGTCGGTAGTGGAAGAGCTGGCCGACGAAATCGATCAGATTGTGGAATTAACCCGATGGGGAAATCAGAAGCTGCTGGACGGAACCTTTCAGAGTAAATTTTTCCAGACCGGTCCGGATTATACCGACCGAACCAACTTCAATATTATGGACAGCTTTTATGCCTCGGATGTCGGGATCGGCCAGTTAGGCTGGGAGACTTCCAGCAGCGGTTCGGTTTCCAATCTTACCGTTGATGATGGAACATTCATTACGGGTGTTTCGGTCAATTCGGATGCCAAAGCGATTGCCGCTAACGGATACTATCGGATCCGAACCCTGGAGAGTGTCGGAACATCGGCTAGTGATGCCAAAATAGTCATTGACTTCGATAGCAACGGCTATGATGTGGCCGGTGGAACGACCTGGAGTAAGACCATCGCCCTGAACGATCTGTATTTGAACAGTAAGAAAACCAACAACAAGAACGGGCTGACCGATAATACCGTTTTGATCGAAGGATTGTCGATTTCGCTGGGTGCGGCGGATGAAACGGATCCCAACAACCCGGTTTTTACCGGTCTGACGGCGAATGCAACCACCACCTTTCAGGTGGAAGGGGCTCAGTCGACCAAGATGGATCTGAGTCATCACGGCAATGCCATCGAAACCTTGCGTATTCTGGACCAGGCCATCACCAAAGTCAATCATATGACGGCCAATATCGGTGCCAAGAGTCAGCGTCTTTCTTACAAGGAAGACTTCATTGCATCGGCTGAAACCAATGTCCGATCAGCCGCCAGTCGTATTGAGGATGCTGATATGGCCAAGGAACAGCTCAATTCTTCCACTCTGCAGATTCTGCAGCAGTCCGGGTTGTCGATGATGGCCCAGTCAATGTATCTTCCTCAGAATATTTTGTCTCTGTTCAAGTAATGAGGGAGCCAGAGAGTTCCGGGAAGAGCGGTGAACTTGATTCGCCGCCTTCCCGTTGACTTAAGGAAAGGATCAGCCGAATATGACCCATGAAGCCGGAATCGAAGCCTACAATAATATCAAGCTGAATGTGGTAGCCAAAGACAAGTTGCTGGTGATGGCCTATGAACATGCCATTCGATTTCTGAAACTGGCCAAGGTCGAACAGGGAAAAAAGAATCACTATGAATCGTTTCAATTGGTCTTAAAAAGCAAGAAAATCATTCGTGAATTGCAGAATTCTCTCAATATGGATATCGCTGAAATCTCGGTTCCTTTGTTCCGTCTCTACGATTACATGAATTACAAACTGAACCAGGTTAATGTTGGCTTGAATATCCTGCAGCCAATCGATGAAGTGATTGAATTATTGGAAGGGATCAAGAGTGCCTGGGAAGAAGCTTTGAAAAAGGAATCCGGAAATAAATCGAACAGTATGGATCAACCTTCAGTCAAAGTCGATACAGTCTCTCCCCAACGGGTTTTTTCGGCATAATACAGCCTGGTTTGTGAAGGGAGTCCGCATATGGATATTAAAAGTGTCAACCCGAATGGACGTAGTCCATCGGAAACCGTGTCGTTTCCAAAAGAAACCAAAACCTCATCCGCTGCGAATCCGAATAATCCAACCACTCCCTCAGTCAATTCCGATAAAAGTAATGCCGTTCCCAGTGAGAAAAAAGTGAGCGTGATGGTGGATAACATCAATTCGTTCATCAACCAGATCAACTACAAGATTCAGTTTAAAATCATGCGGGATTATGAAAATCAGATGGTGATTCAGGTGGTGGACATGGAAAAAGACAAGGTGATCCGACAGATTCCTCCGGAGTATCTGCTGAAGATAGAAAAGACCCTGGCTGAAATCAATGGACTGATTACGGATGAAACCGCGTGATTCAAAAGGATAAAACCGTATGCAGATCGATCAAGTCAATAATTATATCCTGAAAGAGTATAAGAATCAGAAGGATAAAGCCGATCATTCAGCCGATCCGGTTACGCCGAAATCGAATGATAGTGTAACGCTGGATATTTCCAATCAGGGGAAAACCAAATCGGATCAGATTCAGACGATGCGGTTGACCATGACCTATTTGAGGGATATGAATAGTGTCCGACAGGATAAGGTCGAAGAGATCCAGCGAAAAATCAACGAAGGATTTTATGATTCGGCCTCGGATGTCCACCGGATTGTGGCGGAACGCTTAATGTCGCTGCTGAGTGACTAGATAACGAAAGAGACGGGTTGGCCTGTCTCTTTCGTTGTTTTTGTGTGTTCGGCAGGGCGCACCTACTTGATTATCAATCATTCATCGACATCAAAAATTTCTTGTTGGATTTGGTATTGTTCATTCTGGATAGCAGGAATTCCATGGCTTCCACCGGAGTCATCTCATTGAGGATTTTTCTCAGGATCCAGATCCGGTTTAATTCGTCGTCAGGGATGAGAAGCTCTTCTTTTCGGGTTCCGGATCGGTTGATATCGATAGCCGGGAAAATACGTTTGTCGCTCAGGCGTCGATCGAGGACCAGCTCCATATTGCCGGTGCCTTTGAATTCTTCAAAAATGACCTCATCCATTCGGCTGCCGGTTTCAATCAATCCGGTGGCGATGATGGTCAAACTTCCACCTTCTTCCACATTACGGGCTGCACCGAAGAATCGTTTGGGGCGGTGCAGGGCATTGGAATCGACTCCTCCCGATAATATCTTTCCGGAATGGGGTACAACGGTATTATGGGCGCGGGCCAATCGGGTGATGCTATCCAGCAGAATGACGACATCGAATTTGTGTTCGACCAGGCGTTTGGCTTTCTCCAATACCATGTCGGAGACCTGGACATGACGTTCCGGTGGTTCATCGAAGGTTGAACTGACTACCTCGGCGTTTACACTGCGTTTCATATCAGTGACTTCTTCGGGGCGTTCATCGATCAATAATACAATCAACTTGGCTTTCGTCAGGTTCGTCACAATACTGTTGGCAATATTCTGCAGCAGAATGGTTTTTCCGGCGCGGGGCGGAGCCGTGATCAATCCGCGTTGCCCCTTTCCGATCGGGCATAATAGATCCAATATCCGCATCGAAGTATTGTGCCGGCCGGTCCCGGTTTCCAGTACGATTTTCTCATTCGGATAAATAGGCGTCAAGTTGTCGAACAGATTCCGGTTGCGAGCCTCTGCCGGATCCTGGAAGTTGATGGCCTCCACTTTCAACAATGCAAAGTAGCGTTCACCTTCCTTGGGGGGACGGACTTGCCCGGATACAGTATCTCCGGTCCTCAGATTGAATTTTTTAATCTGAGATGGGCTGATGTACACATCATCGGGTCCCGGTAGATAGTTGGCTTCGGGTGTCCGCAGAAATCCATACCCTTCCGGTGTAATTTCGACGACTCCCTCGGTAAAGATAAATCCATTCTTTTCTGTCTGAGTCTGCAGAATCTTAAAGATCAATTCCTGCTTCTTCAAGCCGGAAAACTCATTGATATTCAGCTTCTCGGCTAGGGTGGACAGTTCAGAGATGGTCATTCCTTGCAATGTCATTATGTCCATTCATTCTCCTTGGTTAACGGTTTAAATTAATTCAGGGTTGCTCATTACAATAAAAATCCGATGATGATCGCAATGATAAAAAGGTGTGACGGTGAAGTTGGATTCAAGCGATTCCTGTACCGGCCGATGACAGGACACTTTCCAGCAGCTCATTGAATTCGGTTTCTATAAAAGGGAGGGAAAGAAAGTCCTTGAGATGAAAGGAGCTGGTTAGCTGTTCCTGAAAAGCCGGGCTCAACTGTCTGTAAATAATAATGATGGGGATCTGACGTTCTTTGTTCAGATCAGCCAAATGCTGCAGAATTTCATAACCCTTGATGTATCCCGGATTAAACAGGATCACCTTGGGGAAAATGGTTCGATAGAATAACTCAAAATTATCAAACGACGCAATTTTAACCCGATGAATCTTTTCCAGATTAACCAAACACTCATCCGGATGATTATCAATAATCAATAACCGAAGGTTGGAACGCTTCTCTTCCGCTTTGGCTTCCTCATGAACCTTAGGTGATGGCGTTTCGACGGATCCGGCCGATGAATCGGTTTCCAATGCGCGATCTTCATGCATCTTCTTTTGCTGGTAAAAAGAGGATATGATATAACGGTTGATGATCTCTTTGGACTGATCACTCAGATTCAGATAACTGATGGTGCACATGTTCCGCTCATAATTTCTTATCCTGGCATCGCATACCATACTGTTGGCATCAATCCCGCTGATCGCCACACTCTTCAGGATAAATCCCGGATAAAATGGGACATTGATGTTGGGTACCACAAAGGTGAACCCTTCAATTGAGATATCTCGGATCCTTAATTGTAAAGTCTCTCCCAGCGGTTTCATTTTGCTGACCAGAATAAAGGTTACCATCAGAGGGTGATTGACAGACGGGGTAATCCGATAGTATTTGAAAAACGGATCCAGTTCAATGTACTCCGGAAAATTAAAACTGTAATAATTGGTAGAACCCTCTTTTTTGTGTGATAGCAATTTGAGATTGGTCTTGTAAATCTCGTTTTCCACCCGGAATTCAAAATCGATCCGTTTGGATTTAATGACACTGTCGGTGGTGACATAATCCTCGAACACGGCCGTGAACTGATGATTCGACTGGATCGCACTGATTTGTCCAAAAAACTTATTCCCTTCAATATAGACTGCAATTTCATATTGGTTTTCTTGAAGGTTTTTCAGGATTTTCAAGATTTCATCAGGTTGGGTAACTTTGTGCGACTGATGAGAATTAGATTTTTTAAATATATTCATAGGGTTTGGATTAAAATTAAACTTAACACTATATCCAATTTAAATATAGTCTTTTTTCTATCTATTGTCAAGTGAAATGTTTTTAACTGGGCTTAAAAAATCGTTAAATTTTGTAGAATTGGGAGCCGACTATTAAAGAAGTGAAGAGCTGAGAGTTTCGACTCTTGATGGCTGACTGCGATCAATAAAAATAGAAGCAGAGGAGGATATAATGCAACAACGACGAGTACTGATGCTGTTGAGTATACTGGTATCGGTCGCCTGCTATGGCCGCCGGGAGGGTGGTTTCGATTACAATCTGGCCAAAAGCAAAATTAACTGCCGTGAGGCTCAACAGGTAACGTATCAGGTCGTCTTAAATTCACCCGATTATATCAGTGAGTATTACCGATACTTATCGGAGCTGTCCGGAATGAATGGAAATGATCAGGAGCAGTTGTTGAGCCGGAAAGTGAATTTTGCCCAGAAATTTATATGGCTTAACATCACCGCCCGGGCTTCATCGATGGAAGAACTCTGTTGGAATGAGTGTGATCAGTTTTATCTGACGACGGATAAGGGCGGAAAGTTCACCCCTCAGCTGGTCGGTCTGGGAAGTTATCCCAAATACCGGCCCATGGAGGTGGATGGACATATCTATGATCGCAATATATGGGAAAAATCCTTTGGAATTCAGTTTTCGAATTCTCTTTTATGTGAAAAGAATGATTATCAGACGATTATGCTGGTTTGCAGCGTCAATCAGTCGGTACTGGGAGCGTGGGATGTGGAAAGACTACGAAAATTCTATGAATTTGATGAAATCGATTGTAAATAGGGAGGCAGACATGAAAAAAATGTTGATTCTGTTGATCTTTAGTTATTCCCTGGTGTTGGCTCAGCGCTATGGTACCGGCACAAGTAGCGGAATCTCGGCTCGTTTCGATTCCAATAATCT
>JAGOEH010000121.1 GCA_017997825.1 Candidatus Delongbacteria bacterium | reverse complement strand
TATTGTCATCCGGCCGGGCATACCGGCCCGGATTCGGGAGAAAATGGCTGACTCTTCCATCAGCGCCGTGGTTGGGGTTTATTCCGGCGATGAGTCTGATCAGGGGCTGGTTACCCGCTACAAAAATCACTGGATCCGATTTTCCTATTGCCTCTATCAGGGCCCAATCGACTGGATATTCGGTTCCATTACCGCCATGCGAAAAGAAACCTTTGATCGAACGCATGGATTCAATACCTCACTGGCAGCCCGGGATGGAATCGATGACATAGAATTCGGAAAGCGGTTGGTCGAGAATGGGTTTAGAATTGAATTGGATACCGGATTAATCGTAACCCATCTGAAAGAGTTCACCCTCTTCAGTCTGCTTAGAAATGAGTTTTACCGCAGTATGGGATTTGCCCGTTTAGCCATGCTCCTGGGGCAGACCGGCCAGTCTATCGGGCATGGATTTGCTAATATCTATCCGGAGTTTATTATTGGAACCCTCTATGGTCCGGCCATGGGACTAGCCGGAATCGCCAGTCTGATCTGGAAAATTCCTCATCCCGGGTGGCTGCTCGGACTGGTGGGAGTCTATCTGGTATTGAACATCCGTTTTTTGCTTTACCTCTTTCGGGAACGCCAATATCGGCTATGCCTGATCTCACCCGGATTATTATGGCTGGACCAGGTATTCTGTCTGATCGGGGGCGGTTGGGGAACGCTGATCGGATTATGCCGGCGCTTCTTCACCCGTAACACTCCATCCTGACACGAGGCTCAGGGGCTTTTCCGATTGATAAGTTCCTGCCTCATCCTCCCGATACCGGCATCATTGGGGCAATACTCCAGATAAGCCTCAGCGGCCTGGAGGGCCTGGGAATAATCATTCAAATGATAATAAATCAGGCATTGATCATAAATCAGATTGATCATTTTTTCCCGACGATCGTTATGGTGATAGGTTTTCATTCTCTCTTCCAGATCCCGGACCAGGGGCAATGCCGAGGAATAATCGCGGCATCTGATTTTTAAATTGAGCTGGGTCAACCGGTATTCAGGATAACTCATTTTCCCCCACTGGCGATCATAAAGGGGAATTTTAAACAGCGAATCGAGAACAGTCTCCTGGTACAGAGCGGAATCCAGTTGTTGCAACGCCAGATAGCATTTCATCAGATTGATCCGTCCGGGAATATAGATGGGAGAATATCGGACCGATTGACGGGCATAGCGAAGGGCCTCATTCCAATCGCCGCTGAACAGGTTCTGCAAAGACAGATTGGAGGCCATACGAGCCTGCTCCAGGATCGTGCCGGAACACTCCATCGAACGCTGCGCCATCACTTCGGCCAAAGAGTCCAGTCCAAGATCGGAAAAAAGCAATTGCGCATGCAGATAAGGATTGTTGTTGATGCGATAAAAAGCTGATCCGACCAGACTACGCTGCGATGTGACCCGGATCATCTCCACCAGGTCCAGATAGCGGCGGACGGACATTCGAGGCGAATGATTCAATCCGATAAACAGGACCGAATTGAGACCGGATAGCACAATCAATCCGGCCAAAATCCCATAGCGGTGTTTCCAGCCTGATTGCAACACCAACGTCGCAGCCGCCAATCCCGGAAACAGGCATAGGGCACATCCGGCATCCCAATCCATCGGTCCGTATACCAGATTCGGCAGTATCATGTAGCCTAAACTGCAAATCCCGGCCATGATAATAAAACGCTGCCACCAATCACCCCATCGTATGATCCGGTAGCGGGGGAATAAAATTCCAAATCCGACGATCACCGGAAACAGCGCAGCCGTTAGAGATCCCAGCAATAAAAAATTGATGGTCTGAAGACACCAATCCCCTATCAGGACCGGCCACGAATATCGGCGAAATATCGCAATATAGAGATCCAACCATTCCCAGTCCCATAAAACCACCTTAATCCCATACAGCCCAAGTCCAACGGCGATCCCTCCCATGATCCATCCGATCCGTTTCCTCCCCATCGAGGCATTGATCCCGAATAACACCGGAAAAACGGCCATAAGGAATGGAATCGCCAGGATCACGTTCATCTGATGAAAATAAGCCATCATCCCCAGAATCATCCCGGCTCTCAGCAGATCCATCACCCGACCGGTTTTAGAATAGCGGACCATCCCCTCGATCAACCAGGGCTGCAAGGCTAAACTCAACGCGTAAGCTTCCACATACCCATAAAAATACTGTAACGTGCCCTGGGCCAGACCAATTCTATAATACAGCCAGTGTTCCAGTCGATTCTGCCCCAAACCCTTCGCCATTCGGGCCAGGCCGATCAGATAAATCAATCCCCAAATCGGGGTAGTCCATTTAAAAAGGTTCAGTTCGGAACGGGAGGGATAATGTGCCGTCAGCCATTCCCACAACACATGATAGAATTGAATAAATCCAATTTTGTTTTCCAGATTCATTTCCCGGATCGGAATCAGAATCCGGATCCCATCCCCCCACAGCGCAACCACCTGTTGAAAAATCCAGAATGAGATAAATGGAATCAGGATTCCGACACCCCATTCCCAATATTGAATATCCTTACGCCGTTCCATGGTGCGGCCGATATCGGCCAATACGGCGGAATGATGCCATAGCCAGGCGGTCATGACCAGTCCCAGTATGCCAACCGGAAGCATGATCCCGCTCGGGTAATAGAATAGCGAATGAAATCCCCAATCCGGAGCCATGGGATTGCGCCAGACTCCATATAATCCCGCCAGGATAATCATAGTTCCGGCACTCATCCACCATTTCCAAAATGGCGCTCGGGAAACCGGATTCGGAGCATGATGATGGGGGTTGGACCGGTGTTTATTCATCAGCCTATCGCTCTATATGAAGCATGGTGATCATAAAAACCGCCGCGGCCAGACCACCGGCCAAAACACTGAACCCCATGCCTTCCGCCTGCAGGGATCCGGCCAGCATAATCGAGAGACCAATCTGGACGGCCAGTCGAATGATCGACTGGATCGATAGAATCCAGGGTTTCATCAGATAATGGAATACCGAATGGACCGGGATCATAAAAAAATCAAGATACTGGCCAAGGGTCAGCAGAAAAAATACCCAGGCGGCCGCATGGCCCGGCTCTCCGAACAGGATGGGGATCAGAATGCCGGCCCCGATCAAATGAGGAATACATGCCAGGGCATATACACTATTCAATCGATAGGCGCTCTTCAGAAAAGCCATGATTTCAGTACGGGAATTCAGATGGGAGGCATAGGGCATAAAATAAGATCCGACCTGCCAAAAAAGGATTCCCTGAAAAAAACTGGCATAAAGGGCAATCGAGTAGATTCCGGCCTGATCGGGGATTTTGTATCCCACCAGAATCAAGGTCGGGATCTGCTGAAGAATGATGGTAATCAAACGCGATAGCGAGATCCACCCTCCATAAGAGAGCAGTCGTCCGATACCCCGGAATGAGAAGGATCCGATGGAGGGAAACAAGGTTCGAAGGCGGGGGAATTCCAGGATCAGACTGAACCAATAGCTGACCATATACACGATCAGGACCGGCACAATGGAATGGGGACGGAAAACCCAGTAGGCGGCCAGCAAGCATAGGGTTCGGAAAGCGAAAGCGCTGATATTCAAGCGCACACTCCCCCAGAAATTGAAAACGGCCTGAAAGATCCCTCGGGCCAGGTCCCACAGACTCATCCCGGCCATTCCCACCAAGATATAAGCCATCAGGTGATCTCCCGGCGGAAGATTCAAGCGAGATAAAACTGTATCCTTCAATACCCAGCACCCCATGGCCACTACGGTAATCGTACCCAATTGGGTGATCAGGGCCATCCGAAATACCGGCCGGCCGTCGGCAGCCCCCAGACGAATGACTGCTATATTCAATCCTAGGCCGGCGATACAGCTTAGAATAATCTGGAGTGAAATCATGGCTGAAAAGAGACCGAACTGATCCAGTTGGAAGAGACGGCTGACCAGGATGATATTGACTCCGCCCAACATACTGTGGAGTATCCCCCCCACTACCAGCGGAATAAAGCGGCCGGCCACATCCCGAACTCCCGTCACCGTATTGCTTTCCATTTCGGTATCACAGCCGGAACGGCAGGAGAGTTGAGCCCGGTAATACCCTCCCAGCACCAGGCATTGAGAAACCACCATTCCGAAAATCATAAGCAAAGCACGGATTGGAGAATAGTCCCGCAGAATCTGCCGTATCATTCGCTGATAAAGGGACAGCAGACCGATCATCTCGCCGGATTGACGGCGTAAAGACCTCAGATAGTAAAGAAAAAAAGCTCCCTGCCCATAATGGATCTGCTGCCTGGCATATCCCAAGAGGGTAAAGCGATGATAATGAAGTACCGGCGGATTATCCGCTTCGATTACCTTGAATCCTTGATGTACCAGGCGTTCGGCAATCTCGCGATCTTCTCCCCCGGCCGTCCGGAATCGGGTGTCAAAACCTCCGATTTCAGCGAATATCTGCCGGCGAATCACCATATTATTCGCAGTCAGAAAAACGGCCTTTCCCGGAATGGAATTGTACTGGGTTTGCAGGAAAGAGATCATGTACTGACTCAGCTCGGCCGGAAATGAATCGCTGACCCGGTTCTGAACGCTTCCGCCGGCGGCGCTGATCGATTCGTCCCTCAAAATTGACTTCCAGGATTCCAGCCAGGTCTCGGGTACCACACAATCATCATCCGTAAAAACCAAATAGGTGCCCTGCGCCTCTGCAGCTCCCCGGTTGCGCGCCGCCGCCGGCCCCTGATGATCCTGCCGGATCATCCGAATCGGCCCGTAAGCCTGACCTTCGGCCAAATCAACCACCGGCTGGTCACTACTCCCATCATCCACGACAATGATTTCATACTCGGATCGATTCAGACTCTGGTGAGCCAAAGAATTCAACAAACGCTGAAGCAAACAATACCGATTATAGGTAGGTACAATAACCGAAAAAAACATAATGCCCCGGAGGAATTAGGATGGTGCCTTCAAACCCAGTTTAACGGGGAGAAAAAATAAGCTCGCTCAAAACCGGCATGGATGTGCGGATTCGCCCGACAACGGCCGGATCCAGGGTCTTTTCAGTAATAGGGACCACTTTATAATCCAGTCTGTTCTGATTGATTGAGCGCTGGTATTTATAAGCAACAGTGAACTTCCCATTATCATTCAGCCCGACATCAGGCCAAAGAGGATTGGCGACCGAGATGAAGAAGCGGTGATGTCCGGATGAATCAGAAGCTGTCCGATGATTCTCGCCCAAATAGCGATATAGTTCCATGGCCGTCGCTTCAGCCGGATCGATCAGTTCAATATCGGAAGCGATCACCCGCCGGTAATCGGGATTCAGCTGCCGTAAATAATCGAGTTGAGCCGTGAACTCATCCAAAAAGAAGGGATAATGGGTACACCCCAGAATAATCCGGCTGAGTCGTCCCTGAGGATAGCGTTGCAGAATTTGGTCGACCAGATGGGTGACGGCATAACGGATATAGTTGGTGACGGAATTGATTTCAATCCGGACCGGGTTACCGGCGGAATCTCTCTGTATCAACAGGGCATGGCCGGTGGTATCGAATCGGTAGGCATTCCACAGCTCCATCCGGATCGGGAAGGCCGGATGATCCAATGTAGGGCCGAGATAGAGGTCAGAGCCGCGGACCATAGCGGCTTGAGGATCGATATAACTGCGATCCTGATCGATCGCACCGGCCAGACCGATCCCGGGCTGTTGGACAACCAGGATGGTGGTATCACCGGTCAATTGTTGATAATGACGACAAATGGCCCGGGGATAGCCCATCGAAGCACAAGTGCCCTCGGTGGCCATCACTCCGATCACCTCCCCGTTTCGGGCGGTATTCCAGCCGGATAAAGCACTTTTAGCTCCGCCATCGATCACTCCGAACACCGGAATCGGCAGATTCCAGCTTTCCAATGCGTCACGTATCAAATCATAGCCATAGGCCGTGGCCGTATTGCAGGCAATCACAATCGCCTTGACCGGCGGCTTATCCGTCCGCGGCAGCGTATCGCGCCCGCTCTCATAGTACTTATGCCCCAGCAAAAACAGGACATCCTTGATAATCAGTTCCTTCAAAAAATCCGTTTTACCCTGGCCCTCATAAGATCCATACGGCATATTGGCATCATCCCCTAAGTAGATGAAATCCTCTCCGTTGAAATCGGAAATCCCGTCGGAACCGGCGAGACGACTGTTATTATTGAATTGATCCAGTTTCAGGACGGCCTGCAAAACCGTCAGTCCTCCGGTGCCCGAATCAAACATTCCGATCGGCAGACGGGGATCCTGGTAGGGATAAGCATTGAAATCAATAAAATAGGGGTGATCCGGCCGGCTTTTGACGGCCCGGATAATCTCCAGTTTCTGGAATGCAGAATCGGGTGAAGCCTGAATCAGCAACGGCAGACTCAGCAGGATCAAAAGTCGCATCATCTTATTCAACAGAAGATTCCGGATCATAGCCCATCTCCTCGCTTTGGTTTTGATTTCCATACTCCAGGATATCCCGATAAATAGCCTTGATCTCAAGGTGATAAGCCGCCGGTGCCAGGATCTGTTCCAGCCCTTTCTGCATTTGAAAAAGACCGTTATAGGCGGCATCATGGAAAGAGCGAATCCGGTAAGGGATCTTCTTTTCATCCAGGATTGCCTTAAGCAACTGAGCTTCAATCAGATCTTCCAGTATCATGACCTTGGAGTAATGTTCCTCCTCCATACAGCCTCTTTCTATTTGGTAAAGATGAATTTCAGGGAGACCAGCAACAGGAACAGGCCGAACAGGCGGGTTAGTTGGACATGGCTTAATCCGGCGGCGATTCGGGATCCGAAGATCGATCCCAGCAGGAATCCGAGGCAGATGATGAGCGCCGCCTTCCAATTCACCCATCCATGCTGATGGTACGACAGAACAGCCAGCAAGCCGATCGGGGGCAGCATCATAGCCAGCGAAGTTCCCTGAGCCTGGTGCTGACCGAACTTGCAGACAAACACCAGCGCCGGGACAACGATCAGTCCGCCACCGATACCGAATACTCCGCCCAGCACACCGGCCGCCAGTCCGATCAGCAAAAAAACGATTATGGTTATCATGGAATTACTGTTTTTCCCCTAACCATGGTTTGATCCGTTCCGCCACCTGGGGAGCCGTTAATCCGTATTTTTCAGCCAGAATCGGATAGGGACCGGAACGGCCGAACTGATCGATCCCGATTTTCAGCAACCGGCGGCCGGGGATGAGATCCGACCAAAGCCAGGTAGAAGCCGCTTCGATCGAGACTACCGGCACGTCAGCCGGAAAAAGCGAGTCACGATACGATTCGGGTTGCTGCATCAAAACATCCATCGAGGGAACCGAGACCACCCGGACTCCGATTCCGGATTTTTGCAGACATTCCCGAGTCTGGATAGCCAGTTCGACTTCCGAGCCGGAAGCCGCCAGCACAACCTGCAGGGAAGAATTACCGGTGTCGGCCAGGATATAGCCTCCACGGCTGATCTGGTGCGGATCGAATCCGGCCGGACGAATCAGCGGATTGACTTTCTGGCGGGTCAGGATCAAGGCTGTCGGCTGGTGGCGGTTTTGCAACGCCATACTCCAGGCCGCCGCCACTTCCAGATTGTCGGCCGGACGAATCACGCTCAGTCCGGGTATAATCCTGAGCGATGCCAGATGTTCCACCGGCTGATGGGTGGGGCCGTCTTCCCCTACCATGATACTGTCATGGGTAAAAACATAGATCACCGGAAGTTTCATAATCGCCGCCAGACGAATGGCCGGCCGCATGTAGTCGGCAAATACCAGAAAGGTGGATCCGAACGGGATCCAGTGCCCATAAAGGGCAATTCCATTCAGAATCGATCCCATGGCATGTTCCCGAATCCCAAAATGGAAATTTCGGCCGCTGAAATCCTCGGCACTGACCGAAGAATACTCTTTCAAATAGGTGGACGTGGAAGGAGACAGATCGGCTGAACCGCCGATAAATCCCGGGACAAGCCGGGCAATCGTCTGCATGACCTTACCCGAGGTGGAACGGGTTGGCGCCGGGTCCTGACCGGCCGCCTCGATCAATACCTTTAAATCAAGTCGGGATAGATCGATCTCCGCCTGGTGGTTCAATGATTCGGCCTGGCCGGGATAATGAGATTTCCAGTCCAGCCGATCCTTCTGCCAGGCCTGATAGAGTGTTAGATTCTCCATTACCCGGGCTTTAAATATCGAACGAACCGATTCGGGTACTACGAAATCCCGCTCAGGATCCCATCCCCGGCTGCGTTTGGCGGCCATCAATTCATCCCGGCCGGCCGGGGCTCCATGGATCGATGCCTTTCCCTCTTTGGAAGGACAACCGAAACCGATTTTGGTTCGGGCCAGAATCAGACTGGGCTGCTGCGTATTCTGCTGAGCCTGCCGGATGGCATCCCGGATCTGACGGTGATCATGACCGTCTATCCGGATGGTTTGCCAGTTCATGGCCTGAAAGCGAGCCTCGACCGATTCGGAAAGGCTGTGATGGATATCCCCTTCGATGGTGATCAGGTTATCGTCATATAAATAGATGATCTGCCCCAGCTTGAGATGGCCGGCCAGGGAAGCGGCTTCCGAAGAGAGTCCTTCCATCAAATCGCCGTCACTGACAATGCCGTAAATATAATGGGTTCCCCAGAGAGTATGCTCAGGAGTATTATAGCGGGCGGCCATCATACGGGCGGCGATGGCCATTCCAATCCCATTGGCCATTCCCTGTCCTAAGGGCCCGGTCGAAGTTTCCACCCCCGGTACGCAATGGCGTTCCGGATGACCTGGAGTCCGGCTGCCCCACTGTCTGAAATTCTTTAAATCCTCCAGACTGACCTCATAGCCGCATAAATGAAGAACCGCATACAGCAGCATCGAACCATGGCCGGCCGATAGAATAAACCGATCCCGGCCGGGCCATTCCGGATCCGCCGGATTGAACCTCAAAAACTGACTCCACAATATATAGGCACAGTCCGCCATACCCATCGGCATTCCCGGATGACCGGAATTGGCTTTCTCTACCCCGTCCGCCGCTAAAAA
>JAGOEH010000120.1 GCA_017997825.1 Candidatus Delongbacteria bacterium | reverse complement strand
CCGATGTTTTATGATCTAATCAACCAAACCTTGCTGAAACTTCCGATAATTGGCGAGTGGTACTATTGGAATTCCGCCGGATTAAAACGCCGCTATTATCTTCAATTAGCCCGGTGGGGACGTCTCCGGCCGATTGCATTTGTGATATGGTTATGTACCTATAAGTGCAATCTTCACTGCCCCTATTGCGAAGCCTCAGCCGGAGATTCGGGAATCGATGAACTGAGTGATCGTGAGGCGATGGATATGCTGATCGACCTGAAATTGGCTGGAGTAAAGCGGTTGCTGATTTCAGGCGGGGAACCCCTGATGAGACCCGGAATCATTCCGCTGATGCATCGGATGACCGAACTGGGGATACGTCCGGGACTGCTCAGCAATGGGGTTTTGGTAGAATCGTTTTGGCCGGAACTCAAGAAAATGAAGCTTTTCATGTATCAAACCAGCCTGGACGGGATTCCGTCTTATCACGACCAGGTGCGGGGTGAAGCCGGAGCCTATAAGGCGGCGATGGCCAGTCTGGATTTGGCTGCCACGGGAGGTGTCCCGATTCGTAACATCAATACGGTGGTTCATCCCGGCAATATTGATCAACTTGGAGCGATGCTGGATGATGTCAGGCGATCCGGGGCTACCGCCTGGTCTCTGACCCCGGTGGCTCAGGTCGGCCGTGCGGCCGGGGGAGAATTCGGCCTCGATCATCACCAGCTTATCAGGATGGCGGAGTTCATCACCCAAAACCATGCCCTGTTTCCCGTCGAATTGAGCGAATCTCACAGCTATCTCAGTTGTTTTTCTCAAACCCGCCTGGATCGTCCCTTTTTCTGCGCCGCCGGGCTGACCCGGGCCTCCATCATGCCCAACGGCGATGTGCTGGGCTGTAATCAGGTCTATGATCATTCCCTGGCGGAAGGCAATATCCGGACTAGTCCCTTTTCCCGTCTCTGGAAGACCGGGTTCCAGCGCTTTCGTTCCGATCCTCCGCCCGATCTTTGCCGTTCCTGCCGGTTTTTATCGGCCTGTCAGGCCGGATGCTGGGCCGAATGGAACCGCCGCGGGGTTTGTATGAAGGATACCTGGTTTACCGATGAAAAATGATGCAGATCGCCATGAATCTGCACGATGATGAATAGGTTATTTATCTCAGCCGTTTCACCCGATGACCGGAACCTGAAAATAACCCAATGAAACTTCAAACGTAGGTCATCCGTCAATAAACCATCAATCCAACTGAGTCAATCAATAATGACTATCCATAACTTATTTAAACCATTTATCCCCAATCCCTGGCGTGATAAGCTGGGACTTTGGTATTTCAATCTGAGGGAATCCTTTGCGGCTTCACGCAAGCCCCCGTTTCGATCCAATCCGAATAAAATCATCCTGGATATAACCTACGACTGTAATTTGAAGTGTACCATGTGTAACCGATCCTGCCAGTATGCCCCGAGCATGGACCGGATGGGGATCGACCAGGTGGAACGCTTTATTCGGGAGAGTATCGCTCAGAAAAAAAAGTGGATCCATATTTGGCTGGAAGGGGGAGAGCCCAGCCTTCATCCGCAATTGTCCGAAATTCTGGATATTTTGAACCGCTATCGACGAGATTATTCTCCCCATACTCGGATCCAGATCAACACCAATGGATACGGTCCTGAAGTCCACCAGGCATTGCGTCGATTACCCGAATGGGTTCATGTCTTCAATTCGTCCAAAACCTCGATCCATAATGCCGGATTTTGTCCGTTCAACCGGGCTCCGATCGATCGGCTCGATCAATCGGTCGATTATACCACCGGATGTTTCTCTCCCTCTTGGTACGGATTCGTCTTGAATATGTATGGGTATTACCATTGTACCTGTTCTGCCGGAATCGATCGGGTCATCGGATTGGATATCGGCCGCAAACACCTTCCGGAACCCGATGATTGGATGCTGGATCAGAAAGACGCACTTTGCCGCTACTGCGGCCATTTTTTAAAAAACAACGCCGCTCGGTTGGATTATAGACCCTCACCCGATGATCCGATTATGACACCCACATGGAAGGAGTTATATCGGCGGTATCATGAATCCGTGCCGTGTTTGACCCGCTATTAACATTGATTTCAGCTAAGGGAGTTCCTCGATGAATCAACCTCAGATATCCGTCATTGTGATGTGCGGTAAACGTCAGGGTATGTTGGATCGATTTTTGCGGTCATTTATATCCACACAGCCGTTGGACAAGGTGGAAATGATATTTTTCCTGCCTCAGGATTTTAATCCGGACATTCCGGAATCTCAATTCTCATTTCCAATCCAGCGGATTACCTATTCCGGGATCGATTATTTTCCGATGCTGGCCCGGGCGGTGGAATCGGCGTCGTCCGATACCATACTATTCCAGGAGAATCATACCGATCTGCGGGTGAATGTGATTGATCCGCTGCTGGAAATCATTCAGTCCGGCAATTATGATTCGGTGGGATGTGTGATTCACCCGGGATCGAAGAATTCCATAACCGATTGGACAGCCTATTTCAGCCATTATCTGGGCTGGGGGCCCGGTCATCCGGTCGGACCTACCACCGGGATACTGCCGGGGCATAACAGCGCCTGGAAAAAGAGTGTTCTGATGGGGTTGGGAGATCAGCTTCCATTGTATCTGCAGGCCGAAACCATCCTGTACTGGAAACTGGCCAAACAGGGACATCAGTTTTATTTCACCGATCGATTTTATCTGATTCATGACGATAAAATGGGTTTCGGCGAAATGCTGGCGGAAAGCTTCTGGTTCGGCTGGATTTTTGCCGATACCCGTCAGAAGGTGGAAGGATGGAGCCGAATCAAACGATGGATATACGCTGTTGCTGTATATGCCAAACCCTTGATCCGGCTTTGGCAAGTCTGCCGATCGATCCCACACCGGCAATCGATGTCTCCGTTCTTGGCTGTTATGCTTCTGCCGACGATCGGATTGAATTATTTCGCTAATGCCGCCGGGGAATCGATTGGGATTCTCCGCCGACCGGATCCAGCCATCCGGCATTACAGCCGGGAGCATTGATGCGCTTCAGCGTGATTATCCCCATGTATCAAGCCTTCCAAACCCTTCCGGCCTGCCTGAACGGAGTATCGAACCAGGATTACCATGATTTTGAAGTGATCATGGTCGATAGTTCGCCCGGCTTGGAATCGGTTCAATGGATCCGGCAGCATACATCCTACCGGGTCATCCATTTGGAGGAGAAAACCCGGAGTGAAAAGGCCCGCAATATAGCGGCCGCCCAAGCCCAGGGGGATATTTTGGCTTTTTTGGATGCCGATTGCGTTCCGGTTACCGGCTGGCTGGCTGCGCTGGATCAGGCTTTTCTTGACAGGGCTGCCGCCGCCTGCGGGCCGGTGACTTGCTTTAACCGGGATCTGATTTCAGTTACAGCTCATATCGCTAAATTCTGGCTCTGGCTCCCCGGCCGAACGATAAGGCAGATCAATCAGGCCCCGACTGCCAATTTTGCCATTCTAAGAAACCTGTATGTCGAACTGGGAGGACTGGATGAATCCCACCTGGCGTCCGCCGATACCGGATTGGGATATCGCCTGGAAGATTCCGGGAAAAGCATCCGGATTGTCCCGGGAGCCCAGGTGGCCCATATTCACACGATCGACTGGCGGGATCTGGTGCGGGAACGCTATCACCGAGGCTATGAGTTTGGTCTGATGCGGATTGGTCAGCCGCGATGGTCCCGAGGCTTATCATGGATTTATCTGATGATTATGCTGATTCTGCCCTTCATCAATCTGACCCGAAAACTGGCGATCGGCTGGTCGGCAGGCTATGGGCGCTATCTTCCGGCGGCTGTCCCCCGGCTTTTCATCCTGGAATGGGCCTGGTTTTTCGGGCAGGCCCATGCTCATCGGCAAGCCCTGTGGAATGATCCGATTGCTCAGTCCGGAATCGGCAAGTCCTAAAACAGGTTATCATCCGAATGGATATTCTTCCGATAGGGAAGGAATACCCTGAGACGTCTTGACCGGATGGTTTGAGTCTTATTCGATCCCTTTAACCAATTATGAAACCATTGAATTATTATTATGGAAGGAGCTGATGATGAGCCATAAATTGGATGAGTTACTGCACCAAAAACCGGTTCTGCTGGATGGGGCATGGGGGACTGAGCTGCAGGCTCTCGGTTTGCCCGGTGGTGCCTGTCCCGACCTATGGAACCTGACCGAACCGGCCAAGGTGGAATCGGTAGCCCGGCGGTATGTGGAGGCCGGCAGCCGGATCATTCTGACCAATACCTTTCGGGCTAATCCGCCGGCCTTGGCGGCTTATGGGCTGGAGGATCAGATGGAGGCCATCAACCGGGCCGGAGTCGCCATTTCACAACAAGCCGCCGGCCAGGATGCCCTGGTAATGGCTTCGATCGGTCCCAGCGGCAAGATGATGATGATGGGGGATATCACCGAGAACCAACTGACGGATGCCTTCAGTCGGCAGGCCAAAAGCCTGGCGGAAGCCGGTGCCGATGGGATCGTCATCGAGACCATGACCGATCTGAATGAAGCCCGGATCGCCCTGCAGGCCGCCCTTAAAACCGGTCTCCCGGTTGCGGTCAGTATGGTTTACGATTCCGGTTCCGATAGACTCCATACCATGATGGGCAACAGTTTGGAAGAGTGTGTTGCCGCCCTGGAACAGGACGGGGCCTCGATCATCGGCGCTAATTGCGGCACCGGGATTGATGGGTATATTCCGGTCTGCCGAAAAATGAAATCCCTGACCGATCGACCGATCTGGATCAAACCCAATGCCGGCCTGCCCCGGATCGATAACGGAAAATTAGTCTATGATGTAACCCCGGATGAGTTTGCTATCCAAGCCATGGAACTGTTCCGTTCCGGCGCCTCCCTGATCGGAGGATGCTGCGGCACCACTCCGGAGTTTATCCGCCGAATGAATCAGCGGTTTTTCAACAATGCTTGATCTCAGGTTTGATCATGGTTTTCCAGGGGATCATCGGATCCCGGGCTATTCTCAGGAAGTTTCGATTACTGCTCAATCCTCGTCAGGATGACGACGGGTTTTAAGAATGGACGTGATCCGATCCGCCAACTGCTCGGCTATCCGCTGCATTCCGATATCGGTCAG
The DNA here is from genome assembly GCA_017997825.1 of Candidatus Delongbacteria bacterium. GTDB lineage: Bacteria > JAGOEH01 > JAGOEH01 > JAGOEH01 > JAGOEH01 > JAGOEH01. Next base: position 4,006 of record JAGOEH010000120.1, on the reverse strand, counting down.
ATGGGTTCCGTCGACGGCGGTTTCTCCATCCTGCCCGATTAGGTTTTCAGCCTCGACATAATGGATATTCCGATACCCTTTTTCCAGCAATTCTTGATATTCCTGTTTCAGCAGGTTGTTTTTATGCGTGATGGCATAGTGCAGGCTGGTATCGCTCCACATAGGCGGGAAGAGTACATTTTCGACCAGCAGGATCGGGGTTTCGGGTTGGAGCTGACGCAGGCGGATGATGAAAGGCTGCACATTGGTGGTGATCTGTTCCAATGTCAGGTTGGGCAGACAATCCAGGATGATCATTTCGGACGGCAGTTCTCCGATCAGATCGGCCAGAGCCATATCCATCCGGCCGTTGCCGGAGAATCCGAGATTGATGGTTTTCCGGTTCAGCCACCGGCCGATGATGGCGGGGTAAGCCATTCCCGGACGAGAGGCCGAGCAGCCCTGGGTGATGGAGGTGCCGTAAAAAACCAGCGGAAGCTGATCCTGGTTGCGATCCGGTCGTAGATATGCCCCGGAGTCGATTCCGATGGCCAGGCTGTCAATGCCGTCATACAAGGGGAGATAGAGTTGAAAGCGGCGATCCGCCGGGGTCATGTTTCGGCCGACGGTTTTCTGATTGACCAGGGAATCGGGCCGGCCGGTTCCAACGTACCGCCACTGATTGGTCAGGCTGTCAAAGGCATACAGGTCGAGTCCCCGGATTCCGCTGCCGGTCATATGAGTCAGTTTGAAATTAAAGCGAAGCTTCCATCGGACAACGATCGTGCGGCTATTGCTGATAAACGGGATGACCATTCCGGCCGAATGCTGGGATAGAGTCCATAACTCATCGCGGACCTGGCTTTTGGCTTTGGACGGCAGCCGATCATAAGGGGCGGCCGTTTCCGTCCATCCCTGTCCCTCCCGGGGCAGTGTGTCAGCCATAATCCAGCGATAGGGTGTAAGCGTTCCGGGTTGGGCCTCACCCTTGGCCATTACGTTGTTCAACCCGCCCAGTACCACGATCCATCCTATCCATTTTAACCATCGCGACACCATAACCTTACTTCCTTTCCTGACTTCCTCTATCTGTTCCTGCCACGATCCGCATTAATCTATACTGAAATCCTTCTCTCGATCGATCCCAAGCAGGGATTTGATGATCGCCATCAGGAGGGCGAGAGGCGCTGGATTTCAGCCGGTTTGTTTTCAACTGAATGTCTAATATAATAAAAAAAAGAGGTTAGTCAAGAGGATTCAAGCTGTCGGAAAAGGAATCCGGATCATAGAGTCAAGGCCATGATCCGGAAAAAAGGCTGTGAGAATGGCTTTACGTATGTCGGCCGGAATTACTTCAGTGTCCGGTGGATGGCGGCGGCCGCTTGCCGTCCCTGATCGATGGCCTTGACGACCAGGGAAGCCCCGGCAACGCAATCCCCGGCGCCAAAGAAATTGGGAATGGAAGTCCGGAACTGGGAATCGGCGGCAATGGTTTGATTGGGATTCAGATGGATCTGTAGGGGTTCCAGTAATGGAAGCGGCTCGGGGTGGATGAATCCCATTGCCAGGATGGCCATGTCAACCGGGATTTTGAATTCGGAGCCGCTGATCTCTCTGGGTTGGAGTTTCTCATCGGTTCCGGCCGGTTCCCATTCCAATTTGACGCAGTCCAAATGGGTCAATCGGCCCTCCCTCCCACCAAAAGCGTTAATCTTGATGCTCCATCGGCGGTCGCATCCCTCCTCATGAGAGCTGGAGGATCGGAGGATACGGGGCCATTCCGGCCAGGGATTGGAGGGATCACGAAGCGCCGGCGGCCGGGGGAGAATTTCGAGCTGGCAAATGGCGTCGGCACACTGGCGTCGGGCAGTGCCGATACAATCGGCGCCGGTATCCCCGCCCCCAATCACCGCCACCTTTTTCCCCGTAGCCGTCAGAAGCGGATCGGCTTGATTCTGTTCCCTGTTGTTGCATCGGGTTTGATGAGAAAGATAATCCATGGCCCAGTGAATTCCCGACAGATTCCGGTCCGGAACGGGCAAGTCCCGCGGCCGGCCTGAGCCGATGGCGATCAGCACAGCCTGAAATTTCCGTCGCAGATAATCGGTGGATACATCATGACCGACCTCTACCCCGGTTTCAAATATGATTCCCTCAGCTTTCAACTGCTCGATCCGGCGATCCAAAATCCATTTTTCCAGCTTGAAATCCGGGATTCCATATCGCAGCAGGCCTCCGATTCGTTCGGATCGCTCGAAAACAATCACGTCATGTCCCCAGCGGGCCAACTGCTGGGCGGCGGCCAGTCCGGCAGGTCCCGATCCGATCACGGCCACCTTGGTTCCCTGTTTGACGGCGGCCGGTTCAGGCCGAATCCAGCCTTCCTGCCAACCGGTTTCGGCAATCTGCCGTTCGATGGACCGGATCATGACCGGCTCAAAATTCATGGCCAGGGTGCAGGCCGGCTCACACAGTCCCGGACAGATCCGCCCGGTGATCTCGGGGAAATTGTTGCGGTGGTGGAGATAATCCAAGGCCCGACGCCACTGATTCTGATGAACCATCTCATTGAAATCGGGAATCAGATTACCCAGCGGACACCCCAGGCTGTGGCAGAAGGGAATGCCGCAATCCTGGCATCGTCCGGCTTGTTCTTTCAGGATTTCAGGATCGACCGGCAGCTCGATTTCCCGATAATCGCGGATCCGTTCCTCGATCGCCCGCCGAATGGGTTTAATCCGTTGGATTTCAATAAATTCGACGGCATTAGCCATGATAAACCTCCTCGGTGGCGGAAACAGTTTCCAAATCCATTTCTTCAAGGATTTGCCGGCGTTCCAGAGATTTTCGATAGTCGATCGGGATGACCTTGACGAATATCGGGCGGCAGGATTCCCAGTTGGTAAGGATAAAGTCGGCTTGAGGACTGTGGGTATAGTTCCGGTGAGCCGCCAGCATCTCGTATAATAGTTTACTGTCATGGGGGTCCCAGACCGATTCCAGATCGACCATATCCAGGTTGCATCGGGTATCGAACATCTGGGTTTCGTCATACACATAGGCGACTCCTCCGCTCATACCGGCGGCGAAGTTGCGGCCGGTTTTACCGATGACCACGATGATGCCGCCGGTCATATATTCGCAGCCGTGATCCCCGATGCCCTCCACCACGGCTTTGGCGCCGCTGTTGCGGACCGCGAAGCGTTCACCGGCCTTGCCGTTGATATAAAGCTCGCCGCCGGTAGCGCCATACAAGGCGACATTGCCGGCAATCACATTGGCATGGGGAATGAATCCGGATGCCGGATCGGGCTGGACGATGATCCGCCCTCCGGCCATGCCTTTGCCTAAATAATCATTGGCGGCGCCCTGGATATGTAAGGTGATTCCAGGAGCCAGAAATACCCCGCAACTCTGTCCCACCGCTCCTTTCAGATCCAGACGGATCGTCCCTTCCGGCAATCCCTCCCGGCCGTAACGGCGGGTAATCTCATAGCTCAGGCTTGCTCCCAGGCTGCGATGGGTATTGTTGACCGCCAGGTTCAAACGGATCGGCTTCCGCTGTTCGATGGCTTCCCGGACCTGAGGCATAATCTCGCAGTCCAGTGTCTTGTCTGATTCTCCCGGCTCAGTATTGACCGGGTGATGGATCGGTTTGTGTCCCATTGACTGGTGGAGCGGGGATAGATCCAGGCATCGAGCTTTCCAGAACGGGATCTCCGGATCGGCCCGCAGGCGGTCGCTGCGGCCTACCATATCCTCGAATCGCCGGAATCCGAGTTCAGCCATGATTTCACGGACCTGGTTAGCCAGAAACATCATCAGGCGTTCGATATATTCCGGTTTACCCTGAAAATGGCGTCTCAATTGTGGATCCTGGGTGGCAATTCCGGCGGCGCAGTGATTGAGATGGCATTTGCGCATCATGACACACCCCAGGGCGATCAGGGTCATGGTGCCGAACCCGAACTCTTCGGCTCCCAACAGGGCGGCGATCACGATATCCCGGCCGGTTTTCAACTGTCCG
>JAGOEH010000119.1 GCA_017997825.1 Candidatus Delongbacteria bacterium | reverse complement strand
GAAAATGATGCATTCCGACGGGTAGCATTACTGGGCACAACGGCGGGTAAGAGCTGCGCTCCGTGTTTACTTCATTGCGTGCGGTGCGCGAGCTTCGCCTCATTCTCAGCTTCGTTATTGAGACTGTCAAATGACGTCAAACAATAAAGTCTATATGACATAATGGATTCAATGGGTAATCAAGTGTTTTTGCCTGTTCAAATATTTGTGACGATGGATGGGAAACTGCTCTCCAGTCCCTTAGGGTATTGTAATCAACCGTTATGGTCAAGACGGATAAGAGCTGGAGCGTAACGGATAACAGAGGAATTGAAATGACAAGCCATGACAAAAGCGATTGGTTTTCAATTGAAAAAATTGATGGCAACACATCGGTAATAAGTGAATACAAACATTGGGAAGAAACACATTGTTACGTTCTAAATGGAACCGAAAGATGCTTATTAATTGACACAGGACTCGGTGTTGAAAATATCTGGGAACCAGTACAAAAATTGACAGACAAACCGGTTTCAGTTGTAACAACACACGTCCATTATGACCACTTTGGCGGACATAAATACTTTTCTGACTTCTATGTACACGAAGCTGAAGCGGAATGGATAAATGGCGGATTTCCTTTGACCATAGAACAGGTTAGAAACTTTTTAACTGAAGAACGGTGTGATTTTCCAAAAGATTTTGATGTAAATCAATACCACCTTTTCCAAGGGATTCCGGCAAGGATACTAAAAGATAATGACACCATTGAATTGGGAAATCGAACAATTCGTGTACTGCACACTCCGGGACATTCTCCGGGTCATATGTGTTTTTATGAAAAAGATAATGGATACTTATATACTGGTGATTTGATTTATATCGGCGAATTGTTCGCCTATTATCCGTCAACCGATCCGATTGCCTATATGAATTCAATAAAAAAATTGTTGCCGTTGTCGGTAAAACGAATTCTGCCGGCACATCACGACTTAAATGTTCCTTTATCGATCATTAAAGATATGGACAAAGCCTTTACTGAATTGTACAAAAACGGGAAATTGAGGCATGGAAGTGGAACGTTTACCTATGAAAATTTTGGAATTAAACTATAAAACCAGAGCGTTGAAAAAATCCAATCCAAACTAATTGGTTTTATTGAATTGATAAGAATTTTCCAACCATCTCTGTTCAGTTGATCGGCATACAGCGGCGTTGAATTTGTATTTTTGAGTTTTTTGGCTAGGCAAAGCTTAACCTTTCAGTATTGTCGGTTTGCCGGCAACTGACTGTTTTATTAGGCAGTGACCGAATCAATTCATCCACGAAAGGAGATTTACTACCTTGGATATTCCACGGATCTTCACCATCACCGAAAGTGCTCACCGTATCCATAATCCGTTCACCCCCGATAAGCTCGCAACTCTCGGCGCAGCGCTGCGTCTGGAAACGGGGACTCGAGTGCTCGACCTCGGCTGCGGTTCGGGGGAGATGCTGTGTACCTGGGCACGCGATTACGGAATCATCGGTACCGGTATCGACATGAGCCGGTTGTTCACCGAGCAAGCGAACATGCGCGCTGAAGAACTCGGCGTCGCCGATAAAGTCAGGTTCATTCACGGCGATGCTGCGGGCTATGTCTCTACTGAGAAGGTGGGTGTGGCGGCTTGTGTCGGAGCGACCTGGATCGGCGGTGGCGTCACCGGCACTATCGAGCTACTGTCGCAGAGCCTCCGATCCGGAGGGATCATCCTCATCGGCGAGCCCTACTGGCGTCGGTTACCGCCGACGGAAGATGTTGCCAAAGGGTGTCTTGCTCACGCAATCTCCGACTTTCTCATACTTCCAGAACTTCTAACGTCTTTTGGCCGCCTCGGCTACGACGTTGTGGAAATGGTTTTGGCAAACCAAGATGGCTGGGACAGATACGAGGCCGCCAAATGGCTCACTATGCGCCAATGGCTTGATGCCAATCCCGATGACCAGCTCGCGAAAGAGGTTCGAGCCCAATTGACTTCGGAACCCGAGCGCTATGCCGCTTATACGCGTGAATACCAGGGTTGGGGCGTCTTCGCACTGATGTCGCGGTAATCAGGATGTTTCTGAGTAAATCCGAAAATGCTCCACAAAACGCTCCTTAAAACCAACACTGAATTTTTACGATAACAGCAGAAAAGTGGCACCAGGGTGATTAAACCTGTTTCCATCTTCCACACAATAATCTGAAGCGCAATCTAAAAAAACGAAGACTAGATAAATCTCTCACAAGCTATCCGGATCTGTATGTGGGAAAATGTGTACCCTTCTATTTTTGCCCCAGGTCGGTTATGCTTTATTTGTTTTTTATGGATAACCATCCTGATATCAGCTATCATGGTGGACAACATCCGATAGTTCACTTGGTTGCTGACCTTCAGAAGGTAGTTTTATGGGCATTGCATAATAATATGCGATGGGTTTTTACTGATTCCAATGCTGGATCTTATTATTTTAATGATTACAATGACCTTGATCAGTTGAACATGATCGACTGGGAGGCAGTAATGGCAATAGACTGGAAAGGCTGCCGAGAAAAAAAATAAGCAGAATTTTTAATAGAAAACTCGTTTCCTTTGTCTTTAATTGAGTTTATTGGTGTCTATTCCGAGGATCAGCTTCATAAAGTTCGCAGTTTTTTCAGCTCAGCAAACAATCAACCGATAGTAGAAGTTATGAAAGCTTGATATTATTAATCATAAGGAGTAGTATATGATTGTCTATAAAATTGGAGATCTGCTTTCTGAAGATGTAGAAGCACTTGTTAACACCGTAAACTGTGTGGGAATTATGGGGCGTGGTATAGCGCTACAATTCAAAAAGCATTTTCCGGATAATTATAAAGTATATGAAAAAGCCTGTAAACAAGAGGATGTGGTTCCAGGTAAAATGTTTGTATATGAGACTGGTAATCTTACTAATCCAAAGTATATTGTAAATTTCCCGACCAAACGCCATTGGCGTGGGGTAAGCCGGTATGAAGATATTGATTCCGGACTGGAGGATTTAATACATGTGATAAAAAAATATAGTATAAAATCTATCGCTCTTCCCCCTTTGGGTTGCGGTTTAGGTGGACTTGATTGGAATAAGGTTCGAAAAAGAATCGAATTTTTTCTGGCCGGGTTTACAGACATCGATATTACTGTTTTTGAACCCAAGGGAGCTCCCAATTTGGAGAAAATGAAGAACAATAAAATACCTAAAATGACACCAGGAAGAGCCGCTTTGGTTGAACTGGTTCATCGTTATTTATCAGGACTTCTTGATCCGTTTATTACTTTATTGGAAGTACATAAACTAATATACTTTTTACAGGAAAGTGGTGAGAATCTGAGACTTAGATTCACTAAAGCGGTTTATGGGCCCTATGCAGAAAACCTAAGCCATGTTTTACATGCCATTGAGGGATACCTTTTTTCTGGATATGCTGACGGCGGGGATAATCCTGATAAGCATTTAGAACTTGTTCAGGGAGCATATGAAAATGCGTCTCAATTTTTGAATAACCACCTGCAGACAAAAAAACATTTTGATCGGGTCTCAAATCTAGTTGAAGGTTTTGAGTCTCCCTTTGGAATGGAGTTATTGGCGACAGTTCATTGGGTTGTAACCAAAGAAAATTCCCATGGTATTGAACAAATAATTGATTCAATTTATCGCTGGAATGATCGCAAACGGCAGTTCAATGAAAGACAGATTGAGTTGGCATATACTGTTCTTTGTAAAAAAGGATGGATAAAATTTGATGGACAGGATTATACTCAATGACGTATGCTGATACTATTGACAAAGTAACTATCTCCAGATTAATTAAAACCGATGGATTTGTCAAGACTATTGTTTTTGAAGGAATATGAACAGAAATTACTCTATGATTCCCGGATACAAGTTAAGGTTAAAGGATTGGGTTTATTCGAAGATGGATTCACTGAAGACCGGAATTGGTTCTTGGCAAGGAAGACATAGTTTTGAGTCTTATCAAATATGTATTATGTGTTTAATGTCTTATCATTGTCAATATATGAGACACAAATAGTATGCCATCTGCAGTGCCAAGAAGAATTTTCGATCTTGTGATCGCTTGTCTATAAAACAGATCAATTTTTCAACTGTTGAACTTCAGGTCGAGGAAAACAATCTCCTTCTCCGTAATGCTCTATTGTCAACCACCTAAAATTATGAAGGCGGGTTATGGAAAACATCAATGATATGATGGATGATTTTAAAAGACATCTGAACCATGGCCGGATCCAAAAGGCCTATCGCTATATTTTTGAAATATTTTCCGACGTGGTCAATCAATTCAAAGAGGGTCAGGACAAAACGATCAGCACCCATTCCCTGTATCACGGGTACCTTGATATGAGCTATCTGCCCGTCACGACTGAAGTATTGAAGGTGAATGGGCTAAAGATCGCCGTCGTTTTCAATTATTCGTCGTTTCAATTCGAGATCTGGCTCTCGGCTGTCAATCGGCAAAAAAGAAAAGAATTTATTGATATCATTACCCGCTCATCATGGAAAAAATACAAACCGGTTGAAAATGATGAAAATACCGATGCCATTATTGATATCACTATCAAGGGGATTGATGATTTTAGCAATAAAAACGGGGTTGTGACCATCATCGCCAACCAAGTCCGTTCCTTTATAGATGATACCGAGGCCTTTATCCGGGATTATGGAACGTCGAATCGCCGGTCATAGTTCAAGAGATTTCATGGATGTAATGTCCGAATCAAGACCATAACCGCTTTTTTTTGTCGCTTCAATATCCCATAAAACTGATCCGAGACAGGGTGTAAAAACAATCAGCTACCTTTCATTGGATAGGGATCGGGGAAAATGAAAAAAATAGGTTTCATTGTATTCCTCTCGATTTGTTGTTCTTTAAATTTCGGTCAAGAAAACACCAGCCACAAATACAAGATAATCCCGATCGATTATCGGGGGCATATCTATATCGATGGATCGGTCAACGATGTGAAGGGTCATTTTATTGTGGATACCGGGGCTGATAATCTCTATTTTGATTCTTTGTTTTATGCTGCCGGCAATCTGAAATACGATTCCATTATAACGGCACGAGTTCCCGGAGCAGGAAAAGAGCTTCAAAAGGTCAAAGTGATCATGAATCCTGTACAATTTGATTTCCATAGTCTGAATTATCGAACCCAATCGGTACCGGTGATAAGCTTAAAGCCGATTGTGGGGGATTTTGCCGATGGGATCATCGGTCAGGACTATTTTTCACAAAAAATACTGGAAATCAACTATGCGCGGAATTATATGAAAATTCATGACAAAATCGATTCCCTATCGTTAGGCCACTATGCTAAAATTTAGTGTCGGAAAATAAAGAATAGGTTATACATACCTGCAACGCTTACCATCAATGATACGCTTTCAATTTCAGAATTGTTCATGATCGATTTGGGCTGTGCCGGCACCATTGCGCTGACCAGTCCGGCCGCGTCAAAGTATAACCTAAATAAAGTCATTGCCGATAAAGTGAGGTACTATACCAAATACCGGGGCGTTGGCGGAGAATCGGAAAGCTATGCTTTTGTCGCAACATCCATCGATATCGGCGGATATAAATTAAAGCATTTTGAAGCCGAATACAGCACCGATCAAAGCGGATCGCTTTCCTCGGCTATCAATGCGGGACTTTTGGGTAATAAAATTCTGGATCGATTCGATGTGATGATTGATTTCAAAACCCCTTGTCTCTGTATCAAACCGAATGATACATTCTCGAATGATTTTACGTTTTCGAAGCTGGGATTCTCATCGGTCGACAGGAGTAAAACATTGGGCGCATGGGTTGTTTCCGGTTTCTTCGAGCATTCGCAGGCAGAGAAAAGCGGGTTGCGGATCGATGACAAAATCATCGAGATTGATACGATTCCGGTGACCCGGATGGATCACCGGGCACGCCAAGTATACCTGGATGCCGCCGATCATCTCATGCTAAGAGTAGAAAGGGGGACTGAGCGACTGAATATAAAAATAATTCAGAACCGGTTCCTCAAGGATGAATAAATTGTAACTTCCTGATGTGAGTTGAAAATTTTCGAAAAACGAATGGATGACGAAATGATAAGAGATTTATTCTTAATAATTGGTGTAATGATTGTAATTCTTAGTTTGACAACTTGCTCTGACAATTCCTCAGATGATGATACCATTATTGTTACTACTATTGATGGATTTAAGGATTCTGTCCAATGGGAGGCTTTTAATGTAAGTAGGGAAGGCGGGTTTATGAGTGCCGGAGGCTATTATGGAGCCGCAGATGACGGTAAATATATCTATTTTGCCCCTTGCAGAGATATTAATGGATTTCATGGACAGGTTCTTCGATACGATACCGATGCTGATTTTAAGACTATAACCAGCTTTGAAGTCTATGATGCCGGTGGTATTGAAAATCTCAATACTAAAGGATATGCCGGGGCTGTGTATGCCAAAAATTATGTCTATTTTGTACCTTATATTAACGATGACGGCAGACATGCTAACGTGCTTCGATATAATACCAACGGTGAATTCAAGGATCAAAGCTCATGGAGTGCATTTGATGCGGCCTCGACAGAGGGAATTCCCTCCGGATTTATGAGTCTGGGTTATGATGGAGCGGTTTATGATGATCACCGCTATATCTATTTTGTGCCTTATGGAGATCAAAATGGTGCTAATCCCTATGCATTGCGATATGATACGGAAGGAGATTTTAAGGATAAAAGCAGCTGGAAAGCCGTTAATACGATGGTCGTAGCTGAAAACACCAATGCCAAAGGCTATTATGGTTGTGCCTATGATGGTAAGTATATCTACTATGTGCCTTTTGCCAATCAATCCGGTGCAAAATTCCATGCCATGATGATGCGATATAATACCAGCCTTCCATTTGAAAATAAGTCGAGCTGGGATTGTTATGATGCGGGAAATACAAATTCTGAATCAACTGTTGGGTATAAGGGAGCCGTATATGACGGACGATATGTATACTATGTTCCCTTTAGAGATAAAGAAGGAATCGGAGGTCAGCACACCAGGGTGTTACGATATGATACCGAATTGTCCTTTTCGAATGAGATCGGCTGGAATTGTTATGATGCTTCCTACACCGATTCATTAAATACCATAGGTTATGTGGGTGCCCTCTATGATGGACATTATGTCTATTTTGTTCCCTATCAGCAGGACGAACTATTCCATGCTAATGTATTACGATATGATACCCGAAAGTCATTTAAGGAGAATGAAAGCTGGAGCGCTTTTGATTCTAAAGATGTCAATGGTTTGAATGCTCAGGGATATAAATATGGGATAGTAATGAAAGATTATTTATACTTCGTTCCGTACAATAACAACCATAACTTTAGTGGAATCGTTTTGAGATATAAATATGAAAAACAACCATAAAATGAATGGCAGGTTACGGATATGGATCTAACGGTATATCAAGTCGATGCTTTTACCAAAGAACTGTTTTCAGGGAACCCGGCCGGGGTTGTCCCTAATGCGGATTCACTGGATGTAACCATGATGCAAAAAATAGCCCGAGAGCTTAATAATTCCGAAACCGCTTTTATCATCCATACCCCATCACCGGACTTTGATATTGAAGTCAGGTTTTTTACTCCGACCCATGAAGTCCCGATTTGCGGACACGCCACCATTTCCGCTCACTATATCTATGCGAAAGAAAAAAATCTGGCGATCGGGAGAATTATCCAAAAGACCAAAGCCGGAATTTTACCGGTCGAGCTGATCCCGGAGGAGGATGATCTGAGGATTGTCATGACTCAGGCCGGAATCGTGTTCGGCACCATCATCGAAGGCAACGAAAAAGACCGTCTGCTTGAAGGATTGGGCCTGTCCGACTCCGATCTGGATGACAGCCTTCCGATCCAAATCGTGTCTACCGGCCATTCCAAGGTGATGATCCCTATTAAAAGTAAACATACCCTGGACCGTCTGATCGTCAAGAATGAGATATTAGCGAACCTCAGCCGGATTATCGGATGTAATGGATATTATACCTTCACCTTTGACTCCCGGGAAGACGGAATACTGACCAGCGGACGGATGTTCGCGCCGGTCATCGGCATCATGGAGGATCCGGTCACCGGTAATGCCAATGGCCCGCTCGGAGCCTATCTCACTCATTATAACAGAATCGAAAAGTGCGAAACCGGATTCATCTTTCAGGTAAAACAGGGTGAAGCGATCGGGAGAAAAGGCTATATGAAGGTTCATGTCTATAGCCGGAACGATGAACCGGAATTGGTGAAAGTAAGCGGAAACGCACGGATCGTTTTCAAAACCGTCATCAGGATATAAAACATTCACCATGGTCCATCTTGATTTGCCCTGTTGGAGAGTCGTGATCGCTGTCATCTTCAATACCCGGAACCATGGGGAGTGATCATAGTGAACCGGTTGGAAAAAATCATGAAAAATGCAGCTATGAAAAGATTTTCTCTTTGGAGTTTTCGTTTTTACTCTTTTAAAATTGCCATTTATTTATTTTATCATTATAATTAATCAATGAAAACGATTGAATTGCTTTCTGAGATATCCCTGACTTTTATTAAACTCGATGATTTTGATAATCAGATGAATACTGTGCTTAAAATTATAGGGAAGCATCTTGATGTCAGCCGGGTTTATGTCTTTACCGATAATGAAAGCGGAACCGCTGCCGGGACTGTCTACGAATGGTGTAATACAGGAATAAAGCCGCAGATCAATCAACTGCTGAATGGACTATACCCAATTATCCCTTCCTGGAAGAGGATTCTCGAGAAAGAGGGGAGAATCTATTCGGAAAAAATTAATGAATTGCCCTCTGTCCTTTTTGATATCCTCGCTCCACGGAATATTTTATCGATCATCGTGTATCCACTGATTGTGGAATATAAAATGACAGGGTTCATCGGGCTTGAATGCGTGCAGTCAAGAAAATGGACTGATATCGAACTTGAGATGCTCAAGACGGTTTCGGGTATTATATCTTCATCGATGGAGCGGGACCTTCTTCAGAAGAGGCTTAGACAGTCTGAGAATAATTTTAGGAGTTTTTTTAATACGATCGATGATTTGTTCATTGTTGTGAATATGGACGGAGAT
>JAGOEH010000118.1 GCA_017997825.1 Candidatus Delongbacteria bacterium | reverse complement strand
GGGCATAATCATTGACAAAATCAAGTTTCAGTAAAATGTCGGGTCGGTTTTTCTCAAAGACATAAAATTGTGCATAACTCTCAGTTCTGATAATCCTCTGTAAATCGATGCCATAAGGATTATCTTCCCGATTGGATGTCAATAATTGAAAAAAATGATTGATATAGTCCGGATAATCGGAATCCTGATTTACAAAAAGATCAAGATCGTCAGAAAACCTATGTTGGCAATACTGGCGGGAGATGGCGGTACCACCGGTTAGATAGAAGGGTAGCTTGTTTTCTCTGACGAGCTTGAGCACTCCATTCTGCAGGGGGTAAAGGCTCTTCATGTAATATGCAGCGTACTCGTTCATAACGGTCCCTCAACTCGGGTATACGGATTTTTTTAATATGATCCGGGGTCAGGTTAGCTTTGACTGTTTCGATTCCATACAGATCCAGTAAATCATACCAGCCAAGGCGCTCAAACATCCGCTGCCAAATCCAGAAATCATTGAATATGCTGATGGCATTTTTCCGGTGAATTGCGATTAGATAAAGATCATAGGGATCCAGGTCATAATCCCATACAATCCTTTTCATGATGCTTCGGATATAATCTGTTGTCAGTATTTTATTCATAGTTATTTGACGGTATAGCGGTCGATTCGTTTGATCAACTGACGGGAGATCAGGGATATTGACAGGATGATCAGGGTCAGGATCATGGCGGCGGCATAGGCCCGGTTCTGGACCTCTACAATGGGCGAGGTCAACTGGAAGAAGATGGCCAGAGGCAGGGTTGCCACCGGCTGCATCAGGGAGATGGGGATACGGTCGCTGAATCCGGCCGTAAAGAGCACCGAGGCCGCATCACCGATGCCGCGGCCCAGCGCCACCAGGATGGCTGTTATCATGCCGGGGGCCGCCTGCCGGATCATGATCCTCCAGGCCAGCTCATAGCGGGTGGAGCCCAGGGCATAAGCGGTTTCCTTCAGTTGTTCGGGAATATTCTGCAGCAATTCGTCCATAGCCCGGCACATCACCGGGTAGATCAGCAGAGCCACCGTCAGGATGCCGGCCAATAGCGAGGCCCGCAAATTGAAATAGTACATCAAAATCAGTCCCAATGCGCCGTAAATGATGGAAGGAATTCCATTCATCACATCCAGACAGAACCGGATGGTATACTGGTAAGGATGATTGTTTCTCAAAAATACATTCAAATACAGGGCGATCGGCAGACTGAACACCAAAGCCAGTCCGACCGCTCCCCCCGCCAGAATCAGCGAGCCGATGATCGCGTTCAGGATTCCGCCTGATTTGCCCAGATAATACCCGCCTTTGGGCGTCTGAGACAGCATGGCCCAATTCAGATGGGGTAATCCCTTCATGATGATGCTGCCCAGAATCAGGGCCAAAAAAATCAACACCAACGCGGTTGCTCCCCGCATCACCCAAAGGGCTATTTTTTCTTCCGATTTTCTTTGCATTACGATTTTCTGCTGTTTGACAATAATGCGTTACCCGAAATCTTCTCTGCCTTGATCTCGTCCGAATTATCAAGGAGGGTGGTTTCTTGTAGATTTGGGATAATGGTATTACGGATTAAGGTATACTAATATGTATGGATTGATCAGCGTTCATAGGGTGCCGGGCGATGGTCGTTAGCGGTGTGAAGGCTCTTGAGTGGTTGAATTGCTACGGATTGGAGAGAGATCCCACGATTCCGAGCCGAACGATCCATAGTTCCGGAAAAGGCTATCAATAGCCGATGCGCAGGTTTTTCAATACGATCCGTGCCAGTATGTTAAAGATGACGACGATCATCAGCAGGACCAAGGCGGCGGTCATCACGGCTGAATCATACAACGGGATCGACATCATTTCCCCATAGGTATTGGCGATCAGGGCCGGCAGGGGATAGGCCGGATCGAATAAGGAATGTGGAATTTTGGCGACGTTGCCGACCACCATCATGACCGCCATGGTCTCTCCCAGGGCTCTCGACAGTCCCAGGATATTGGCCGCCACCAATCCCGGCATGGCCTTGCGCAGAATGACCCGCTTGATGGTTTCCCACTGGGTTGCGCCCAAGGCCATCGAGACCTCCCGGATTTCGAACGGAATGCTCCGGAATACTTCCAGGCTGATCTGGATAATTACCGGAAAGACCATTACCGCCAGTACTATGCCTCCGGCCAGCAGACTGTATCCGGTACCGGCAGAACCGGCCAGGGGAGCCAGATGGTTTTTGATCAGGGGTATAATGACCAGGATGCCCCAAATACCGTAAATCACGGAGGGAATCCCGGCCAGCAGATCGATGATTGACTGCAGAAACTTTGACAGACGCAACGGGATGTATTCGGACAGATAGATGGCCGTCAACAGGCTGATTGGGACAGCCAGGATCATAGCCAGTCCTGAGACCATGAAGGTGCCTGTGATGAAAGCCGCCAGCCCGAATTTTCCCTGAGTCGGCATCCAGGTCTGGCTGAACAGGATCTCCGAGAGGGAGCAGTGGCCGAATATAGCATAACTGCGCCAGATCAATCCGCACAGGATCGCTGCCAGGATCGCCAGCGACAACCAGATCAGGCCGTTTCCGGCCAGCATGAATCCGATGAGCTTAATCTGCCGTAAACGCTTCATTGTTTCGGTTCGGTCATCTTTTCCCGTTGGTCATTCCGATCCTGTTCCGAAAGGGCAATATATCCCGATTCGGCCGTATAGTCCTGTCCCTTGTCCAGAATCCATCGCAAGAATGCGCGGACAGCCGGATTTTGAGGTTCTCCTTGACAGGCGACATACAGGGTCCGGGCCGGTGGAGAGGGGTATCGTCCCTCGATGATGGCCGCGATCAGTGAATCCCGATCCTCATAAAAATTTTCCGATGAATCGATCCGGCCATCGGCATTGACATCCAGGGGAAGGGCCCTGGTACCGGGATGAGGATGGTGGGTGGTCTGATCGTAAATATAATTGATATTGTTGTACCCGATGCCTGATTCGTCCTGACGGACCGCTTCCAGCAATCCGGGATCCCCGTACACGCCGATCCCTTTCAGGTCTTCCTGTTTTTTGCCGATGAAAGCGGCCCAGGTTTCGGCGGCGCCGCAGGCGTCGGAACGGGTATACAGGTTGAGTGGAATCGGTTTTTCCGTCCGTCCGATCAACACTCCCCAGTCGGTGATTTCCTGGGTGATCCAGATTTTACGGCATTCTTCCTGAGTTAGCCCCCGGGTTTTCAAAATATCCCATACCGGATTGGATTCGTGAATAGTGCCGACCACTCCGTCCTTGCAGACGGCGATGAACCAGGCCCCCTTATCGATTTCCGCCGGCTGGATCTCACGGGAAATCATGCCGATATCGACCAGGCCCGCCAAAGCATCCGCCATGCCCTTACCGGCACCCCCGGCCGAGATGTCGATGGTCATGTCCGGATAGAGGACCTGATACTCTTCCGCCCATTTCACCATCATCGGATAGAGTGCCCAGGCCCCGGATATGCTGATGGTTCCTTGGGTGGCCTCAGCCTCAGGAACCGGCGCCGATTTTTTTCCGCATCCTAATCCAGTCAGGATAATGGCGGTTACGCTCAGGATCATGATCCATCTGATTGTCATTTTGTCCCCTTATTGATTTACGGTGATTGGTTTCGGTTTGAATTTTGTCTTCTCCGAGCGGGATCTTCGGATTCCGGCCGGACTCTCGATTGGAAAGTGCGGATTGACCGGTAGTCTTGTTAGTATTCTTTAATCCTTACCGGTGAAACGGAAGGAAGGAGATAAATCCTATTAGGAGGAGCGGATCAGCGAATAGGATTCGATCAGGTAGCGGAGGATTGATTCGGTCGATTCGCTGATTGAGGATTGATCGGTATTGATTCGGATTTCCGGCTGGAGAGGGGGTTGATAATCGGAATCGATGCCGGTGAATTGGGGGATCCGGCCTGCCCTGGCTTTGCGGTAAATTCCCTTGGGATCGCGTGATTCGCAAACCTCAAGGGGGCATTCCACATAGACCTCGATGAATTCTCCATCCGGGAACCATTCGCGGACCCGGTCACGGGATCGACGATAGGGAGAGATCAGGGCGGTAATGACGACTAGTCCCGCTTCGACCATGTAGCGGCACACCTGGCCGATCCGGCGGATGTTTTCTTCCCGGTCCGCTTCGGAAAACCCGAGATCCCGGTTGATTCCATGCCGGATATTGTCTCCGTCCAACAAATAGGTATGAACGGAGTAACGGTGGTTAAGCTCGTATTCCAATTGGTTGGCCAGGGTGGATTTGCCCGAGCCCGACAGCCCGGTCATCCAGATGACTGCCGGCCGATGGCCCATGATGCGGCTGCGGTCCGCCGGTGTCACACGATGCGGGTGATGGTATAAATCCGGCATAGTTATTTAAGTAATGGTTATGATGATCGGTATTATGGATGGATTACCAGGCGCGGAACAGGATGCCCTTGTCGCGCAGGATCTGTTTGATTTCCTCGCTGCTTTCGCGAATATCGCCAACCTGGGGCAGGTGGAGATCATAGGGGATATCGGTGGTGATATCGGGTCCCACCCAGATGACATAAACCTTTTCCGACGGGACGACGCTTTTGATGATCTCCAGATCGGTTTGACGCAGCCGGGTGGCCGTCATGAACACGATGACGCCCATATCCAGCATCAGATAGGCGGTCTCGGCCAGGCGCCGGATATGCTCCTGATGCTGTTCCTCTTTCCGGCTGATGATATCGGCATCCACCCCGTACAGCACATTCCGGATTCCCAGAAAATAGACCATTTTGCCCTGGATGAAGAGTTCGCGTTCCAAGGTCTTGGCCAGCGGTTTTTTTCCGCTGTCCTGCCGGCCGGTGATCACGATCAGGGCCGATTTCTGGTTGAGGCGTTCGGCACGCTCATTCTCGGTGATTTCGCTCATCTCCCACTTGATATTTCGCTGAATGATTTTGTCACGCAGCCATTTCTGATCATCTCTCAGATCCTCGGTGATGATCCCGCCACCCTTGATCTGGTAATCATGGACCAGCACAAACCGGCTGGTCAGGGGGTTCAGGTCAACCCGATCATAGGCGATAGCTTTGTCCAGACTGAAGGTGCACTCGGCGATCTGAAAGCGGGTTACGGAGGATGGGTTTTCGATCACGGTCAGGCTGTCGGACTCGATGGCCCGTTTTATTTCCCGGCACCGGGCTTTGCATCGCATGGTATTGAGCTTGAGGGTATATTCCTGATTTTTGTCCAGCGGATCCTGTCCCAGCCAGAAGATATTGCCGCGGAATAAGGAGGAGGTTTTGGGAGGGGGATTCTTGGCCAGAACGGCCAGATCGCCCCGCCGAATATAAATCTGTTCCTTGAGAGTCAACCCGGTAGCTGATCCGGCCTGATCACGATCCGGGGAGGGAGCATTGAATCGTTCAATACTCATGACTTCAGAGCGTTTCCCTGAGGGATAGAAAACGATATCATCACCCGGGCGGACACTTCCTGAGAGAATGGTTCCGGCTACGATCCTTCGGGTATCGCCGTCCTGAGTGAATTTATAGACTCCCTGTACCGGTAGCCTGAAATCCTTATCCCGGTAGTGAGGCGAATGGGGTAATTCATCCAGGTGCTCCAGCAGGCATTTTCCGGTATACCAGGGCATACGGGTCGAGCAGGAGGCGATATTGTCGCCCTGCAATCCGCTGACCGGGATGAATCCGATCGGTTGAATCGACAACTCCTTTAAAAAATGGGCATATTGTTCGGAAAGATTTTCAAACACGTCCGCCCGATAATCGACCAAATCGATTTTGTTGATACAGACCAGGATGGTCTTGATTCCCAGCATGGAGAGCATATATCCGTGGCGTTTGGAATTCTCTCTGACTCCCTCCACCGCGTCGATCACCAGCAGGGCTGCATCGGCGCCGGCGGCGCCGGTGACCATATTTTTGAGGAATTCCTTATGCCCGGGAGCATCCATAAAAAGATAGTTTCGGCGGGGTGTCTTGAAGAATATGCGGGCGGCATCGATGGTGATCCCTTGGGCCTGTTCGTCCTTGAGGGCATCCAGCAGAAAAGCGTATTCGAAGGGTTTGGCATGACGGCGGCAGGTTTCCTTAACCTGGGCCAGCTTGCCGTCCGGCAGGCTGCCGGTATCGGCCAGCAGGCGGCCCAGAATGGTGCTTTTGCCGTGATCGACATGACCGACCGTCACAATTCGATATAGTAAGTTTTCCATCACATGTACCCTCCGCGGCGAAGCTCTTCCAATCCGCCGCCGTCTTCCTTGTCCTGTCCCCGTCCCGCCCGTTCGGCAATATGGGCAAACTTGCCGTCGGCCAGTTCCCGGATAATCTCATCGGTAGTTCGGGCCGTCGATTCCACCGGGAAGGTACATGGCGCACATCCCAAAGATCGATAGCGTTTGCCCTCACCCTGATTGAAGTAGATCGAGACCACCGGAATCGATTCCTGCCGGATATACTTCCAGATATCCAGTTCGGTCCAATCCAGCAGGGGATGGACTCGGACATGGGTTCCGGGAGGAAAATCGGTATTGAATTGGTTCCAGAATTCAGGGGGCTGAAGGGCGATATCCCACTGATGGCGGTCACCCCGGGGTGAGAAGATCCGTTCCTTGGACCGGGATCCCTCTTCATCGGCTCTGGCGCCCACAATGACACCGGTAAAGGCTTCCGGGTCGCTTTCCGGTTCATAGGCCTGCTTGGTATGGTTGTAACGATGGCGCGGCCATGATCCTTCAATGGTATGTTTGAGGGCTTCGGTTTTCAGCACCCGGCAGCATTCCAGCCGGCTCAGATTGCCGTCCGGGAAGGTTTGTTTGGCATCCAGAGCCGTTCGGTTTTCTCCGATGATCATGTCCAGTTTCCATTCTTTTACCAGCCGGTCCCGATGAACAATCATTTCGGGGATTTTATAGTGGGTATCGATATGGACCAGCGGAATCGGGACATGTCCGAAGAAGGCCTTGCGGGCCAGCCATAACAGTACCGAACTGTCTTTGCCGATCGACCACAGCATGCACAGATTCTTGAACTCGCTGTAAGCTTCCCGTAGTATAAAGATGCTTTTGTTTTCCAGATCGTTCAAATGACTCATGGGGATTCCGTTCTATTATGAAGCGTTTGTCAGTGTTGTGTTGGATGGAGATTGTGGTAGTGGGTGAATCGGGTGTTTGACACACATCGGACCATTGAGTCCGCATTCGTTATTGAAGAGCAAGCGATGGCCGTACTGGTGGAGGCTTCTCGTGGATTGAATGGTGGCCAACCTTTAGCTTATCAGGCGCCGGTTATCTGCCGAGAGATGGGTAAACTTGACTGGCGGGAGAATCTACCCTATTCGATGATTAAGGACGGATTGGAATCTCAGGGGGATTACGGATAATAGCCTGAGGGTTGGGAATGATCGGCTGGGTTTTCTCTGGCCGGATCAAACGATATCGGCGAAGGTTTCTTCCATTTTACGGAAATAGGCCAGTCCGGCGGCGAGGATCAGCAGCATGACCACGCTGCCGATGGCGATCAGTTCGATCGGCGGGGGAACCACCGCCGAAACGGGAGATGTGCCGATCGGAATCTCCGGCACCATTTGGCGGTGCAGCAGGCACCAGCGGAATCCCTCGATGACGCCTCCCATCGGATTTAGACCATAAAGGTACCGCCATATCCCCCATGAAGCGGGGATTTTGCTGAAGGGGAGGATGACCGAGGCGTACATCCAGATTTGGACCACAAAGGGCAGGGCATATCCGATATCGCGGTACTGGACGTTGAGGGCCGAGAAGAAAAGACCGGTACCCAGCGCTGTCCCGAAGGCGATCAGCATCATCAGGGGCAGCAGCAACACGGCCGCATCTACCGGGATGGCGAACCAGATCATCATCACCCCCAGAATCAGGAAGGCGATGGCAAAATCCACCAGGGCCGCCAGACAGGGAGAGGTGGGGATGATCAGTCGGGGAAAATAGATCTTGGTCAGCAGTTGCTTGCTTCCGACCAGGCTGTTGCTGGCAAAACTCAGGGAGGTGGAAAAATAGGTCCACGGGATCAGGCCGGCATAATAGAAAATCAGCGGATTGAGTCCGTCGGTCGGAAGCTTGGCGATTTTGCCGAAGATGACCGTGAAGACCATCATCTGCAGAAACGGAACCAGGATAGCCCATAATGCACCCAGCGCCGTCTGTTTGTATTTGACTTTGATATCCCTCCATACCAGAAACCAGAAAAGCTCGCGATACTGCCACAGCTCGTGGAAATTGATACGAAGCAGGCCGGTATGGGGGCGGATGACAAAGTATGGTGATTGGCAGGTTCCGGAATGGGGTGAGGATTCCTGAAATGATTGATTCATTTTTGGGCTCATAGCTATCGCTTGGTCAATGATAAGTGAAGATGAAACTATTTCTCCTATTTTATGATTATTCGGGCAAAATGTCAAGTATTTTTTATGGGCGACATAAACTCCATCCCGCAAAAAAACGAATATTTTGCTTGATTTTTTACCGGAAAACATCTACATTGATAGCCTGATGTCGATCAATGGAATGCGGATACCGATGATACTAATCAAAAGGAGCGGCAATGTCGATTCAATACCGGAAAGCGATTGATCAGATCCCGGCTTACGAACCGGGTAAACCGATAGAGGAAACCGAACGCGAACTGGGCATCAAGGTGTTTGCCAAGCTGGCGTCCAATGAGAGCGCCGCCGGGGTTTCCCCCGCAGTGGTGGAAGCGATCCGTCAAGCCGCTTCCCAGGTGTTCCTCTATCCCGACGCCAACTGTTTTTATTTGGTTCGGGAACTGGCCGAACGATACCATCAGCCCGAGAATCGAATCATTGTCAGTGCCGGTTCCGAGGATATCATCGATCTGATCGCCAAGGCCTATATCGAGCCCGGGGATGAGGTGATCATGTCCCAGTATGCCTTTGTGCGCTACCCGATGGTGGTCCGGATGATGGAAGCCCATCCGGTATTCATTCCGACTCTACACGACATGACCGATGATTTTGAATCGATGGTTAAAGCGATTACCCCAAAAACCAAGGCCATCATTCTGGCCAATCCCAATAACCCGATCGGCACCTATGTCAATCGTTCCACTCTCGAGGCCGGCCTGAGTCGGATTCCTAACCATGTGATGGTGGTGATGGATGATGCTTATGCCGAATATGCCGGGGCCGAGGATTATCCGGATACCATCGCCTTACAGAAGATCTATTCCAACATCATCAGTCTGCGTACCTTCTCCAAAATTTATGGATTGGCCGGATTGCGGATCGGATATGGGT
>JAGOEH010000117.1 GCA_017997825.1 Candidatus Delongbacteria bacterium | reverse complement strand
GAACAATGCCGAGTTCAACACCTATTTCACTCACTACAGCGATAGTATAGGTCTGATACACTGTGACCTAACGCCGGAGTTCAAACATCAAAGCCAATCCCTAACTCTTTATCTTTCCGATGACACCCACTGGAATCAGAACGGGAACCGTCTGGCGGCTGAGCTGATTAGCCGTTTTATTCAATGATGGAATCAGAGACTGGAAAGGACGATTGACAATGACCTATTTTAAATCAAATAGGATTCCGATGCTTTTGTTTTTGACGATGTTTTCACTCTATGGCCTGACATCAAGCTGGTATTTTCAATCGGATATCCGTTTCGCTTTCGAAACCACCTACCGCCTGGTGGAAGATCACGCCTTGACGATCCCGGCCGGATCAACCACCAATGATTGCCGCATTACAATCGGCAAGGATCATCAATGGTATTCCCAGTACGAACCCGGGATGAGCATTGTGCTGATTCCGTTTTTTTTGATTGGAAAATTCATCTATCTTGTGACCGGGATCGATGCCAGAATGCCGATATCAACCCTGATTCTGATTATCTGCGGAGCTGGGCTGATCACCCTGATTTACTTCGATCTGAAAAAACGCCGCTACTCAGAGACGATCTGTCTGGTCACCGCGTTATCCTATGGATTGTTCAGCATGATCTGGTGGTATACCAAACCCTATACCCGAGATATCGTCATTACCTTTCTGTTTTTCTCCAGCTATTACCTGGCCGAATCCTATCTGAAAACCAAACAACTCAGGTCATTGCTATTGGTCTCACTGCTTCTGACCGGGTTGATCTGGATTAAGTCATCGGCTGCTTTAGCCTTCTTCGGATATCTTTTTTTAATGTTCGGCAGTAAAAACAGTTTTAGAACGAGCGAAATCAAACGAATTCTCTATTTTATTCTACCCTTCGCCATGGGAGTAGGACTGTTGATTCTTTACAACTATATCCTTTTTGGAAATTTCCTGACCGGCGGATATGATAATCAGTTGGAGGGAGCCGGAAACCTGTTGAATGCCGTTTACGGAATGATAATCAGTCCCGGCAATGGAATCCTCATTCACAATCCCATCCTGATTCCGGCGTTAATCGGATTATACCGGTACTCTCCCAAAAAATACCTGATCTTTGCGGCTCTTATTTTCTTTCCTTTTTTTCTCTACCTTGGCACCCGTTGGTTCTGGAACAGCGTACCATTCTGGGGCCCCCGCTATATCATGTATATTATTCCCTTTACGGCGATCGGATTGGCCGACTATCTAAAGCACTTAGGACAAAAGCTTCAAAACCGCCGGCTATTTGTTGTTATCCTGATTATCAGCGCCATCCTGCATATCCCGGCGGTGCTGATGAGCAACGGAACCTATCAATATTACCTTCTGGACCATTATACACTGCCCGACTATACCTATACCCCCTCACTGTCTTACGGCTATCTAAACGGGCAAATTTTAATCGCCGGAATAAACCGGCAGGACAGCGTGACCATCAAAGCTCCGGAAAATTATTTCGTTCACCGGTTCTTGCCTGACGGAAAAGAAATCTACGATTTTACCAGCCGGGATTATAAGAAAAAATTCAAGCTGGAGTGGGACGCTATCGCCATCAATTGCTGGAGCGGATACTCTCTGAGCTATCAACTATTAACCATCACGCTGGTTGTTCTGCTGTTCGGCTCCATCATCGGGCTCATCCGGACTCTCAAGCAATCCGGCACCATCACGACCTGATTTCCATTTCTTCAGAAAAAAAGCATCATCTCCTCCTTGATCGGCCTTTTTTCAGCCGGAAAAAATTGTTGCCGGAAATGAATAAACCCATTATAATACAATAGCACCTCCTCACTCTGCCACAAGGAGCACGGAAATGAAACTAAACCGCCTTATCCTGTCAACGATTGACCGGAGTATTCTGGACAGTTTGAATTCCGGATTGATCCTGTTCGATCGCGACCGAACCATCTTACTTTACAATAAGAGATCCCCCAAAACCTATTTTTTCAAGGAGCTGCCGACTTATGAGGGACAGGATTACCGTCATGTTTTGCCGCCGGCCCTCAGTCAGGCTATCGATCTGCTGTTCGAACAGGTACTGAATGGACTGAGTCTACGGATTAATGAACTGGAATTGCCTCATCCTTCCGGTTCTCCGGTTTTTATCGGAGCCACCTTGAATCCCCTCACTTCGGAACAGGGAGAGGTAACCGGGGTCATCATGAATGGAAACAATATTACCCGTTATATTCTGGAAAGCAAGGAAAAACAGGAGTTGAAGGAACTCAATGAGCGTCTGGGGTATCTCCTGGAGCAGTTTAAAACCCAAAATCATCAGCTGCAATTGGCCAATATTCGCAATGACAGCATCTTGGAGACCATAGCCAAAGCAACGGCCGCTCCTCTGATGAATATAATGAACAGTGTTAACTATCTACGCCATCTCAATCCCAATCCGGATCAACTCGACCATTTTGTCATCATGTCCCGGGAGGTGGATAACCTGCTTCAAATCAAGAGCCAAATATCCCGGATCCGGAATAACGCCTTGGATGACAATCAGATTCGCCCCTATAACATTCAACCCTTACTCCGGACCTTGCTATCCCAACGGGATTCTGAGATCAAACACAAGAATCTGCAGATCGAGATCAACCTGGATCAGCAGCAGGTCATGGTCCAATGCATCCCCGAAGAGATCAGTACCGCTATCGGATACATCCTGGATAATGCTATTGCTTATAATCGTCCCGGCGGAAAAATCATGATTGCCGACCGGATTTGGGAAAACTATTATTTTGTGACGATCGAGGATACCGGTTTCGGTATTCATCCCGACGACCTCAACAGCGTCTTTATTCCTTTTTTCAGGGGACGAAATGCCGCGATACATGGACATGGAATGGGACTCAACCTGACCCTGGCCCGGAATATTATTGAAAAGCACAATGGTATTATCAGTATCGAATCCGAATACGAACAGAGAACGAGTGTCACCTTTTATCTTGAAGTGTCGCCCACCCATCATGAGTAAAATATTATTTGTCGATGATGATTACTACATCCGTTTTATCTATACCAAGGTAATTGCCGAAACCACCAATCTGGAAGTGAAAACCGTAGGTGATTGGATTGAAGGCCGGGTCCACTTTCTCCATCAGCTTTTCGACCTGGTCATCCTGGATATCAACCTGCCCGAAATCACAGGCATCGAGGCTCTCAGGGAGATCCGTCAGTTGAGAGCCACTCAGAAAGTCCTGATTATTTCGGCCTACGGTACACGCGCCAACATTGTGGCTATGGCCAGCCTCAAAGCCAACGGATTCGTAGTTAAACCCTTTACGACCGATGCGTTATTGGACAAAATCAACCATGTACTGATGAGTTCCGAAAAATGAACCTCTTCACCCGATTCAAACTCTTATCTGAAAAATCGCTCCAGAAGAGCAGCCGGCATTTTGGCTTCGGTCAACGCTATCTGAAGGAAAAGCACTATAAAGAAGCCCTGGAGTGTTTTATCCAGGCCCTGCACGATTTCCCGGATCAACCCCCAATCCTGAACATGATCGGAGTCACACTGTCTCAATTGGGGGAAAACAAGCGGGCTGAAACCTACTACCAAAAATCGATTCAGATCGATCCTAACTACGCGATCGGATATTACAATCTGGCAACCTGCCGATTCAACCAGGGTCTCTATCCGCAATCGCTCCAGGCTATCCGAACCGCCCGCCATCTGGCCGCCAAAGCCGGCGATGCGGCCAACATGGAACGGATACTGCTGGCGGAAGGCAATATCCTTCTCAAGCTGAATCGGATTGACGAAGCACGCCGTATTCTGGAGGAGTATCTTCAGACCCATCCCAGTCTGTCGATCCGGATCAAGCTGGCGGATGTTTCATTCGCCCAGCATGATTATGAGGATGTGATCGGGCTTCTGGAACCCTATCTGGAAGAACTGGAGGAACCCCAGGACCTGAATGCTTTGATTCAGGCCTATCAGGCCCTTAATCGTTCCGACGACGAAATCAAAGTTTATAAACAGCTTTTTTTTCGATTTCATGATGCACCCGCCGGCTGGAAAATCGTTCAGGACTGTCTTCGCCAGGGTGATTATCCTAAATCACAGGCCATGGCTAAACTGATCCGTGAAAGAATAATGGAGAATTCGGGTTGGAATGAAGACTATGCCGTCATGCTTTATCAATCCGGTTATCAGGAACAAGCGCTGGAAGAGGCCGAGCATTTGATGGAGGTCTATCTTGAGCAGGATGAAATCGCTCAGGCCGAACGGATCCGCGATCTGGTACTCCAATGGAAACCCGATCACCTTAAAGCACATTACAAATTGATTGACTACTATCAGCGGCACCAAAGCTATCGGTCGGCCGCCACTGAATATGAACGGCTGCTCGCCAAACACACCAGCGAGGTTCAACCTTATCTGGACTATATCAAAATACTGGAAAAGCTGACGGCGGAAAACCGAACCTACCTGGATACGATCCAGCATACCTGGGAAAATCTGGCGACCAAATTTCCCAACGATCCCCACGTTACCTTAGGATTAGGAAAGAATTACGCCCTGTTTATGAAATATCAAGAAGCCATTCAGTTCATCGAAATGGCGATCCAGCAAAAACCGGATTTATGGGAAGGGTATTATGAATTGGGGTTGCTCTATCTGGCTATCGGGAATCCCAACCGGTCATTCAGCTACTTATCGACAATTCGAAACCGGCGTAAAGAATTCCCTACCATCGAAGAGATCATCAAACAAATACGGATTATTCTGAAAAAGGACCTGTAGCGAATCTCAATCCTTTCAGATCGATACAATCCTTCCGATCGACCCGGTTATTCATACCGGATCGGTCGGAGGATTTCAATCCCTTACAGGGTATCTCACCCACCACAGAGATTACTGAACAAGTCGTAACCGGGCCAGTCCGTTCTTCTCAAACTCCTCTTCATACTTGTTCTCTTCTTCGGATCGAAGCGTCATTTTCTTATCTTCACTCATCGTCTTCAGTTCCGCATCATCAAATTTATCCATCATATCCCGCATGGCCAGACCGGAGATCAATTCCATCCAGAAGGATTCTTCATCATGGACATCGATCACATTTTCTAAGAGCTCATCCTCTTTTTTCTGATTCAGAAAATAGAGATCCATTTCTTTATCATACTCAATCCAGTCAAACCATTTTTCCGTATAGGCTTGTTTTAAAACCGCCTGTTCCAGGTTTTCAATCTCATGACCATACTTGCTCTCACTGTTTTCTTCGTTGGAAATCCAGGTACTGATAAAGAGTGAGTATATCAGGTTTTCGGCCTGCTGTTTGTCTAACGTGATCTGCATAGTCCTCTCCTACATCCGGCTTAACGCCTAAAATTAACCATTAAATTATTACAACGACGACGGATTAATAGTAAATCATCCATCCGGGACAATCTCCGGAGAATCTGAAGGTGGGTTAATAATCCGAAGCGCCACCGGAATACTCCTTTCCGATTATTCCCTTTTCCGGTGATGGTTCATCATTCGGTTCCCCGATCCAACAACCCAAACGTAATCATAATGAATTTTTTATTCAAAGTCAAACCTAATTAAAAAAAATGTCCCAGACTGGATCAGGATTTTTCGGTACTGAAAGCACCCGTTTGCCTCACGATTTCTGCTACCTGATCCCGGTGCTTCATCAGCATGCACTCGCCATGGTGCTGAGTTGAAACGAACTGTTTCCGAATCCGGATAAAAAACTCCGAATTCAAAACATCCCGGTAATCGTCCTTGAGAATATGGTGCGAACTATAGTGAGAAAAGGGACAAGGCTCCACCCATCCATTGGCATTGATGTGGATCAATCCCCGTCCGGCGGATTTACAGGTATTATCCTTATACTCATCCGATGGAAAATTCATGACCAACAATGGAGTATCATGATTGCGTGCCTCCAGTTCCCGCTGTTTCATTTGATTGTCGGATGGCGTCAGGATATACTCCGGATTCAGACTGAATTCAAATGGGATATAATCGATAATAAACGCATAAACCGCACCCTGATCGGCCATTTTCACCATATAATCCCGGGAGGTCACATAACTCACATTCAAATGGGTGGCCATGGTAGAAAATCCGAATATCAATCCATGCTTCTTCAAGAGCCGGATAGCCTGCTCGACCTTATCCGCCACCCCGGGACCACGACGGGCATCGGTATCCGCCTTCTCCCCTTCAATCGAAATCACCGGCATAATATTCTGATACTCTTTCAATTGATTGATCCGTGCCGGTGTCAGCAAGGTGGCATTGGTAAACAGAAAGAATAGTCCATCCCGATGACGCCCTAAAATATCGATCAATCCCGGAACCATTAAGGGTTCTCCACCGGCAATCACAAACATATAAGTCCCTAAATCCATCAGCTTATCAATCGCTGAGGATACCTGGGAAGGATTCATCTGATCCTGACGCCGGTAATTCATGGCATAACATCCCACACACTTCAGATTGCATTCCCACGTCACCGAAAAAATACAGACCGCCGGAATCTCGGTGTTCAACCTGATCTTGTTGGCTAACCGACGGTTTTCATTCTTGACCGCTTTACGCATCAACCGAAAAACCTGCAGCAGATTCCTCCATGAAAAACCTCGTTTCAACCATCCCTTTCGGATTACCATTTTAATGTACGATGCCAGATTATTAGGCGATGCCATAAAAATCCACCTTCTCGGATTAACAATTAAAAACCGGATCAATCCACCGCATCCATTTTCATTCCATTCCGGCGGTCAAATTGATTCACCCATTTCAATCCCATTCGCATAGATACTCTACTGATACGATCGATACATTCAAAAAGTTTCCTATTCCAAATTTCCTATACCACTATTCCGATGGAATCCAAACAGGCTTCCAATCGAATGAGAGCTTATCTCAGCCATCTCCCATTCAATCCCTATCAAAAAAAACACTTGACAATCCCTTGCAAATTTTTTATGTTTATTACTGTAACCAACAAAATTGGAGATTGTCTATGTTTAGTTCCTTAACCGAGTATTTCTGGGAAGCTCCTTTCGAGGCCCTTAAGCAGGGGTATATTGAGATGCCCGGCAGCAATCACTTTCTTTGCCTGTTATGCGGACATACCATCGAAAAGGGAGTCATTTACCCGGTCGAAGACCGCTGGCTGGAAGCCGAGACCTGCATGCGGGATCATATCCGGCGGGAGCACGGGTCGGTCTTCGATTATCTGGTCAAGATGGATAAACGCTGTCATGGATTGACCGAGCATCAGCAGCACCTTCTGACCCTGTTTCATCAAGGCTTGAGCGATCAGGACATTATCAATCAACTGGGGACAGGAAGCCGCTCGACGATCCGCAATCATCGATTCAATCTAAAAGAACGCCACAAGGAGGCCAAGGTGTTTTTAGTGATCATGGAACTGCTCAGTAGCGGGTGGACGCCGCAGCCTGTCATGCCGGGAACCGGAAGCCGCAGATCCCACCCCGGTCGAAGCAGCGAATTAAGCATTAGCGAATCTGAACAGCGGAAACTGGTCCAGTTGTATTTCAAGCAGGGGCCGGAGGGGCCTCTCTCCCGGTTTCCCAAACCGATGAAACATCGATTGGCGGTTCTGCGCCATATTCTGCATCACCTTGTCCCGGATCAGATCTATACCGAAAAGCAAATCAATGAAATTCTGGGTCGGTTTTATCCGGATTTTGCCACCATCCGACGCTATCTGATCGATTTCGGATTGATGAAGCGGACGCCCGACGGAACAGAATACCGGCTCCATTCCACCCCTTCCAACGGAGAAATTATGAATCATCGACATGACCTGAAACAGCAATATAAAATGACCCCAAAAGCCATGGGTGTCTATAGTATCCGTAATCTGGTAAACGGCAAGCGACTGGTAGCCGTCAGCCGGGATTTAGATAAAGCCTATAACTCCCATCAATTTCAGCTCAAATACGGTGTGCATAAAAACCCAGCTCTGCAAGCCGATTGGAATCATGATGGAGAAGGAAATTTTGTCTATGAGATTCTCGAACGGGTATCGGTCGACGGACGTCCGGGAGCTGATCCCTCCATCGAGCTGAACCGGCTGGAGCAAGAATGGCTGGAACGGCTTCAGCCTTATGATGAACGGGGATATAACCAGCGTAAAAAGAGTCATTGAGGATGGAGCCGATCAATTGGCATGGTTCGACTGAAGTAGTTCGACGGCGGCCTCAAGGATACGATCCCGGCCGGCCGTCGAATCCTCTACACTAATCCAGACCTGATGATCCGGAGCCAAGCCGATGGTTTCATAATAGCTCATGTCGGGCCTGACTTCCTGCCAGTTGGAAATTCCATAGATCCATCCATTGGGAAGCTCTTTCATCAGCGGATTTCCGCTGGAACCGGCTGTGGTATCGCCGAGCATGGTGACATGGGGAAGGGATCTCATCTGCAGAATAAAATCCTCGGTGGAGCTGGCGCAATCCCGATTGGTCAACAGCACGATCGGTTTGAGAAACACGGTTTTCCCGCCGGGTACAATGGTGGCGTTATCCCAATCCGTAAAATCATCATGGCCGGGACCATTGCGATAGCGATACTTGTAAGCGATCCGTTTTTGATCTGCAAACCGGCTGGAGATTATGTCGGAATTGGAGGTGCTTCCTCCGCTGTTTTCACGGACATCGATGATCATACCGTCATAATCCTGATAATCATGGACAATATTATCGATCACATAATAATAGGATTTCGGTCCGGCAAAGCTCCCGATCAGGACATAAACAATCCGGGTATCCCGGATAGTTCCATAATGGATCAGATTATAATGGTTGTAGTCATCAACCAGATAATGTTCACGGATGAAGGATAATCCCAGCCAGTTCCCGGTAGGAGATGAAAGCGGCCGATCGTTCCAATAGATATATGTTCCCATGGGCGTTTGCAAGGACACATGGCAATCGCGGAGGGATCGGCAAATCCGTCTCAGTATGTCAAACAGTTGCGCATCCGACATCTCATCCCCGATCTGAGGGCGGTAAGTTCGATAAACCGAATCCCAATCGATTTTTTTATACTCGAAATAGGCATACTGACGGTCAAATTCCTGCCAGAATACCTCGAAATTTTGTACCGGGGAACGGGTAATCTGATCATCCACCAGAATTTCGGAGCAGGAGATCAGGACGATCAAATTCATGATCACCATGGCAATCATGGCGTTAGAACGCATAGTACACTCCTGTTCCCAGCCCGCTGAGCCGGTGTTTTTTCAGATAAGGATCATGGCTCCGGGTATACTG
>JAGOEH010000116.1 GCA_017997825.1 Candidatus Delongbacteria bacterium | reverse complement strand
GCTTCCTACTGCTTATCCCGGGCATAGCCTCTGAATTTTCCATAGTCATCCGGTTTGACCTTGACCGAGAGAGGGTGATCACCCGAAACCAGAGTCAAGTGATCCACCAATTCTTCATGCTGTTCCGAACAATATTTGTACTGACCGGTATAGTCATCACGCCGCAGAACGGATTGCCAGACAATCCGGTAGAAAAAGAGATCGATATCATGCCCGGAAACCGTTTCTCCTAGAGGATTGACGACCACGCATTCCAACCCGGTCGGCTGATGAGGGGTTTCATAGCCTTCTTGGAGCTTTCGGAGACCGATATAGGCTGAATAGGGATGGATCATAAAGGTTCGATAGGCGGTAACTCCCCGTCCGCCGGGTTCCAACACGGTAGCCGAGGCGATGCCGCGCAGGGCGGAAGGAGGACTCCAATTGGCCGGAATCGGATAGCTCAAGGTCGCATTCCCATGCGCATCCAGATTCTCTCCGGGCAATTTTTCCCGATGGGTGGAAAAGGATCGATTATGATCTTCAAAGGTGAAAGATTTCCATGGGGCAGGGCAAAACGAAAAGGATTCGATTTCCAGATCGGCTTCCAGCCGGTACCCGGCCGCCGGAGGTCCGAACAGGGTCATTCCATTCACGTTCAGTTTCAGATCCCGGCCGGTTGAATAGTCAGTCTGATCGGATTCCAACTTGACCTTGATCCGATCCGGGACAAACTCTTCAACATTGAACCAGCACCGGCCGATTTCATTGTTTTCACCGATCAACAAGGCAGCGCTGTAGCTTCCTGTTTTGGCATAAGCTGGAATATGGAAACTGAATTCAGCCATTCCCTGTTCATTCAATCGCGACCGCTGCTCTTCCATAATTTTTTTGTCGGGCGCTTCCACCCGTAAGCGGATGGGAAAAGAGACCGGAACGGATATCGATTCACCCCGGACGATGGCGGCCAGATGAGCGGTTTCACCCGGCCGGTAGATGCCCCGTTCTCCGTAGAGAAAGGCCTCGAATCCGTTGACCAGATAGGGATTACCGGATACATCAAAATCGGTGGTATTAACCAGCCGGCGGGTCAGTTCCAGGAATGAAAAATCCCCATCTTTCCTGACCGCGATCAGGAATGGCTGCTGATTATCCCCGATTTTGGAGTAGGACTTGATCACAGCCATTCCGGTGTAGTCGGTCTTTACGGTCTGAAGGATCTGATTATTCTGGCTATACAGCGAGATCTCGGCCGATTCCACCGGTTTGAGTGAGCTGAGTGAATTGGCCCAGACCCACAAATCCTGGCCGCTTTTCTTGGCGATCAGGCCGATATCGGTGGAGATAACCCAACGTCCGGCTCTATTCCACCGGTTTTCCTTATCCATCGCCACCACCCGAAAGATTCCGGGCCGACCGTTCCGAATATATCGTTCCATAGAGATCGGGGTGATAACCTCTTGATTGGGAATATTCTGAACGGTCAGATCGAACCGGTCGATCCGCTTCCCGAACGCTTCCAGTTTATACCAATAATCCCAGGTCTGAGCCAGATCATCGACCGTATTGAGCAGATGCACCAGGTTGTTCTGATAGATATATTCGATCTCCACCTCAATATTTTCCATGTTGATGGTGGAGAGTCCCACATTCATATTTCCGCGCCGAGCAAGAAAGAATCCGCTTCCTTTGAATGAGATCTGGGGTTGGATGAAATCGATCTGCATGGTCAGCGACGTGAAAAAATCCCGTTTCAGCATGGATCCATCGATGGCTTTTAAACCGTGTAAAACGTTGATATCGTAAACTTTTCCGGACTTAAAATCCCCTTCCAGATCCACATAGCGGGAGGTAATGATGGCGTTATACTCAACCGGCGGATTGATTTTGACGGCTTTTTCAATCTCGGAGGCTCCGACCGGCAGGTTGAACACGAGCCGAATGTGAGGCCGGCGGTCGGATGAAAAAACCGGAATAACCCGTTCGATTTTGAGATCATACTGGCCGGGAAGGATAAGGGGTTGAACATAATCCTCTTCCAATCCCAGGTTACCATTGATACATTTGAATCCTTGGCGGATCACCAATTGGATTCTCTGATCCTCTCGGTTTCGGGTTACCTTATCTGCCCGCAGTTGGATCAGATTACCCGCCGAAGAGGTCTCCATACTGTAGGGGATATCTTGGCCATCTTTATAGCGAATTCGGATAAATTCCGCCGCAGCCGACGGATCGACCGGGTAATTGAATTCAACCGCCGCCATCAGACCGGCCTGGTCGCGGATATCCGGGATAAATTCATACATCAGGGACGCATGGTTGACCACCAACCGAGGGGTATAAAACTGATAATCCCGGCGCCCTTTCAATATAAAACCGTAATCGGCGGTAAACCGCGGTAAAAGCTCAGCCTGATACTCAGTGGAAGGATAAAGAATCACATCGGGATAAAACCGAATCCGATCGGCGGCAATCCATTGAAACTTCCCGGGAATTGCAGGATCAAATTCGACCGGTGGGCGTTCCGGCTCGGTATTAATCAACGAATCCGGGATCATCGCTTCCGAAAAACGAATTGTAAAATTGGTGGCAGGCTGAACCTCATCAACCGGAGAAAAATCGGTTACCTCCACCGTCATTTTTCCCCGATCCTGGATATAAAAATAAACAGCCCCGGCCACAATCACCATGCTCAAAATGATAATAATGATGAGTAACGAACGCGTTTTCCCCGCCAAAGCCACGAACCTATCCGACCACATTTTCATCATGACATCCCCCTGATTATAATTCAGCTCATATCAGAATATCGCAGGCCGATGTAAAGTGCTACCATGCTAAGCGGATATGATCGATAGGGTTGGATTAACAAGAATGATCGGGTTTTCCAAGAGCATGGTCCGGCAGATTCTTTATCATCGGCACGTTCATTTCAAACGATTATCGAATCAGACTAATACTCTTAATATATGCGTCCCATTTTATTTGTCAAGTTAAAACTCATCGTATGATCTTTGCTTGCCATACCCCCGGTCTCCCTCAACGGACCCCCTCCGCGGGCGGAGGGGGTAATTGTATTGTGTCAGATCAGTTCCGGTCCATCCATTTGGCCATATCGCTGATCATCTGCAGATCGACATGGTTCGGCACATTATACTCATTGGGATAACTCATGCCCTGGCCTACCATAAAAAGGTGATTCAGATCCGGATAGGCTTTAAAGGTGACATTTTTATTCTTCTGCAAAGCGGCTTGCCATTCTTTATAATCGGGGTAGGTTGTCTGGTAATCACGCTGCCCCTGGACGATCAGGACCGGTTTTCGAATTAACTTGGCTTGCTGAGCTGGAGCATAGCCGCGCAGATCCAGCCAATAGCCGGCCGGAGTGTTATAGGGTAAAGAGGTGATTGGCGTTTTAGAACTCAGAGCCGGGCTCTTGACCATTTCGATCTTTTTTTTCAAATCGGCCAGGGCGGCACTATCCTGAGCAGTCAGCTCTCCATCGATGGCATAGGCATAATTCAGCTGTTCCAACAGAATATCCTCGAGGGGACGGGCTGGAGCGGCCATTATGACATAACCGGCAAAAAGAGACGTTTGCTGATCAATCCTGGGAATGAGCATACCGCCCAGGCTATGGCCGGCTAAAAAGATCTTATCGGCTTTAATCCGGGGATGGCTTTTCAGGAATTGTCCGGCCGCAACGGCATCATCAATGGTTTCATCTTTCACCGTAATATCGCGAACGGTGCCATCCGCATAACGGGAGGCATACTGACGGGTCCGTTTTTCATAACACAGCACCGCAAATCCCTGATGTACCAATCCATAGGCCAGATCCAGAAAGAACTTGTTCGGGCCAATGGTGGCATAGCGATCCTGCGGGCCTGAACCATGAATCAGAACCACTGCCGGGAATTTTCCGTCCTTAGCAGGCAAAAACAGGCTCCCGGGAAGCTCCCATCCCTTATGTCCCAACGTTACCTCTTCCGGAGTCAGGGAGGTCGAATCGGCATAAGAGGGTAGCTGATAGTTAGCCTGAGATTCCTTGGGGGTAAACGACAGCCCGTTCACATTGAATGCTGAATCATAGACAATTTTCAGACTGATCTGGTTCTTTTCATAAATACAGTCCACATAATAAATCTCGGACTTTCCTTCACTCTCAGAGCGGACTGATCCAAGACGCTGGAATGGTCCCATGGTGGATACATACGAATTCCAATAGTTCTCCATGATTTCGGGATTCAAGACTTTGGCTAAATCCGGGCTGAACCGTTTGGCGACAGACTGAAAATTCTTTTTGACCAAAGCCGATGCGATATCGGTAGAAATCTTCGGCAGATCGTCCCGATTCGACTTCAGGCATCCGGTTCCGATCAGAATCAATCCCAGCATGATCCAGACTAAAATAGTTCTCATTATATTCTCCTTTTGACTTGATGACGTTAACTCGTTTCCAAGCCTTCCATTATAACTGATTCATCGATCTTTGTCAATATTTTTTTCTGCTGAAATGATGTTTTTTAGCGGGAACCCATTCCGGTGAGAATTCCGATTTGGTTGAAACCTTCACCCGGCGCCCGCAACATATTCACCTGATTAAATTTTTCTTGACATCCAGCTTTCTTTCCCGTATACTAAAAAAAAGGGGGTCAGATCCATGGCTTTAATCCGGTATCGACAAATGTCTCATATTGCAGATGCTAAAATCAGGTCATATGGTGACACGATGGAAGAGCTATTCGCAAACGCGTTGGCCGCCGTGATTCGGTTATGGATCGGAAGGCAGCGTCCCAAAAGCACGGAAACACGGCAGGAAATCTTTACAGCACCCTCCAAAGAACGTTTATTGTTTGAATTTCTCGAGTATTTGATCGGATTGTCTGATAGTGAAGGGATTATACCGGTGGAATTGGAATGGATTGAAATTGAGGATAGCGAGCATTCGTTGCGGTTGGAAGCCATGATTGGGTATGCTCCGATGCGGAATTACCGCATTGAAACCGGGATCAAAGCCATGACGTATGGGATGATGAGATTTGGGAAGCGGGCCGGACGGTACTATGCCCAATTTTTACTGGATTTATGAGGAGTATGATGAAGGCTTTGAAAATTGAGCGTATTAACGACTATTCATTCACGGTAGCGCGTCGGGACAGCATGTCGGTGCCGGTTACGATTTATGCTGACGACCGGCTGCTCGAGATGATGCAGTCCGATGGCGCCATAGAACAGGCCTGCAATGTTGCCGGCAGCCTGCCTGGAATTTACCGTCATGCGATCATGTGTCCCGACGCGCACCAGGGATATGGATTCCCGATCGGCGGAGTTGCTGCCATGGATGCAGAACATGGCGGCATTACTCCGGGCGGAATCGGATTCGATATCAACTGCGGAGTCAGGCTAATGGCCACCAACCTGGAACGAGACCAGGTGGAATCGGGAATGAAACCACTACTCGACCAAATTTTTTCCTCGGTACCCAGCGGAATGGGCAGTGAATCGAAGCTTCATTTGAAGGATTCCGAACTGGATGAGGTGCTTCATGACGGAGCTCGATGGGCGTATCGACATGGATATGGTATCCAGGACGATTATATTCTGGCCGAGGAGGGCGGATGTATGCCGGGTGCCGATCCCGATGCCGTATCGGTAACGGCCCGCAAGCGGGGCCGCAACCAGTTAGGGACCTTGGGAGCCGGCAACCATTTCCTGGAGATCCAAGTGGTCGATCAGATTTACCAACCGGAAATTGCCCGCTGTTTCGGAGTCATTCAACCCGGGCAGGTTATGGTCTCGATCCATACCGGATCGCGCGGATTAGGGCATCAGGTCTGTTCCGATTATCTGAAGCGGATGGAGGATACCTACCCGGATATCATGCGCCGCTTACCGGAGAAAGACCTTATCTATGCCCCGGCCCAAAGTGTATTAGCCCAACAGTATTTCAAGGCTATGAGTGCAGCGGCCAATTTTGCATGGGCTAATCGGCATATCATCGCTCATTGGATCCGGGAAAGCTTTTTGAAAATCTGGGGATCTCAGGCTATCATCACTCCGGTTTACGATGTCGCTCACAATATTGCCAAGCTGGAAACCCATACCATCGATGGAGTGTCACACCAGGTTTATGTTCATCGAAAAGGTGCCACCCGTTCCTTTCCCTCCGGCCGGTTGGAGATTCCTGATCGATACCGATCCGTCGGACAGCCGGTTCTGATCCCCGGTAGCATGGGTACAGCGTCTTATCTGTTGGTCGGAACTCATCAAGCGATGGAATCAAGTTTTGGATCGACCGCTCACGGCGCCGGCCGGGCCATGTCCAGAACCCAGGCTCTTAAACGCTTCAGGGGAGAGCAGATCAAATCCGAATTGGAAGCTCACCATATCCACCTTCGCGGAGCATCCTGGAAAGGTATTGCTGAAGAGGCACCTTCGGCCTACAAAGATATCGACCGGGTTATCGCAGTCACTCAAAAAGCCGGTCTGGCGGATCCGATTGCCCGTCTGACCCCGATTGGTGTAGTCAAAGGCTAATCCATCCATGGAAGGAGGCAAACCATGAAACAATCCCTTCAAATAGCATTTGTAACACCTGAATTATCCCCCATCGCCCATACCGGGTCGTTGTCGGAAATTTCAGAAAACCTGGTGATGGCTCTGAACCGTCAGGGACAGTCCATCTGCATCTTCATGCCGCAATATAAATCGGTCACCGACAGCGGACTCCCCATTACCCCCTATCTCGATAACCTGTATGTTCCGATTCTGAATTACAACCGCCCCTTCCGCCTCAACCAGACATTATTGCACGGCCAAATCCCGATTTTTTTGATAGAAAACCACGACCTGTTTTATCGCGATGGAATCTATGGAGACCACAACGGCGATTTCCCGGATAACGCTGAACGCTTTATCTTCCTGAATAAGGCCGTATTGATCGCACTCAAAGCCATGAATCAGTCTATCCCGATCATTCACTGCAACGACTGGGAATCCGGACTGATACCGGCCTACTTGAAGATCCTCTATCGGAATGATCCGTTTTTCAAGGAAACCCGGACCTTATTTACGGTTCATAATGCCGCCTATCAAGGGCTATTCTGGCATTTCGACATGCCTCTGACCGGATTACCGTGGGATATATTCAGTCCGGACGGCATTGAATACTATGGAAAGATCAGTTTTTTGAAATCCGGCGTCATCTTTGCCGACCAGGTTTCCACCGTCAGCCCTTACTATGCCCGCGAGCTACAGAAGGAAAACCACGGTACCGGATTAGCCGGGGTTTTCAGACAAGCTTCTCCCAAGCTGGTCGGAATTCCGCTGGGGCTTATCCCCAAATCGGATCATCCTTTGGATAGTCAGCACCGTAACCATCTTAAATCCAGGATCATTCAGGATTATGGACTGGATTCGTCACCGGATATCCCCCTTATCCTGATGCCCGGATTAACACATGAGTTCAAGGGAGCCGATCTGGTATCATCAATTCTGGAGCGGTTAGCCCAGGAAGAACTGAATCTTTTGATTGTGAACCCCTATCCCTCACTCTACGATGATGTGTTTCGCAAAATGGCCCAAGGCCATCTCGATCGCATCCATTACCAGGTCGGGTATCAGCCTGAAACGATGGAAATGCTGCTGGCGGGGGCCGATATTTACTTTCAGGCTTATCGCCACGAACCCTATCCCTACCACCTGATGAAGGCTATCCATTATGGAACGGTTCCGGTAGCCTTCCAAAGCGGAGGTGCCGCCGATATTCTGGAACCATCCGGCCCAAACGATCAAACGCTCCCCAAGGGGTTTTTATTCAGCCGATTTCAGCCGGATGATGCCTGCCAGGCTATTGACACCGCGATTGAATTCTTTCATCGCCCACAGCAATGGAAAACAATCATCCAAACCATTATTCACGAAGATTTTTCCTGGGAAAAAACGGCAGGTGACTACCGTATGATATATAATCGATTGATGAATCGATAGATGAAGGCTAAAAGCCGGTATAATAGTTGATTCGAAAAGTCCGCACCGGATCGTAGGCCCCTTCTCGATTCTTCAGAATATCCAGCAGGATGAATTCGATCTGAATCTCCGGGGCAATTTGATAATCGAGTCCGAGATGCATGTAGCCCCGTCCTCTGCCTAATGATGCCTTATTGTTATCATTGAACGCGAAATCGTATTCCAGCTTGGCAAATAAATTCTTCAGAATATCCTTATCCGCCCCGGCAAAAAAATTCAGGTTCCGATCATTCTTATCCTCGAGCGAATAATTCAATCCGCCGTGAATTCCAAGATTGCCATATACCTTATAGTTTTTACTAACCGCCGCAAAGAAACCCTTGGATTTAAGCTGATAGCGGCTAAGAGATTTTACGAAGGGTCCCAATCCTTGAGAATCATACCCCAAGCAGAATGCCGGACGGTTGATTTTCTCTTCCAGGATCCGGATTTTGAGCGAAAACTCGACCCGTTGATTCCAATTAATTTTGCGTTCGCCGATAATAGATTCACCCCCATAAGCGAAACCGAGTGTCAGGGGCTTGATAATTCCTATCCGGGTTGAGAATAGCATCCCTCCATTGGCATAAGTGAACAGTTGGAAATGGAATTGTTGTTTTTGGAGAACGCCGGCAGTCGGAATATGGATCAGATCGACCGGAGGGAGAGTGTCGGCATCATTGACAGACCCCAGTGATAGAATCCAGGTTAAACTAATGATCAGCGCTATTTTTTTCATCATATTCCTAAGAGAAAAGGGGCGGCGAAGGCCGCCCCTTTAGGATTGTATTATTCTTTAATTTTTAAGCGTTTATAATTACGGAATCCGCTGCCGGCCGGGATCAAATGCCCCAGAATGACGTTCTCTTTCAAACCGATCAGGGTATCCTGTTTGCCGCAGATTGCCGCCTCGGTCAGAACACGGGTCGTTTCCTGGAAGGATGCGGCGGAGATAAAACTGGTGGTAGTAAGAGAAGCCCGGGTAATCCCCAGCAAAATCGGCCGGAACGTTGCCGGAATTCCGCCTTTTTTGGAGATTCGATCATTTTCTTCGATCAATTCCAGTTTGTCCACAATGTCATTCTCAAGGAATCGCGTATCACCGGAATCCTCGATGGTAACTTTTCTGAGCATCTGGCGGACAATGATTTCAAGGTGTTTATCATTGATCTTCACACCCTGAAGGCGATAGACTTCCTGAAACTGATTGACCAGGTACTCCTGGACCCTCTGAACCCCTTGGATAAAAAGGATATCATGGGGGTTGATGGGCCCTTCGCAAATACGTTCTCCGACTTTGATAAAATCGCCGTCATGGACCAAAAGATGCTTGCCCTGAGGAACCGAATAG
>JAGOEH010000115.1 GCA_017997825.1 Candidatus Delongbacteria bacterium | reverse complement strand
CGGCTTCCATTTTGCCGGCATTGAACCGGAGGGTGGCCCGGAAAATCGCTTCTCTTTCCCCGGATTTAAAATCATTGTATGGATCCGATTCCCGCTCGGAATCCTCTGCCGTACTGGATCAGTTGGCTGAACAGCTGTTGAATGAACCCCATCCCGTCATTCTGATCGTCGGCCGGCTGAATGCGGCCGGGGCTATGCATCTGGCCAACCTGGCCGTAATGAGCGGACGGAGTCCGGAGCAGTTAAGGATTATCCTTGCCGGCGGACGGTCCAATACTGCCGGTTGGATTTTGGAACATCGTTTTATGCTGCCGGAATTGGATCTTACACAATCCCCGGAATGGCTGGTTACAATCCGCCAGGATCCGATCGGATGTGCCCGGAGGGGAAAATCGCTTATCCGGGAGTATTACCGCAAGGCCGTTTTCCGCTTGACCGCAGATTTCTGTTTGAGCCCTACCGCTAAAGCCTCCGATCTGGTGTGGCCGGTTTCGGTATTCTCAAATCCTGCCGGTACCTATATCAATTCACGATTGGAACCATCCATGCCGGAGACTGCTACAGCGGGATCTTCATGCCGTTCGGACTGGACTCATCCCTTCCGTCTGATTGAGCTTCTACTCAATCGGGGCCCCCAAACCACAATCAATCTGGATGCGTTTTCCCCGGCTGATCGTCTGGAACTCAAAGCCCATTCAGACCAAAAATTACCGCTGAACTTGGATTATCCAATACCGGGAAGCTTGAATCATCTCCGGATCGATCATGGAGGAGATTGGCTGGATAGGATCATCTCCACTAAACTTCCATTGGCTTGATGGTGACGGGATCCCTTGATGATTTGGCAATTGACGGATATCGAGCAACACTATCATGACTTCACACTCCGGATTCCACGGTTGAGCGGGGAATCCGGAGAAATTATGGGGTTCATCGGACCGAATGGAGCCGGAAAAACGACGACCATCCGGATTCTGATGGGATTGTTGAATCCTTGCGCCGGACGGATTCAGGTCCTGGGTGAGGATTTTCCTCCCCGGAGTTCCGGAATCTACAATCGGATCGGGTATATTGGGGAGAAACAGGGTTTTTATTATCAGGCCTCATGTGATTATAACCTTACTTTCATGGCTTCGGTTTTTTCCGATTGGGATCGATCCCGGATGGATGAGCTGATTCGGCGGCTAAAGCTGCCCCGCCAAAAGAGGGTCAGTGAGTTGTCGAAAGGCAATCTGGCCAAATTGGGCCTGGTTTGTGCCCTCTCCCATCATCCCCTACTGCTGGTGATGGATGAACCGACCTCCGGACTGGATCCCCTGGTGCGTCAGGAATTGATTCAATTATTACTTGAGTATCACCGATCGGATGGATGTCATATTTTCTTTTCCTCTCATATTATTGAAGATATGGAGGATATTGCCACCCGGTTGGTTTTTATTTCCGACGGCACTGTTATAGCCGATTTCCCAGCCGGGGACTACCTTCTTTATTCCTTTTCACCCGGTGAGATCATCTCGGATATACTCAACCGTGTCGCGGTTTTCAGCAATCGCGAATTGATGATCCTTCCCTCCGATTTCAATCGTTCCGATTTGGAGCTTAAAGGGAGCATTCGTCCTATTGGTTTGAAGGAACTCGCTTTGACAATTCTAAAGA
Source organism: Candidatus Delongbacteria bacterium (assembly GCA_017997825.1). Lineage (GTDB taxonomy): Bacteria > JAGOEH01 > JAGOEH01 > JAGOEH01 > JAGOEH01 > JAGOEH01. The sequence goes on along the minus strand of JAGOEH010000115.1, from coordinate 7,686 downwards.
GTATCCGTTATGATTAAGTCACTTCGATTGATGATGATCTACCTGGTGAACATGCGCTATCATCTGGCGATCAATTTGGCATTGTTGATGGTTTTGTTGGCCTGGTTCGGATACCTTCACCGTGAGAATCCTTTTTATCAATTGATGGCCTCTTTCTTCCTGTGTTCATTTTTCTTGCCGTACACGATTGTATCACGATTGGTGGATTACGAAGAAAAGAATCATACCCTGGTGATGGTGATGACCTCACCGCTGGGTAGAAAGGTGGTAGCCGCCTCGCGGTTTATGCTGCCGATCGTTCTCCGTCTCATTATCACGCTCTTCCATATTCTGCTGGTGACTGGTTTTCGTTTCTATTTCGATATAGAATGGGGAACGATGTTGATGGTGTTTGGATTGATCAGTGTTTTGACCATGATTTTTGACTATTTGATTTTATTGCTGGCGGAATACATGGAGATTATGACGGTGCTGCAGGTGGCGCGATTTTTACCCTTCGGTATCGTCCTGGTCAGCCTGGGACTCAAATCGATCAGCCGGAGTGGAATGGAGCTGATACCTTGGTATATCTATCTGGGAGGCTTGGGGCTAGGATGGTTGACCATTATGATTTGGGGGTGGAAAAGGTTTTTGGGTCGACACGAATGGAAGTGATTAGGATTTATGAACGGCTGTTGAACTGGTATGGGCCTCCCGGTTGGTGGCCCTTGTTGAAACCGGATGGATCAGGGGTGATGTATGACCCAGCCTTTTCAAGTCGAGAAAAGAACGATTCCGAAAAACTGGAGATTGCTTTAGGCGCCATTTTGACTCAGAATACCAGTTGGAGCAATGTGGTCGGTTGTCTGGTCGAGCTGAAAAAACGTGGATGGATGGATGCCGGTCAGTTACTGAGGTTGACGCCGGTCCAGTTGGCCGAGTCGATTCGTTCTTCCGGGTATTATAACCAAAAAGCCCTCAAGATTCTGGCCTATATCCATGCCGGTCGACCAGCTACCCGTGGCGCTCTGTTGAAGGTTTGGGGAGTCGGAGAGGAAACTGCCGATTCCATTCTGCTCTATGCCTATAATCAGCCCTGGATGGTGGTGGATGCCTATACCCGTCGGATATTTACCCGCTTGGACCCTGGACTGGGTTGTTTGAAACACTATGCCGACTGGCAGGATCGGCTGACCCGGCATTTACCGGAAGCCTTTATTGTCATGAATCAGTTTCATGCCCTGCTGGTCAATCTGGGCAAATCCTTTTGCATGAAAAAAGCACCGGACTGTGTTGAGTGTCCGCTCAGAAGCGATTGTCAATCAGGCAGCTCTCCGGCGGGATAATGATCGAGGGCGTGAATATTTCACTTGCTTTTAATGGAGTAATCTGTTATTTTTACAGTTTGTATGGAATCAGTTCAAGTCAGCTTCAGTATCATTAATTATTATACCTGGGAATTTACCCGCCGCTGTTTACTAAGCATACCGCTTTATATTCGGGATATCCGCTATGAAATCATTGTCATTGATAATACTCCAGCCGATGGAGAGGGGCAGGTGCCGCTTGAATTTTCACCCGATATCCCGCCGTTTAGAATCATCCGAAACCATACCAATCGAGGTTTCGGGTATGCGCATAACCAGGCCGGGGAGATCGCTCAGGGAGACTATCTGCTGGTACTCAACAATGATACCGAATTGTTGGAAACAACCGGATTGGATGAGTTGATCAATTATATGGATCAGCATCCCAATGTCGGTGTGATGGGGGTCATGCAGCTCAATCAGGAACTGAAATCGATCGGTCCGGTAGCATTCGGGAAATTCCCGAATCTGATTCAAATTATGGCTCAGTATTTGTTAAACCGCCTACCCTCTGACCGGTTTATCCATGAGGCGGGTCCCTACCATTCAGTGGCTCATTTGAACGGAGCCTGGCTGCTTTTTCGAAAATCCGTTTTTGGGGAGGTTCAGGGTTTTTCACCGGAGTTTTTCTTGTATTTCGAAGATACCGATATCTGCTATAAACTATATAAAAAAGGATATCGGGTTGTTTACTCGTCCAACCATTCCATCCGGCACGCGGGAGGTGAAAGTGCGGCCAAAGCCGGCTCTATTTGTTCTTACTGGAAATCGGATTATGCCAACTATTTCGGCAGTCTGATCATTTTTATGAGGAAAAATCGTTCGTATATATCCGGATGTTTGACTCGATATATAGTGATGACCGGGTTTCTGCTTCGGTGGATCGGTTTTCATCTGGTCAAGCATCAACCTATCAAAGCTAAAGGATACTGGATACTATGGAAAACACTGAAAAGAAGTTAAAAATTTTGATGGTCAGCAATCAGGGCGGGTATTCCCATATTCAAACCCATATTTACTATATTGCCCGCATCCTGAAGAAAGAGGAAATCGATCTGACGATTCTGTCTCCGTCGGAGGGCAACTGGACAGAAAAGATGGCGGGTTCAGGCTATCATCTGGAGCTGATGGATTTTAACCATCTGAAATTTAATAAGTTACTGGAATTCTATCGTTACTTCAAGAGCCGTCAGTTCGATATCATTCATTTTCATAATGCTCCTTTGAAGCTGATTCTAGCGGCTCATTTCGGCTGTTCCAGCTCGCGTCTCTTTTATTCCTTTCATACCGGGAAATCCATTCATATCAAAGGATTAATCGATAAATTGGCGCTGCGTAAACTGGAACGGGTGATCACCATTTCGCAGAGCCAGCAGAAATTGCTTTACCCCTATCAGCCTGATTATTCCAAGATTGAGACGATTCCCTATGGGATTTCAGAACGTTTCTATGTCGGTCATATGCCGTACAAAAAGAACAAGTATCGCAAGATATTTCATTTGCCGGAACGGGGTTTTACCATCGGTGCAATCGGCCGGTTCGAGAAAAAGAATGGATTTGATTATCTGCTGCAGGCCGTAGCGCTTTTGAAAGACCAGACCGATATACGCTGCGCACTGATTGGGGATGGTCCCCAGAAGAGCGATCTTCATGAGATGGTCAAGACGCTGGAGCTTCGGAAGAAAGTCAATTTTACAGGATATTGTGAAAAGATTTACGACGTCATTCCGGCTCTGGATCTTTTAATTGTTCCTTATATCAGCGAGGAGTATTCGATCATCCCGCTGGAGGCCATGGCGGCTGGAGTTCCGGTCATTGCGTTTCATCAGCCCTATTTGAGCGATCTGGCCGAAGATTTTGATAGTATTACGCTGGTCAATCAGAAGGATTGTGATGAGCTGGCGCAGAAGATCAAGCTTTTTTACCAGAATGAAAAGCAATTGGAAGAGTTATCCCTGTCGGCCTATCTGAAGGCCCAGAATTACCATCAAGAGAAAATGATCAGCCGAATTAAAAACCTTTACGGGATTGAATAGACCGATGAGACTGTGTGAGTGGCTTTCCCCATCCCGGATTATCATTCCGCTTCAGGGTCGCGATAAACCCTCGATTATGCGCGAACTGATTTCATGCTGGGCTGATCCTGAGATGGTGACGGTATTAACCGCCGAGGTCTTGAAACGGGAGCAGAAGATGACGACTGGAATTGGCCTGTCGGTGGCAATTCCACACGCCTATTCGGATCTGATCGACCGCTTTCAGCTGGCCGTTGGGATCGTCCCTGGTGGAATCGATTTTCAATCCATCGATTATAAACCGGTGCATCTCATTTTTCTGGATATTGTCCCCCAGGCCCACTTGAATCAGCATCGCGAGTATTTACAGTATTTGTCCGGAATTCTTTATCGGGAGGATCGCCGGGAATTATTGAGTCATGCCCTCAATGCAGCGGATTTTCTGGAGAGTCTGGCGATGATAGAGGAAGGAATAGACCGATGACGGAATGGCAATCCAAAATAAAGAACCGGGGTCAATTGGCGGTGATTGTTAGGGAGGCCAAAGAGAAGGGGCTCAAAGTCGGATTCACATCAGGGGTTTTTGATCTGCTCCATGCCGGACATGTGGATTTTTTGCAGTCAGCGCGGCACCGCTGTGATCTGTTGGTGGTCGGACTGAATTCCGATCAGTCGGTGAAAAAATATAAGGGGCCTTCCCGTCCCTTGGTGGAAGAACACCTTCGTCAGATCGCGCTGGCCGGGATGCAGTCGGTCGATTATGTTTTTCTGTTTGATGAACGCAGGAACCAGACCAATCTAGACACCCTTCAGCCGGATTTCTATTTTAAAGCCGGTGATTATTCTCCGTCTCAGCTTACGTCGGCTGATGTCGTTAAAGCTTATGGCGGGAAGGTGGAAATCCTGCCTCTGACTTATTCCATTTCTACAACCCGGATTGTGGAGCGGGCTGTCGCCTCATTGAGACCGGCGGATCCCTTCCCGGTTTCCAAACCGGAACGCCCCTTCCGGCAGGATGACGCTCCGGATCGCTCCATGAGAGACGGGGTGATAACGGGTTCACCCCCGCCCGATGACCTGAGTTCTTCTCTTCTGTCTCCGAGCCGGGACTGGAAATCGGCGGAATCCGGGAGTACGGTCCATTTAAGTATCAAACCGTCCAAATGCCGACCGGCATTGTTTGTCGACCGGGACGGCACCATCAATACCGAGATCGAGTATCTGCATCAACCTGAACGTTTCAGTCTGATTCCCGGAGCCGGCGAGGGTCTTAAAAAATTCCAGGATATGGGCTATTGGATTGTGGTGATTACCACCCAGGCCGGGATCGGACTCGGTTACTTCACCCATGAGGATTTTTACCGGGTCAACCGTGCCATGTTTAAAGCCTTGAAACCTTACGGAGTCATTATCGATCGGATCTATTACTGTCCTCACTCCCTGCGGGAAAACTGCCAATGCCGGAAACCCGGGACATTGTTGCTGGAACAGGCCGCCGCCGATCTGAATGTCGACCTGACTCACAGTGTGATGATGGGGGACAAGACCTCGGATATTCTTGCCGGCCAACGGCTAAATTTAAGAACAATTCTGGTGCGAAGCGGTCATGGCGGTCAGGATCATGAATTTGACGTTAATCCCGATCTGATGGCTGATTCGTTAAGCCAGGCCGCCGATATGATCCTGGCGGATGAACGGAATATATAGCCTTTAAGGAAAGAACTATGAACCAAAAAGCAATCCTCTATCTGGATGACGGAACGATCCTCTGGGGCAGTTCCTTCGGCGCTCCGACCGAAAAGGTGGGAGAGGTGGTTTTCAATACCGGAATGTCAGGCTATCAGGAAGTTTTGACCGATCCTTCGTACAAGGGACAACTGGTCACCCTGACTTATCCGGAATGCGGAAACTACGGAATCAATACTGAGGATCATGAATCGGAACAGATCTATGCCGAGGGATTGATAGTCAGAGAGTATCATCACGCCTACAGCAATTTCAGGGCTGATAAAAGTTTGGATCAGTTCCTGAAGGATTATCAGGTCCCCGGAATTTCGGAGATTGATACCCGAAAACTGACCCGGATATTGAGAGAAAAAGGGTGTATGGTGGGTGTGATCTCATCGGTAAATTTTAAAGTATCCTACCTGAGGCAAAAGATCCAGGAATTTGGAAGTATGGTGGGAAAGAATCTGGTGAAAACGCTCAATTCGCGGCAGAATCGGATTTGGAGGAACGAGCAGGCCCCGTTTCAGCGGCGAATAGCGGTTTTGGACTACGGCTGTAAATTTCAGATAATCCGGGAATTGCTGAAACACTGCAGTGAAGTGTCGCTGTTTGGCTGGGAATGCGGATTGGATGAGATCACCAGTTATGCTCCGGATGGAATCTTGATTTCCAATGGACCCGGTGATCCGGCTCCGCTGTGTTCGGCGGTATCGTTGATCACCCAGCTGATCCCCCGCTATCCGATGTTCGGTATCTGTCTGGGGCATCAATTGCTGGGGTTGGCGGCCGGCGGGACAACCCTCAAATTGAAATATGGGCATCATGGATTGAACCATCCTGTCAAACGCCTATCCGACGGACAAATCCATATTACATCCCAAAATCATAATTTCGCGGTCGATCCGGAAAGCCTGCCGGCAGATAAGGTTGAGATCACTTTTATGAATCTGAATGATCAAACCAATGAGGGAATGCGTTTCAGAAACTATCCGGTATTTTCGGTTCAGTTTCATCCTGAAGCTGCTCCCGGACCGCATGACACGGCCTATTTGTTTGAAGAGTTCATCAGGTTGGTCCATGCCGGATAGGTTGGAACGGAATTTATATTATCCACTATTATAAAACGATTGAGGAGCAAGACGATGCCCAAACGAACGGATTTACAAAAAATCCTGTTGATAGGCTCGGGACCGATTGTGATCGGGCAGGCCTGCGAATTTGACTACTCCGGGACTCAGGCGGTAAGAGCTCTCCGCAAGGAAGGGTACTGCGTAGTGCTGGTCAACAGCAATCCGGCCACCATTATGACCGATCCGGATATTGCGGATCGGACCTATATTGAACCGCTGACGTGTGAATTCCTGACTAAAATCATCGAGAAGGAGCGACCTGATGCGCTATTGCCGACCATGGGCGGGCAGACGGCTTTAAATCTGGCCGTTGAGCTGCATCAACGGGGAATTTTGGAAAAGTATGGCCTGGAATTGATTGGGGCCAGCATCGAGTCCATCCATAAGGCCGAAAACCGGGAGCAATTTGCCCGGACAATGGAATCGATCGGATTGCCGATTCCCGCCGGGGGCATTGTTCATACGGCCGAAGAAGCACTCCAATTGGTGGAACGGATCGGATACCCTGCCATCATTCGTCCTTCCTTTACGCTGGGGGGATCGGGCGGCAATATCGCACACACCAGCCAAGAGTATCAAGCCATGGTGGAATGGGGATTTCAGGAGAGCCCAACCCATGAGCTGCTGATCGAGGAATCGATTATCGGCTGGAAGGAATATGAGCTGGAGGTGATGCGAGATCGAAAGGATAACGTGGTCATTATCTGTTCGATCGAAAACTTTGATCCGATGGGTATCCATACCGGTGACAGCCTGACCGTGGCTCCGGCACAAACCTTGTCGGATCGGGAATATCAGCTGATGAGAGATGCGGCTATCAAAATCATCCGGGCTATTGGAGTGGATACAGGAGGTTCGAATATCCAGTTTGCCATTAACCCCCGCAATGGGGATATGAGAGTGATCGAGATGAATCCCCGGGTTTCCCGCAGCTCCGCCTTGGCTTCCAAAGCCACCGGATTTCCGATTGCCAAAATAGCCGCCCTGCTGTCCGTCGGGTATACCCTGGACGAAATTCCGAACGATATTACTCAGAAAACCCCGGCTTCTTTCGAACCGACTCTGGATTATGTCGTGGTCAAGGTGCCCCGCTGGGATTTTGAAAAATTTCCTCATACCCAGCCGATTTTAACTACCCAGATGAAATCGGTCGGAGAGGTGATGTCGATCGGCCGCACCTTTAAAGAAGCCTTGCAGAAAGCGCTCCGATCTTTGGAAATCGGCCGGGGAGGCTTGGGCGCCGACGGGAAAGACCCCTATTATTGTCCCGATTTGAGTGATGATGAGAGAGAAACGGTAAAACAGGAGGTTCTCCAGCGGCTCCGGTTACCCTATTGGGACAATGTTTACTATATCAAATACGCGCTCGAATTGGGGATCAGCATCGATTCAATTCACCGGATCACGGGAATCGATCCCTGGTTTCTATATCATTTTGTTCAGTTGATCGAGATGGAAGAAGAACTC
>JAGOEH010000114.1 GCA_017997825.1 Candidatus Delongbacteria bacterium | reverse complement strand
AACCAAAATGATCAGCTTTTTCATGAATCGTCCTTTGTGGAAGAATGGTGATGGTTCGAAAACCATGAGCTTTGGCGGTAATAGCAGACGAACTTGAGAAAAAAGTACTGGGTGACAGCCGACATCACCACCGCCATCAGCATGCCCCAGAAACCGAACAATTCGGCGAAGATGACCACACCGATCATGACCACCAGGGGATGCATCCCGGTGGTTCTGGCCATAATGCGCGGGGTAATGAAATTTCCTTCGGTGAACTGGACCAATTCCATCGCAATCAATACTTTGACGGCCATGCCGACCGAGGATGAAACCAGAGCCAGCAACACGGCGGTTACGACGGAAACTAAGGTTCCAATATAGGGGATCAGGCTCAGAAATGTCACCATCAGGGCAATCAACAGGGCATAATCGAACCCGGTCACCACCAGAGCCACATAGGTCAGCAGACCGACCAGGGTACAAACGACAATCTGGCCCCGGATAAAGCTTCCCACGAGTTGATCGATATCCCGATAATAGCGGATGATCTGATCCCGGTGAACCTCCGGAATCAGATCGCGCATAGCCCTTTTCATTCGGTTGAATTCCTTGGAGAAATAGTAGAAGGCAAATGGAAAGATCAGGATATTCAGGATCTTGGATACCATATTCCCGAGCTGATCCAAATGTTTAAAGGTGCCGGTGGCCACTTTATTCAGGATACCCTGAAGGTTTTGAGTCAATCCGCTCTGATCGACCATCCCTTCCATCGTCAAACCAAAACGGGCCAGAAAGATACGAATCGATTCGATCATTCCCTGTAGGGTGATCAGATACTGAGGAAAATTCTGAGACAAGAGGGTAATCTGCTGGAACAGAAAGGGGATCATAATGGCAACCAGCAGGCCGATTCCTGCCAGGACACTGATCAGGAGCAGCAGGGTGGAAATCCAACGAGGTAGCCGCCACCGCTTTTCCAGCCAATCGATCAAGGGATTGACCAGATAAGCCAGTCCGAAGGCGATCAGAACCGGAACGATGGGATCAAAAACATAAGAAATCACAGTCACGACCAGCAATACCAGGGAGAGATAGAAGATACCTTGCGCCATTCGGACGCGGCGGTAGGGAAACAGCAGCAATAAAACAATCATCAGTCTGACCGCGGTATGGTCCAGAATCGGGTTGGACTGCAGTTCGAAGATATAGATCAGAACAACCAACCCGGCCGTCAATCCGGCGAACCACCAGGCATAACGACCGGGAGCTGAAGGAATGGCAGGCATCATCGGTGAATACCCCTCATGAGGTTGAAAGGATCATTAATGGCAGATCAGTTTCAGGGCATGATCCAAATCATGCTGTAAATCGTTGACATTCTCGAGTCCGACCGAGATCCGGATCAAGCCGTCGGTGATACCGGTGGCCAACCGCTGTTCTTCCGGCACACTGGCGTGGGTCATGGTGGCCGGATGCTGGATCAGCGAATCGACTCCTCCAAGACTAACGGCCAAGGCAAACAGATGAGTATTGTCCATGATGATTTTAGCCGCCTCGTATCCGCCCTTGACATCAAATGAAATAATGCCGCCAAAGAGGTTGTTCATCTGTTTTTTGGCGATCTGATGGCCCGGAAAATCCTCAAAACCCGGATAGTAAACCTTGTTGATACAGGAATGGGATCTCAGGAAATTGGCCATAATCATGGCATTGGAACAGATTCGTTCCATCCGGATCGGCAGGGTTTTAAGTCCCATATTGATCAACCAGGCGTCAAACGGGCTGGGACATCCTCCCAGATCTTTGATGGCATGATAGACCCGGTCTTTGATCCAATCGTGACGGGTTATAAAGGCGCCACCGACCGTCGTCCCATGTCCGCCGATATACTTGGTGGTGCTGTGGACCACCACATCGGCACCCCACATTAAAGGCCTCTGCAGATAAGGTGTCGCGAAGGTATTATCGACCACAATCACAATCTCCGGATTGACGCGGCGGGCTATTTTGACCACGCTCTCCATATCCGTTACTTTGAGAGTCGGATTGGTCGGTGTTTCAAAATAGAGAACTTTGGCCCTTGGATAGCGGCACATAATCTTCTCAAAGGCGGGGAGATCGGTGGTATCGGCTTCGACCTGACTGATTCCGAACCGGGGCAAGACCTTTTGGAACAGATCATCGGTACATCCATACAATTCCTCTCCCCGGATCAACAGATCCCCTTGATCCAGTAAACCTAAAACTACACTGCTGATGGCCGACATTCCGGATGAAAAAATGATGGATGAAACCCTTGTGTTCTCAGGATCTTTCATCTTGACCTCTTTCCCCTCCAGGGCATTCAGCTTGGCCTCCAGCACCACGGCTGTCGGATTTCCCATCCGGGTGTAAATATAACCCTCTTTTTTGGATTGAAACATATCCCGGCCGTGTTCCGCATCTTCAAAAATAAAGGTGGATGATGGATAAATAGCATTGGTGTGGGATACACTCTTTCCGGGCTGCAGCAGGTGTTCACCGGCGTGCAGGGCACGGGTGGCAAACTCGTAATCCAGATAAAACTCTTTCAATAGATTTTTGTCCAATGTCGATTCCATTATTCTCTCCTTGTTAGATTATTCATTGTTAAAAATATCGACAAAGTGATTTTCCACCTTAGTCTTCAGATAAAGAAAATAGATCCATCCCCCATTCCCCAGCCCTAAAACGGCCAGTTTGGTCCAATTCCATGAAAAAAATGGATTGGTATAATAATTATAAGCCAGCATCATGAGAATTAAAATAAAGGGGAAAAAGGTAAAAATATAGAAAGCCCGTTTCAGGCTGAAAGAAAAAGTGAACCGGTAATCCTGGTCAATATCCCGAAGCTTCCGCCACGTTATCAGACCGGCATCGACCAATGAAATCACTCGTTTGGGAGAAAGCCCCTGAAAAGGGAAGTTCAATTCCATTCTCTGATCTTCCAGTTTCACCCTTACCCCATGCCGGGCAAATTCATGCCTCAGTTCTTCCATATACCGGCCGATATCATCGATTTCGATCTGATCTTCCCAATTCAATGTCGTCATCTGGACTCCTTTATTTCTTAATAGATCCGGTTCAGGTCCTGAAAGGTGGAAATATAGACATGCTTGATGGTATATTTTTTAAGATCGGAGGTGGCTTCAAACTCTTTACCCAGTAGATAATCCTTGCCTCGTTCGATTCTGACTTTATCGGAGGTATGAATGATCTGGCGTTGGTTATCCCATTTTAACGACTGGGTATACAGGATCAGGGTATCCCGATTGGTGACCACGACATCGCCGCTGGCTTCCATATCGTTGGTCTGGGGATAGATACGGCCGTAGTTGGAGGTTAAAACGGATACCGTATCCCCTTCTCGATTCAGGAAATGGATAATCAGATTGCTATCCGCCAGATAAAGGGTTTGGCCATACTGTTTAATACGACCGGCTTTAATGATGGCCGTAACAACCGGACCGTTGGTCAGTTGGATCTGGGCATTGTCGATCTGCTGATCAGGTTGCGTCGTATCCGACGGAGGCTGTGAGGATAGCTTTTCGATCGATACTTTTTCGCCGCATCCGATGATCAGAATGGAAATCGTTAGGATGATACTAAGGCAAACAACTGTTATAATGCTTTTCATAATCGTCTTTTCTGGATGGATTGAGGGTGATTGCCTTTTTGAGGTAAAAATCGGCCTGGGTTTTATTTCCGGATAACAAATAAGCGATTGCCAGATTAAGGTGAAGCTCGGCATCGCCGCTTTTCAGCTTGATGGCTTGTTTACCCATCAGAATGGCCTGGGAGTATTCGGATCGCTGAAGGTGGATATTGGCCAGATTGGCAAAGGGATCACAGAATTTGGGATTGAAGGAGATCGATTTTTCGAATGCAGCCTGAGCCAAATCGTAGAATCCCATTCGGGCGTAATAAACCCCCAGATTATTGTATCGTTGAGCCTGATCCGGAAAACCTTTGAGTTTGAAGAAGCTTTCGATCTGGTCCAGTCGGCCGGCTTTAACGGTCTGAATATTGGTAAGCCAGGAATTCCGGATCAGATTGGAATCGATGACGAATGAAATTCCATTGATAAAGCTGCCGATCGGGGGGAAAATCTTCCAGGCATCACTGAGGGGAATAAATTCGAACTGCGGATTCTGTTTATAGGTATTGCAGGTCTGAGCTCCCTTTTTCCAAGCATTCTGGAAGTTCTCTTTCTCGAGAACCGTGATTTCGAGCGGAACCCAAAGTTCACCTTGATAGGAGATGAATTCATCAGGTTTGAGCGACAACTGGTCCATTTCCTGAACTTTCAGTCCCGAATGAAAGGCCAGCATGATATGATTCGGAATGGAAATCAGAGCTGTACCGATTCCTACCGATTCCAGACAGGAGGCCATCAGAACAACCATATCATCGCAGTCACCGGTTTTGCGTCGGAAGGTTTCGGCCGGATACTGGACATAATCGAGTTGATCGGTTTGCGGAGTGATGTCCGGGATATTCGGATCCTTGATGTATTTCAGTCCCAATAGCTGCAATCCGCCATAGATTAAAACGGCTGACTGGAAATGGGTATTGGTCAGGTCCCAATCCGGAACATCCAGATCGACTCTTAGCATCTGGCGGGTAAACTTGATGACCGAGGAATCGGCCGGTGAGATGAATGATGCCAGTTTTTTTATGTTATCCCAGGTCATATATCGGCTGCCATAAACCGATACGGTTCGCTTTTCGAGTAGATTGAACTCTTTGCCGGAATGCATAAATTGAATTCTGAATTCGGCTTGCGTATTGAAGTTTTCGGAAAGATTGACGACCTGGGGAGGCAGAATCAGGGGGACAGATATTTGCTTTATTTCCTTGGGGGATAGCTCCACCCAGTCACTGCTGTAAGAGGCCTCTTTCATCAGTCCCGGGATTCTCAGACCGGGTTTGAGGCGGATTCGTTCCGAGGTCTGATTCTGCAATGTCACATAAGCCGGCGGGTTATTGGCATAGTGCTGAAACAGCGCGGTATAAAGTGACGGAACAAACGCATTTCGCAGTAATAATGCCTTGGACTGCTTGGTGACGGAAGCCGTTAGGGCCACCAGATGAATGTCGGGAAGATCGTAATGCGGCAGATAGGTGTAGCTGAATTGTATCCCGGAGACATCGATGCCCACTCCCATCGAAAGCGTCCAGCGGTCGGAACTCTGGAGATCCTTGCTCAATCCCGATCGGAGGATCAATTCGGGTAGAGGGGTATATTCAACCCCGCCCTGGATTCGGTCATTCAAATCCAATACCCAGTTGAATCGGGAATGTTGATAGGAAAACCCGAGTGTCCAGAACGAATGGATGCTGGTGCGGTCGCTGATACGGTTATAATTCATTCTCCCCCCTCGCATATTTTGGATGGAGAGCCCGGACCGGAACCCGACCCAGGGGGAATAGAGAATTCCTACGTCATAATCCACCATCCAGCCGGTAATCGCGGAGGGGAGTTCCATTGATCCGATGCCGCTATAACCGACATTCTGCCTGAAATAATAGAGGTGTATCCCCCAGTTGAGATCATCGATCAGATTATTGGAGTAAGCCAGGGAAAACCGATTTTCAGAATACTGGAAATCACTCTTGTCCTGACCGAAATCGGAGAAGGCCAGGCTTAGCATATGACGGTGATTGAGGGGAATGCTGGTGCTAAACAGAACCTGATTGAGGTTCTCGATCCGCCAGGAATAATACGCCAGATTGAAATAATAATTATCGAACAGACAGGCGGCTCCGGGATTGAAAAAAATAGCCTGGGGATCCACCAGAGCAGTGCCGGCGCCTCCCAATGCCATCTGCCGGGGAACAAAAAACACCTGTTCCTGCCGATTGAACCATTGGGCATGCATAGCGGACACCATCAATAAAAGGATGATCAGTATCAAACTTAATTTTTTCATTTTTGCATAATTACCACACTGCTGTATTCCCGTTTCCCGTTCGGTTTTTCCAGTACGATGAAATAAATACGGTTGGGCAGGATTGAGCCATGATCGTCGTGTCCATTCCATTCGACATAGTGATCGCCGGTTTGGCAGTATAAATCCGTTACCAACCGCCGAACCAGCTTCCGGGCCATATTGTAAATCCGGATCGATACGGTTCCGGATTCCTCCATGGTAAAATTGATTCGGGTCTGTTCATGTTCCGGAGAGAAAACTTTGGGTTGGGGACCTGAGGATCGGGCAATGGTGAAGGGCGGGGAAACAACGCTGACCGGGGTTGTTCCATCGGAGACCGAAATCCGGATTCGGGAATTCTTCTCTCCGTATTGGGTATAGGCATCATTACAATTCCAAAGATAAAGGCTGTCATTGATCCGCATGGAATCATCACGCATATCGGCCAGGGGCAGAAGCGTCCAGGAATTTCCATAGTCTCCGCTGTATTCGAGCGATACACTGAGGGAATCCTCATCCTGATCATAGGCGATCCAGCGAATTTCGATAATACCTTTGAAAACCTGGTTTTCTTGGGTCAATTGGCCCTGCAGTTCGACGAAAGGGGGTTGATTCTGGGTATTGACCTTGAAATAGACTGGTTCCGACCAGGTCGAGCGCTGCTGGTGTTTATCCACCTGAGCCCGGATCCGGGCCCAATAGCTGCTGTCTTCCGCCAATGAATCGGATTCAGACGTCAGATAACGGATCTCCGTAATCGGGGGAGACTGCCATAAGGCTGCTGCCGTATCGGTTGAAGAAAATAGAGCGATCCGGTAGTAGATGGCGGCCGCGTCAAAGGGATCCGCATCCCAGGAGGCCTGCCATGTATATATTGGAAGTTTGTTGCTCAGGATTCCGTTTTTCAGATCCTTGATCCGGAAGGAGGTAGGTACTGAAGGTGCTTCAATTTCCTGATTGATGTAGAAATCAACCGAGTCATACGGGCTGTAAAGCTGTCCGTCATGAGCACGCACCAGCAGCCGATAGTGATAATTTTCACTTAACAGAAAAGCACCACTCCAGGTTGTATCGGGAATCAGACCGGAACTGTCGACGGGATAGGTGGCGGTTAAAACCTCATACAATCGGAAAAAATAATGGAGTGGTTGTCCATCGGGATCAACCGCCCGACTAATCCTCATTAAAGGCAGATCGGTGTCGGTGATCTCCTGATCGGGTTCCGGATAAATGATAGTGGGTTTTTCCGGCGGCCGGTTTCCGGCTTGGATCTCCACCCATATCCGATCACTCCAGTCTGAAAACAATAATTCATCATCACGGGAGCGAATTCGGATATAATAAACCTGATAATTATCAAGCTCCTGCGGAAAAGCATAGGTAAACCGGACGGCCGAAGCAGTTACCACTCCCGGTTTGATCCGGGCATAAATCAGACTATCCGAATACACAATGGAATTGAAAAACGAGTCACTCCCGACCTCCAGAAAATGAACCAGACTTGAGATTGAATCGGTATAATCCGGATCCCCCGGTGTTTCAAAAACCAGTGTGACGCGGGTATCACGCAGGACATGATTACCATCCATATCTTCAATTTCGAGGATTGTCGGCGGATAGGGGGCATCATTCCGTTCATTGTAAAGAAAATAAGGCCCAAAGGTCATAGCCGAAAGCCGTCCATTCTTATCCATAGCCTGAATCGCGGCCCGATAGCGAATATTGTCCGCCAACTGAAAACTTCCACTCACCAGATTGTTATCCTCATGACTGTATATCGAACGGGCATCCACCTTGGTAAACAAGCTGTCGATCAGTGTTAACCCGGTTCCGGCATTGTAAATGGAAATTTTGTAGGAGATATTGGTAATGGAATCCTCCGGATCCGGCGAGGGAGGCACCGGCGGTGTCCATTGGAAAAATACATAATTATTGTTGGTTTCGAGCTTTCCTTCACCGAACAGATATCCGACTTCATCTTTCCGGGTAATAAAAAACTGGATCGGATGGGGAGCCTCATCGACAAAGGATACCGCAAAGGTATCCAGCCTGGATGAAGCCTGA
Organism: Candidatus Delongbacteria bacterium; assembly: GCA_017997825.1. Taxonomy (GTDB): domain Bacteria; phylum JAGOEH01; class JAGOEH01; order JAGOEH01; family JAGOEH01; genus JAGOEH01. Next base: position 1,399 of record JAGOEH010000114.1, on the reverse strand, counting down.
CCGAATGAATTGTCCTGAACCAAAACCCTCCAAAACATCCACTGATTCTCGACGGCAGCTTCATTCTGCTGAAAGAATTCCGATAGATTGACTTCGGTATAGTTACCGGCCCAGTTGAATTGTAGATTATCGTTTTTATAAAGGATCGTTCCGTTTTGGCGCATGGAAATGAACATATAACCCCGCAATGAATCAAGGGGAGTATCGGGATCGGAGGGATTCCGAAATCTGAAAAAGATCGAATCGGAGGAATGAAATATCTGATAGGAACGGGGATAAAGGATTTCAGGAGCCAAGGATGGAGGATCATCCACGGTATTGATCATAAACCGGAAAAAAGAGCTGTAGTCACCTCCAAGGGATAAACCGTCGAAGGCCCGCACCCTCCAGTAATAAACCATGTTCTCGCTCAGATCCATCTGGATGGTCCACTGGACCTGTCCCTGAACCGCCTGAACATGGGTCATATAGGTAACGATATTGGTAAAGAGGCTATCGGAAGCAATTTCAAACATATAATAGAGAACCGTATCTTCCGGATCCGGATCAGTCGTCGGCAAGCAGATCAGCGTTGGGCGTTTGGTGGTGGTTACCCGGCTCCGGTTGGCCGGGGAAAGCAATGAAGGGATTCCGGGGGGTAGATTCTGGTTATGGACGGCGATCCGAAAGGAATCGAGATCGATAGCCCCGCTGTCATCGATAACCCGGTAAACCACCCGATTGATTCCGATAGCGGCTTCAGTCGGCGTCCCCTGTAAGGATAAGCTGTAGTCCATCTGGTGATGAGTATAAGCCCCCACATTCAGCCAGTTGGGTTTGGTTTGGAACACAAACCGAATACTATCAATACCGTCCTGGTCCCGGCATTCCAATTTCACGCTGTAGTGATCACCGACTCGGATATGATATAACGTATCATGCGCGGGACGGATAATCTCAGGCGGATCATTGGTATGGTAAACCTTCAAATCATACTCCTGAATCACCACTCGATCCATCTGGTCCCAGATATTGAGACGTACCCGATGAGTTCCCAGTTGAACAGCACTCGGAACCCAGATGATGGGTGCATACAAGGTATCCATCTCATAACGGATCTGACTTGAATCCAGGCCCATCCCCTCAGGTTTTTGAACAAACGAAATCCGAACCCGATCCATTTCATCATCGAAAACTTTCAGAATATATCGATACTCCAAATCCTCATAGGCGACGGTATCGGGTTCCGTCAGGACAACCGGCTTGTTGTTTTCCAGGTCGATATAAAAATACAGATAGGAGGAGGGTGTGGAATAGAGACCGGTCGGATCAATGGCCGTTATCCTGGCATAGTATCTAACCCGTTCGATCAGTTCGCCTTCCGAGAAAAAGTAGTAGGTGCCGCCCTTCTCGGAATTGA
>JAGOEH010000113.1 GCA_017997825.1 Candidatus Delongbacteria bacterium | reverse complement strand
CAACCACGATTTGATCTTCTGCCATACTGCCTCCTTCTATCAGTCCTTATTTTTAGTAATGATCTGATTATCAAACCGTAAATCGATCAATTCAAAGTCATCACGATGACTGAGCTCCGGATAGAGGACACTAAACCGTCCCAGATTGTTCTTCATGGTCTGGGTGGATATCCGGAGCAGTTTCCGATTTCTCGTTAAAAAATAGGGATCCTCTTTCCCGTCGAAATAGACCTTGGCAATTTGTTTATAGACACCAGGATAGTCTTCATTCAAATAATCCATGATGGCCGAGGCCTCCCGAAAAGACTGGACCGAGATCACCCGTCCGGAATCAAAAACCAGACCTTCATATTCGGGTAAAATCAGACTGTCTTTCCACCAGTTGACCGGTATCAGCCGTCCGTTTCGATTTATATAATAGAGGCGGTCACGCATCACGGTACCGATAATCTCAGCCTCCGTCAAGACCAGATTAAGAGTCAGGTCCATTTCGAGCTCCAGCCGGATGGATCGAAAATACCCGGAATGCTCCAACTCATGACGGATAGTGCGGATTGTCTCAAAACTCAGTTTGGAACCCACATAGGGCTGCATCATTTTTTGAACGACCTGTCCTTTCAGGCACGCCATCGAGTCGATCGAGATGGAAGTCAAACCAACCAGAGGATGCTTTTCGAGCATAATGCTTCCCATGACAATGAAAATCACCATCAGCAGGACACCGATGAGCGTCCCGAACGGGAAGCTCCGCTTTCCGGTAGGCCTGTGAGGCCGGCCTCGATTGACCTTACCGGTGTTCCAGTTCATTCATCTTCTCCTTGTAAGATGCCGGCAGAATATGCCGCGTAATATTCAGCAGGATCCCGATTCCGATCATATTGAACATCATGGAACTGCCGCCGAAACTGACAAAGGGCAACGGAAGCCCCTTGGTCGGGAGCAGAGCGGATACCACCGCGATATTGACAACGGCGTAAAGCGCCACCATACTCACGATTCCCCCAGCCAGCAAAAATCCGAACAGATCCTGGGAGGAACGGGCAATCTTATACCCCCGGTACAGGATCACCGTAAACAGAAGAATCAGCACCAACGAACCGATCAGACCGGTTTCTTCACTGTATATTGAAAACACAAAATCGGTATGGGCTTCCGGAAGATAAAAGAGTTTCTGGGTACTCTGTCCGAACCCTTCGCCCAGAATCCCTCCCTTGCCGATACTGATCAGGGATTGATTGATCTGATAATTGATGCCGTCGATATTCGATTCCGGATGCATAAATCCCATGATTCTGGCCCATCGGTAAGCCGAGGATCGAACCGCCCAGTATAATAGGGGCAGCGCCAATACCAGGGTACTGATGATATAGCGTTTAGGAATACCGGCCATGAACATGATCAGAAAACTGACCAACATGACAGCGGTAGCTGTTCCGAAATCGGGTTCGGCCAGGATCATCAGGAATCCCAGGCCGATAATCATCAGATGAGGCAGATAAACCTGGGAAAAACTGCGGATCGAGCTTTGTTTTCGTGATAACGAATCGGCTAGAAATATGATGATGGCAATTTTATACATTTCAGAAGGCTGAAGATTGAAAAATCCAAGATTGATCCAGCGATAGGTATTACGGACGGCTAATTGCAGTCCCAACAGCTTGGCGGTCAGCAAAACAAACAGGAAGGCAAAACTGATCAAGACCAGATAGAAGCTTTTTCCCTGGTAATGATGATAATCGATCTTGCTGAATACGACCAGCAACACGACTGCCAGGAAGCATTTCGAGAGATGGCTCTGCAGATAGTACATCGAGTTGGAAGAGATGGCCGATCCGGCGCTGAAGACCATGACGATGCCGATCACTGAAATCAGAGCCACCATTACAATGATAAGATAATCCATCGATCCGCCGGCATCACGTTTTACCATTTCAGCAACTCCTTGACAATACCATCCAAGGCCATGCCCCTTGATCCTTTCACCAGCACGATATCTCCGGGTTCCAGTCGGGAAACCAGAGTATGCCATAATTGATCATTATCCTTATAGTGTCCGGTGATGACCTGTTCAGGATCAAGTCCGGCCGTATAATGACCGGCATAGGTTCCGCGGGTCAAAATCCCCTTCCATCGAGCGGCGTGGGAAGCGATCACAGTTCCAACCTGGCAATGCAGTTCTTCGGAAGCCTGTCCCAATTCCAGCATATCGGCCAAAACCAGCCAAACCTTTTTCCGATAATGGATTGAAATCCTGACCATAGTCTGAAGGGCCAGGGTCATCGAATCGGGATTGGCGTTATAGCAGTCATTCATAATAAGCAGACGTCCGGTATTTTCGAGATTCAGCCGTTTATCCGGCAGTTTCAGGTAGCTGACCGCAATCTGAATCACCGCATCAGGTATCTTCAGTATTCTGGCGCAGGTGATGGCGGCAGCCAGATTGGAATGGAGTGCAAAAAAATCGAGGGTGGTAGTGAATTCCTGCCCGTTCGAAATCAAACCCCGTTCAGTAGTGCGATAAGTATAGGGTGCCTGGAGGTTTTCATCCAGACTGAAACTCAGGGCCTGAATTTTGGGGATCGCCCTGACGGTTCTATCCAGCAGATCGTTTTCCGCTCTGAAGACAGCGATGGCCGAACCCTGCATAAAGTGAAGCATCGAGCATTTTTCCCGGGCAATCGTTTCCAGATCATGAAAAAATTCAATATGGCTGTATCCGATTCCGGTAATGATTGCGATGGTCGGCCGAATCAATTCCGCCAGGGGAGCAATCTCACCGGGATGATTGGTTCCGATCTCAAAGATTCCATATTCGATACCGATCGGCATTTTTAATATACTGTAAATCAGACCCAAGTGATTGTTGAAGTTTTTGACGGTTGCGGCACAGGGGTAATAAGACTTCATGATCTGATAGAGGAATTCCTTGGTAGATGTTTTACCGTTGGAACCGGTAATCGCGATCCTTTCTTTCAGATTCAGAATGCTCAGATAGTCCGAAGCGGCCCGGCGGATCAGGGATAAGGGATCGGAGGCTGGAATCAGACAGGATTTTAGTGAATCGGGTGCCTGGTCATAATAATCCTGTCTGACGATAGCGGCGGCCGCTCCGGATCGGATCGCGGACTCGACATAGTGATGACCGTCATTGGTATCCGATTGAATAGCCAGAAAGATCTCACCCGGCTGAAGCTGACGGCTGTCGAACTGTATTCCGATGAATCGTTGATCGGCGATGGCAGGATGGGACTGGACTTCAGTAAAGAGTCGGCCGATATTCACAGGGCAGACGGTCCTTTTTTAAGGTTCACAGGTATAGATGGGGCTTTGTCGACGGTGATTATAATGCTTGTAGTTGACATCGCGGGCATACAGCAGGATGCTTTTCCCGGGTTTAACCAAACTGGCTGGTTTAGGATTCTGATCATAGACCAATCCTTTTCCATAGACCACGCATCGTAGGCCGAGCTTGCCGGCCAGGATAACGGCTTCCGACAGGGATCGTTTCTTGAAATCCGGCAGAGTCACCTGAGTTCCCTGTTGATAGGCGGCGATATAGAAGGAAGCCGTATCCTGGTTTTCATTTTCGTGAATCGGCAAGCAGAGTTTTTTCTGGACGATATAGCGCTGCAGTTGGTTGTCCGGCAGTGAATAGATACGTTCAAAGACCTGTTTGAAAACGGGACCGGCCGTCAATCCGCCGGAGGTACTTCCGCTCTTGGGATTTTTAATGATGATCAGACAACTGTATTGAGGATCATCCGCCGGCAGAAATCCGATAAAGTTGGGAACGGTTTGTCCCGGTGAATAACTGAAGGTTTTGGGATTGACATACTGAGCCGTGCCGGTTTTACCGGCCACCGGAATAAAGGGGAGCCGGGCCCGGGTACCGGTTCCTTCCTCCACGGTTGCCACCAGGGCCTCGATAGCCAGAATCGCATTGCGTTCCGAAATGATCTGCCGCAGTTTGGTTTTGGTAAATTCGCGATTGAATCCGGTGTTGGGATTATGGATTCGTCGAAGTATCCGTGGCTCATACAATATTCCGTGATTAGCGATGGCATTGTAAGCATTGATCAGTTGAATCGGGGTAACGGCAATTTCCTGTCCGAAGGAGAGGGTCGCCAGCGATCGAGCCGACCATTGATCGGGGGAACGAACGATTCCGGCGGCTTCTCCCGGGAGTAAAATCCCGGTCTGCATATCGAATCCAAACAACTTGATATACTCGAAAAATTTGTTCGGAGTCAGCCGCTGGGCCAACTTGATGATACCGATGTTGGAACTATGCTGGATGATCTGTTTGAACGTCATCCACCCATAGGGACTCGGATCATGAATAACCTCGCCGGCGATCCGAATCTCGCCCTCATTAGCGAAAATCAGTTCATCCTGAGTAACCAGATTTTCCTCTAAAACGGCGGAGGCGGGAATCATTTTGAAGGTGCTTCCGGGTTCATACATATCTGTGATAGCACGATTACGGCTATTTTCATTGACGACCTCCCGAGGAAACCGGTTGGGATCAAACAGGGGGACGTTGGCCATAGCCAGGACCTCATTGGTTTTAACATCCATAATGATGCCGATGGCCAGTTCGGCTTTATTGATCCTGACCGATTCGATCAGTTCATCTTCAAGAATCTGTTGGATTTGCAGATCCAGGGTGGTGTATATATCCTGACCATTGACCGGGGCTTTGATGATACGATTGGGAAGTTCATACAGGTTGCCTTTGGCATCGCGGACTGCCCATATATAGCCTTTTTCTCCGGCCAGCAGCGAGTCGAATTTGTACTCAATTCCTTCAATGCCCTGATTATCAATGTTGGTATAGCCGATGACCTGAGAGGCCATTCCATTCATGGGATAGTATCGTATATCCTCAGGATTGCTGTAAACCCCATCCAGATGGAGGTCTTCGATTCGCTTGGCATCCTGCTCACCGACCCGGCGAGCCAGATAGACGAAATTCCGGTTTTTGCGGATCTGATTTTTAATGCTGAGAAGGGGTTTTCCGGTATAGCGTGAAAAAACCTCGGCGACTCGATCGATATCGGTAATTTTGTAAGGAACTCCGTAGAAGGTAAAACACTTGAGATCGACCGCCAGAGCGACCCCATGGCGGTCATAGATGGTTCCGCGCTGGGGAAGAATCTCTTTGCGCACCAGGGCCTGACAATCGGCTTTTTTTTCATAATAACCGTTTTTAATCACTTGGAGATAAATCAAACGGCCGATAATCACGGACCAGAGAAGACAGAAGAGTAGCAGTAGAATTTTCTGGTTCCGGACGTGAGCCGGGGTTAAACGGGAAACAGGAGAAGAGGTTTTGATCTGATCAATCAGCATGAGTATCCTGTAAGGTTAATTCGTTACAATCGAGCAAAATACCGGTTACTGATCGTTTTATCATGGGTATAGATCATGATTTGCTCCATGGAAGGAAAAACCATTTTGAGATCCCGACGGGCGATGGAAGAGATTCGTTGGAGCGAGGAAAGATGCTGGATATTGACATACAGATTGTTGTTTTCCTTTTCCAGCAGATACAATTGGTGGTGAAGCCGGGAGACCTGCAGGGCGTCCTGATAGATTTTGAGATGATTATAGATTTGGAAAATCAGCATAATCAGGATGATCACCAGCATTTGCATGATTCGCTTATAGGGAAAGATCACCGGTTCAATCAGTTTTTTGGTATAGTCTAATTTTTTACGGTTGGTGGGCTGATAACGGTAATGATAGGACATTTCAACCTCCGATTCGTTCCGCTGCCCGCATTCGTGCGCTGCGGGAGCGAGGATTTATCATGATTTCGTCCGGGGCCGGTTCGAGCGGTTTTCGGGTCAGTACCCGGAGACTGGCATGATGATGGCATTGACAGGTCGGCCAGGTTTCAGGGCAGATGCAATCCCGGCTTTCGAGGCGGAAAAATTCCTTGACCACGCGGTCTTCCAGAGAATGGTAGCTGATGATGACCATTCGCCCGCCGGGTTTGAGGTGAGTCGCAATTTTGGGCAGAACCTGTTCCAAATGCCGGAGCTCCTGATTAACTTCAATCCGGATGGCCTGGAATAGTTTTGAAAATTCCTTAATCCGTTCCTGGGGCGGAATATACCTCATCAAGGCATTCTTCAGATCGCCGGCCGTCATCAGGGGCTGAAGGCGGCGGTAATCGATCACGGCCTGAGCCAAACGCTGGGGAAACCGCAGTTCGCCATAATTGCGAAACACCCGGACCAGCTCGCTCTTTTCATAGCGGTTCAGAATGTCGCGGGCATTGGAATCCGCCATTCCCATATTCATAATAAGCGGACTGGCGTCATCCTGATAGGAAAATCCACGGTTGGGAATATCAATCTGGTGGGACGAGACTCCAAGGTCCAACAGCATACCGTCGATCATCTCAATCTGCAGTTCCTGAAGGCGGCGGTCAAAGAACTCGAAATTATCGCGGAAAGCCACCACATTTCGATCTCTGGGCAACCGATTCCGGCTGAACAACAGGGCTTCCTCGTCCTGGTCCAGTGCGATCAGGCATCCGTCGGGAGCCAGCAGATTGGCGATGGCCAGGCTGTGACCGCCTCCCCCCAAGGTCCCATCCACATAGATTCCATGCGGATCGACGTTCAGCAGGTCCATGGCTTTTTCAAGCATGACCGGTTTATGATAAGAATGCATTATGCTTTCCCGTGAAAAGTTCAGGGCGATCATTCAGCTCTTTGGCAAACATGAAAATCTGCCGCACATGAGATGAGAGATTGAACCAGTTCACTTTGATGCCATGCCGGCTGATTTCCTGACTCGATCCAATAATGGCTTTGGCGACCTGATAATGGATGTGCCGCACATCTCGGAAACTGAAGACGACATGGACGGCCCTGGTTTTCGAGAGCTTGTTCGAAAGCTGTCTGACCTGGGCCAAGGTTGGCTGATCCGGAAAATAAAACACCAGAATTTCAGATATCAGTCTTGTCTGCATGATTCCAGTCCGGGTTAAAATTCAAAATCAAATTCCTGGGACAGGTTTTCCATCGATTGATTGGCGGCCGCCATATACTGTTCATACTCGGACGGATTCCATATCAGGATCTTGTTGATATCACCCACAAAGGTCACCCGGTTCTTTTCATGATCATTCAGATTCAGGAATTCCAGAAACGAGGTATTGATCAGAATACGGCCTTGCTTATCGAGGTCAACGGTATCCGCATTTCCGACCATGAATATGCGGAGCTGGCGAACCTTGGGATTGGACTGAGGCAGTTTGGATAGATTTCCCAGTTGTTCCTGCCAGGAAGGATTCGGATAGAGATACAGGCATTTATCCAATCCCCGGGTAATCACCACGGTGTTATCGTTGATCGATTTCCGAAGTTTAACGGGAATCGCGATCCGGCCTTTGGGATCAATGGAATTGTAGTATGTTCCGTTAAATTCAAACATGCGACCTTCTAATGGAAAATCAAGGGGTTATTCAACCAGCCACGAGCATTGCCAACCATTTTTCACCACTTTTCACCACTTTTCACCATAAAAAATAATTTATCAATCTTTTGTTAAATGTCAAGCAGTATTTTTAGAAAAAAAGAATCCATCCCTAAAAGACAGTTTTCGTATCTCTTTTTATTTCAGTATATTATATTTCTATTCTTATTCTTTATTTTTTTTGTTATTATCTTTCAATTTGTTATGAACATAATTAATCAGTTTATATCACTTATCTCATATTCCCTATCGCATTGTTTGTCATTGGGTTGCGAATTGCAAAAAAACTACTTTTTTTGATTTTTTAGATTGCGAGCATTGATAACTTATTCTAATATTAGTAGTTATATAGATCATTCACGACATAAACTATCCGCTATATGAGGTGTTTTTTTCACCGGTGTGATAAATTCCACTTGACAAGCCGGCTGAAAAACTATATATTAAGATCGCAAAAATGTTCCGGTGTAGCTCAGCCGGTAGAGCAGATGGCTGTTAACCATCGGGTCGGCGGTTCGAGTCCGTCCACCGGAGTCTAAAGCCTCCCCCTCAGGGAGGCTTTTTTTTTGGGTAAAGCCAAGCCCATAATCCATACCCCGCACTCTCATCATCACCCCCCCCACCCTTCTGTCGACACAGGATTGGGGGGAATCCGTCAATCAGGAATTTTCCCTAAATCACCATCGCTTTAAAAAAATGTAGGCCGGAATTAAAAACTACTTGACAATTTCAAGAACTAATATATATTTATATATTGTAAAAACCAAAGGGAGATCAATCATATAGGTTCATTGGATTTCCAAACGTAATGAGATAACCAAACAGGGAGTAATTATGCGATTTTGTGACTGGTTGAAGCAAAACCGTTTGAATCGTAAACTGTTACAGTCAGATCTGGCCAAGATCCTGGGTAAAAAGCAGGCCTATATTTCTTTGCTGGAGTCAACTTATCCGACTCCGGTCGGGGATGAATTACTGAAAAAGATCGTGGAATACTTTAATTCGGACTATAAGGAAATCCTGCTAATGGTGACGTTGGAGCGTTTACCTGACTTCGTCAAGGAGGATTACTCCAATTTTATCAATGGATTGGATTATGCGGTCTCCCATTTAAATATCAAGTCGATCCCATTCATTCCCAAACTGCCGAAGGGATTTGTTAAGCCCCTTCCCTCCATGCAGTTTGAAGTCATTCAGTTATTTGAAAACTCCCTGAACTTTTATCATCCCGATCTGGATTTTTTTACCACGGCGCCGGATGACGGCCTATTGAAAGCCGGAATAAAAAAGGGAGACATTTGTCTGGTTGGAACTTATAAGGGACAGGATTTGAACGGAGAGATCGTGCTGGCGGAGGTTCAGGATTATAATGATTATTACACGATAATGCGGTATTATCATAAAGAGGGTGATTTTATTCTATTGTTGCCGGACAATCCTGATTTCAGGCCCCAGATTATGCCGGAGCATAAAGTCCGCATCATTGGAATTATTCTGAAGAGCATTCGTATTTTCAATCATCTCAAGAATCAGCCCAAACTGAATTTCACCCCGCCGGCCTAAGGTGATGTCAGGCTGTCGACATGTCATCCTGACCGAAAGGGCGCGATCCTATCCCTTGACTCATCAGATTCTGGATCGGCTTAATCCGGATCAGGTGAAGGTAATATCCGGTCTTGATCTGAAAAGGCTTCCCTACGCGCCCGATCAGATTATTCTGGATGTCAAGCAAACCCGTTTCTTTCATAAATGTCCGGGAACTCAGCATTATTTATGCTGCGGATATTTCATTCTGGAATCCTCCTTCAATTGTCCCTTCCACTGTCAGTATTGTTTTCTGCGATTTTACCTGAACAATCCGCATACCATCATCTATGTCAATACGGACGATCTCTTCCGTGAACTGGCGCATATTCATACCCGCCTTGGCCCAGGCCGGATGATCCGGGTGGGGACCGGAGAATTCACCGACAG